>JAMLIM010000103.1 GCA_023954175.1 Rhizobacter sp.
CTCGATGCGCTGTCGCGCGGCCTGACGCAAAAGATGCTGCACGGCGCGATGGCCGAGCTGCATGCGTCGGCCGGCGAGCAGCGCGCGCAACTCGCGCAGACGGTGTCGCGCCTCTTCCTGCGCTCGACGACGCGCAATCCGGCCGACGACGAGCGTTAGCGGCGCTCCCTTCTTGCTGTTCCGTTCTGCGGCCGTTGCCGGCCGCTGCTGCCGCCGCTCCGGCGCCGCCTCGCTCACCCGCCCGGCGCGCGCCGCGACCCTCCGACGCAAGCCCTGATCTCCGCGCCCCGATGAAAGAATCTCTTCGCCAGCAATTCCAGCGCCTCGCGCTGCGCCTTGCCGAACTCGACGCCACGCTCGCCGACCCGAGTGTTGCCGGCGACATGAAGCGCTACCGCGAACTCGGCCGCGAGCATGCGCAGGTGCAGGCGGTGGTCGCGATGTTTGACCGCTACGAGCAGCGCGAGCGCGACCTCGCCTCGGCGCGCGAACTGCTCGAAGACCCCGAGATGGCGGCGATGGCCGAAGAGGAGATCGCCGCCGCTGAAGCCGAACTCACGCGCCTGCACGCCGAACTGCAGACGACGCTGCTGCCGCGCGATGCCGACGACGCGCGCAACGCCTTCATCGAAGTGCGCGCCGGCACCGGCGGCGACGAATCGGCCCTGTTCGCGGCCGACCTCGTGCGCATGTACCTGCGCTTCGCCGAGCGCCGCGGCTGGCGCACCGAGGTGATGTCGGAGAGCGCTTCCGACCTCGGCGGCTACCGCGAGTGCGTGCTGCGCTTCGAGGGCGACGCCGTCTACGGGCAGATGAAGTTCGAGTCGGGCGGCCATCGCGTGCAGCGCGTGCCGACGACCGAGACGCAGGGCCGCATCCACACCAGCGCCTGCACGGTGGCGGTGATGCCCGAGCCCGACGAGGCCGACGAGGTGACGCTGAATCCGGCCGAGCTGCGCATCGACACCTACCGCGCGAGCGGCGCCGGCGGTCAGCACGTCAACAAGACCGACAGCGCGATCCGCATCACGCACCTGCCGACCGGGCTTGTCGCCGAATGCCAGGACGACCGCTCACAGCACCGCAACAAGGCGAAGGCGATGGCAGTGCTCGCCGCACGCCTGAAGGAGAAGGACCGCAGCGAACGCGCGGCCAGGGAAGCGGCGACGCGCAAGGGACTGATCGGCAGCGGCGACCGCAGCGACCGCATCCGCACCTACAACTTCCCGCAGGGACGGCTGACCGACCACCGCATCAACCTGACGCTCTACAAGCTGCAAGCCGTGCTCGACGGCGACCTCGACGAAGTCATCGCGGCGCTGCAGGCAGCCCGCGCGGCGCAACAGCTGGCGGCGCTGGAAGCCGGGGCGTGAGCCGGGTGGCGGGCATTTCCGTCGAGCACGCGCTCGCCGGTGCGCGTGCGGCCGGAGTCGATCGGCTCGACGCCCAGCTGCTGCTGGCCGCCGTGCTCGACCGCCCGCGCGCCTGGCTGCTCGCGCACGGCGACGAGTTGCTCGAACCGGCGCAGGCGCAGGGATTTGCGGCGTGGTGCGGCGAACGCGCGGCAGGCGTGCCGCTGGCCTACCTGCTCGGCGAGAAGGAGTTCCACGGCCTGACGCTGCACGTCGACCGCAACGTGCTCGTGCCGCGGCCCGACACCGAAACGCTCGTCGACTGGGCGCTCGAGCTGCTGCGCGAGGAGCCGCCGCGCCCGAAGGTGATCGACCTCGGCACCGGCAGCGGCGCGATCGCGCTCGCGATCGCCCACGCGCATCCCGAGGCCGGCGTCAGCGCGACCGACGTCAGCGGCGCGGCGATCGATGTGGCGCGCGCCAATGGCTCGCGCCTCGGCCTCGCAGTGGAGTGGCTGCAAAGCGACTGGTGGTCGGCCCTCGCCGGCCGGCGCTTCGATGTCGTGCTCTCGAACCCTCCCTACGTGGCCGAGGCCGATCCGCACCTCGCGGCCCTTGAGTACGAGCCGCGGCTCGCGCTGACGCCCGGTGGCGACGGCCTGGACGCGTTGCGCATGATCGCCGCCGGCGCCCCGCAGCACCTGCATGACGGCGGCTGGCTGCTGCTCGAGCACGGGCACGACCAGGCCGGCGCGGTGCAGTCCCTGCTGCGCGAGGCGGGCCTGCGCCAGGTCGCGACGCGGGTGGATCTTGCCGGCCGGCCGCGTTGCACCGCGGGCCAATGGATCGCCGCCGTGTAAGGCCGTGTCAACCGGCGTCACCGCAGCGTGAGAAATGGGCGCAAACGCGCAACTGCGGCCGTTCAGGGGCGCTTTTCGTTACGCCGGCTCGAGGTACCTTGACTACGATGGGCCAACAGCTCGATCCTGGGCTGATGTGACGGCGACGACGGCATGTCGCCACGACGGAGGTCATCATGCGTCGACTGGGCTGCTGGTTGCTGGGGACTCTCGGGCTCGCGAGCGCTGCATGGGCGCAGCCGGTGCAAGGCGACGGCTTGTCGCTGCCGCAGCTTCAGGGCCGCGTGCGGCTGGGCATGAGCGCCACGGCCGCACCGCTCGCCCCGGCCGACGGCGCATCCCGCATCAGCGGCGCCAGCCTTCTCGGAGACTACTACTTCGGCCGCACCGAGCTTCGCGACGGCGACGTGGCGGGGTTTCGCGCGACGAGCGGCGTCTTCCTCGGCTCGCGCCTCGGAATGTGGGGCGGCACCGGCGCACAGGGGCTGAGCAGCGCGGCGTTCAGCGTCGAAACGCAGACGTTCGGCCTCGCGAGCGCTGCCGTCGGCTCGTCCTACGATGCGGACGGCGGCGCCGTGCCCTACTTCGGCCTCGGCTACAGCGGATCCTCGGCCAAGGGCGGCTGGGGCTTCAGCGCCGATCTGGGCCTGCTCGCGCTCAATCCGGCGAGCGCGGTGCGCTTCGGGCGCTCGCTCGGCAGCGGGCAAAGCCTGGAAGACACGCTGCGCGAGATGCGCCTGTCACCTGTGCTGCAGCTCGGCGCGTCGTACTCGTTCTGAACCGACGACGGCCGAGTTGTGCGCGCGCCGGCAAGGGCTTGAGGGCGCCCGCGGCCGGGCAGTTGCGGATTGCCGTATAACCTCATCTTCCCGTACCACGCGCGCTTCCAGCAGGGAAGCACAGACCATGAGCGATCAATCCATGACCGAAGTGCACAAACGCATCGACGACATCGTCAAATCCCATCCCGTCGTGCTGTTCATGAAAGGCACGGCGCAGTTCCCGCAGTGCGGCTTTTCAGGCCGCTCGGTGCAGATTCTGAAGGCCTGCAACGTCGAAGACTTCGCGACCGTCAACGTGCTCGAGGACGAAGAGATCCGCCAGGGCATCAAGGAGTACGCGAACTGGCCGACGATCCCGCAGCTCTACGTGAAGGGCGAATTCGTCGGCGGCTCCGACATCCTGATGGAGATGTACCAGGCAGGCGAGTTGCAGACGCTGCTGAAAACCTGAGGCGCACGCGCCAAAGCGCGGGGCCGGCCGAGACGCGGGCGCGACCCGGCGCTCAGCCCACCGACTTGTCGCTGTAGCCCCAGCGCTTGCGGGCGGCGAACACAGCGGCCGGGTATTCGTTGCGGCCGCGGCTGCCGTTGTAGCGGCCGAGTGCGAAGTACAGGTCGCCGCGTTCGACGTTGAGGTAGTGGCGCAGTATCACGCAGCCGAACCTCAGGTTGGTCTGCATGTGAAAGAGCTTGCTCGGGTCGCCGTCGCCGATCAGTCGCGCCCAGAACGGCATCACCTGCATGTAGCCGCGCGCGCCCGCGCTCGAGACGACGAATTTCCTGAAGCCGCTCTCGACCTGCACGAGCCCGAGCACGAGCGCGGGTTCGAGCCCGGCACGCGTGCTTTCGTACCAGAGCGTCTCGAGGAATTCAATGCGCTGCCGGTGATCCGGCGTGTGGCGCTTGAGGCGATCGCTCATCGCGCCGAGCCAGGCGAGGAAGGCGATGCGCCCGTCGATCGTCTCGAACGCGGCCCGCGGCGGCGCGGCATCCGCCACCGCCTGCGCCAGCGCCGTGCGCACCGAATCGGCCAGCGGCTCCTCGATCTGCCCCCCCGCACGCGCAAGCCGAGGCACGAACGGCACGAGGCCGAGTGCGACGAGGCCGCGCCGGGTGATCAAGTCAGTGCCGCCCGGCCGCCCGAAGGCGCTGACGCACCCCAAGGGATACGAAGTGGCCCCTTCGGGTCCATGGGGGCCGCGAACAAAGTGAGCGTGGGGGCAGTTTCATCCCACCAGGCGGGCTTTCAGGAAGCTCGCCGCCTCGGCCAGCGCGATGCGCGTCGCCTGGGCGTCACGCCGGCCCTGGTACTCGAGCTGTCCGTCCTTCAGGCCGCGATCGGAGATCACGACGCGGTGCGGAATGCCGATCAGCTCCCAGTCGGCGAACATCGCACCCGGACGCTCGCCGCGGTCATCGAGCAGGACGTCGATGCCCTGCGCCGCAAGCTCATCGTGCAGCGCGTCGGCCGCGGCCTTGACCTCGGCCGAGCGGTCGTAGCCGATCGGGCAGAGGACGACGGTGAACGGCGCCATCGAGTCCGGCCAGATGATGCCGCGCTCGTCGTGGTTCTGCTCGATCGCCGCGCCGAGCAGGCGCGTGATGCCGATGCCGTAGCAGCCCATCTCCATCAACTGCGGTTTGCCGTTCTCGTCGAGGTAGGTCGCGTTCATCGCCTTCGAGTATTTGGTGCCGAGGTAGAACACGTGCCCGACCTCGATGCCGCGCTGGATCGAGAGCACGCCCTTGCCGTCGGGCGAGGCGTCGCCGGCAACGACATTGCGGATATCGGCCACCAGGTCGGGTTCTGAAACGTCGCGCCCCCAGTTGACGCCGGTGTAGTGTGCATCGGACTCGTTCGCGCCGCAGACGAAGTCGCTCATCGCCGCCACCGTGCGGTCGGCGATGACCTTGACCGGCTTGCGCGTCGCGATCGGGCCGAGGTAGCCTGGCTTGCAGCCGAAGTGGTCTTCGATCTCGGCCGGCGTCGCGAAGCGAAAGCCGGCCTTCAGCCCCGGGAGCTTGCCGGCCTTGACCTCGTTCAGCGAATGGTCGCCGCGCACGAGCAGCAGCCAGATCGTGGTGCCGACCACGTCCCCGGCCTCGTTCACCGCGTCGGTCGCGAGGACGAGCGACTTGACGGTCGATGTCAGCGCCAGCGACAGGAGCTGGGCGACGTCTTCGCAGGTGCTCTTGCCAGGCGTCGGCGTGAGCACCATCGCCTGCGTCGGCGCGGCGCGCGGCGCGGCCGGCGCGACCGCCTCGGCGAGCTCCATGTTCGCGGCGTAGTCCGAGTCGGGGCAGTAGACGATCGCGTCCTCGCCGGTGTCTGCGATGACCTGGAACTCCTGCGACAGATCGCCACCGATCGCGCCCGAATCGGCGCCGACCGCGCGGTAGCGCAGCCCGAAGCGATCGAAGATTGCGCAGTAGGCGCGCGACATCACCTCGTAGCTCCTGGCCGCGCCGGCCGGATCGCGGTCGAACGAGTAGGCGTCCTTCATCGTGAACTCGCGCCCGCGCATCAGGCCGAAGCGCGGCCGGCGTTCGTCGCGGAACTTGGTCTGGATGTGATAGAAATTCTTCGGCAGTTGCCGGTAGCTGCGCAATTCCTGGCGCGCGATGTCGGTCACGACTTCCTCGCTCGTCGGCTGGATCACGAAGTCACGCTCGTGGCGATCCTTCAGGCGCAGCAGCTCGGGGCCGTACTGCTGGAAGCGCCCGCTCTCCTGCCAGAGCTCGGCCGGTTGCACCACCGGCATCAGCAGTTCGACAGCGCCGGCGCGGTTCATTTCCTCGCGCACGATCGCCTCGACCTTGCGGATCACGCGCAGACCGATCGGCAAGTAGCTGTAGATGCCGGCGCCAAGCCGCTTGATGAAGCCGCCACGCATCATCAGCTGATGGCTCTTGACCTCCGCGTCGGCGGGCGCTTCCTTGAGGGTGGAGATGAAGAAGTTGGAGGCTTTCATCGGCGCGCGGCGTCTCGGCCGGTCGAGTAAGGGTGCAGGTTGGGCTGGTTCGCGACCGGATGGGCGCAGCTCAGGCGAAAACCCTGCGGGAAAGTGCAGGGTTGCAAGCCGTCATGCCGGTGCAATAATTGTTTCAACGAAAAATCTGGGGTTGATTATGCTCGACCGTGAAGGGTTTCGACCCAACGTCGGCATCATCCTGCTGAACCATCGGAACCAGGTGTTCTGGGGCAAACGGCTGCGCACCCACTCGTGGCAATTTCCACAGGGTGGCATCAAGCACGGCGAATCGCCCGAGCAGGCGATGTACCGCGAACTGCATGAAGAGGTGGGGCTGCACGAGCACCACGTGCGCATCGTCGCCCGCACGCGCGACTGGCTGCGCTACGAGGTGCCGGATCACTTCATCCGGCGCGACGCGCGCGGCCACTACCGTGGGCAAAAGCAGATCTGGTTCCTGCTGCAGCTCACCGGGCACGACAGCGACCTGAACCTGCGCGCGACCGATCACCCCGAGTTCGACGCCTGGCGCTGGAACGAATACTGGGTGCCGCTCGAAGTGGTGATCGAGTTCAAGCGCGGCGTCTACGAGATGGCCCTCACCGAGCTGTCACGCTTCCTGCCGCGCCACGGTTACCACAACCGCTTCCTGCGCTCCGGCATGCGACCGATGCGGCACGACGCGCCGGCGCAGGCGAGTGTGCGTTGCGACGGCGACAACCCGCCGCCGGAGGTGCCGCACGCAACGCCCGGCGGCGGCTGAGTCGGGCCTTGTCGCGGCCGGGCGCGGTCTACGCTGACTGCACTCAGCGCGCCGTCAGCTGAGGACCATGTTGTCGCGGTGGATCATTTCAGGCTCGCCGGTGAAGCCGAGCAGGCGCTCGAACTCGCTCGACGGCTTGCGCGCGATCAGCCGCGCTTCGGCACTCGCGTAGTTGGCAAGGCCGCGCGCCACTTCGACACCGGCCGCGCTGCGCACCGCGATCACGTCGCCCCGCGCGAACTCACCCTGCACGCCGACCATGCCGATCGGCAGCAGGCTCTTGCCGCCGTCACGCAGCTTGGCCACCGCGCCGTCGTCGATCAGCACGGCGCCACGCAACTGCAGGTGATTCGCCATCCATTGCTTGCGCGCCGCCAGCTTGGGCGTCGCGGCAAGCAGCGCGGTGCCGATCGCCTCGCCGGCCGCCAGCCGCAACAGCACGTCGGGCTCGTGCCCGGAGGCAATCACGGTCGATGCGCCGCTGCGCGCGGCACGGCGCGCCGCGAGCACCTTGGTCAACATGCCGCCACGGCCGATGGCGGAGCCGACGCCGCCGGCCATGCGCTCGAGCTCGGGCGCGCCGGCCTGCGCTTCTGAGATGAATCGTGCAGTCGGGTTCCGACGCGGGTCGGACTCGTACAGGCCGCGCTGATCGGTCAGGATCACGAGCGCGTCGGCCTCGACGAGATTGGCGACGAGCGCGCCGAGCGTGTCGTTGTCGCCGAACTTGATCTCGTCGTTGACGACGGTGTCGTTTTCGTTGATGACGGGCAGCACCTTGTGCGCAAGCAAGGTCACGAGCGTCGAGCGTGCGTTCAGGTAGCGCTCGCGATCGGTCAGGTCGGCGTGCGTCAGCAGCACCTGCGCGCTGCGCAGACCATGCGCGCGCAACTGCGTCTCATACATGTGCGCGAGGCCCATCTGCCCGACCGCCGCCGCCGCCTGCAGCTCATGAACCTCCTTCGGCCGCGTCTTCCAGCCGAGGCGCTGCATGCCTTCGGCGACGGCGCCGCTCGAGACCATGACGACCTCGCGCCCCTGCGCGGCAAGCTGCGCCATCTGACGGCACCAGTGGCCGATCGCGTCGGCGTCGAGCCCGCGTCCCTCGTTGGTGACGAGGCTCGAGCCGACCTTGACGACGACGCGCCGCGCGCGCTGCACGATGGCACTCACCGGTGACTCACTCGGCCGCGGACGGCGCCACACCCTCGGCGAAGCGCGGGTCGGGCAGCGCGACGGGTGGGTTGCGCAGCTTCGACACATGGTCGTAGACGGCGCGGATCAACGGTTCGCAGCCTTCGCGCGTCAGCGCCGAAATCTCGAACACCGGGCCCTTCCAGCGCAGGCGGCGAACGAATTCCTTCACCCTTCGCGCGCGCTCCTCCTCGGGCACCATGTCGAGCTTGTTGAGCACGATCCAGCGCGGCTTCGCGTGCAGCGCGGCGTCGTAGTTCTTCAGCTCGGCGACGAGCGCGCGCACTTGCGCGACCGGATCGACGCTGTCGTCGAAGGGCGCGAAATCCACCACGTGCAGCAGCAGGTGGGTGCGCTGCAGGTGGCGCAGGAACAGATGACCGAGGCCGGCGCCCTCGGACGCACCTTCGATCAGCCCGGGGATGTCCGCAACCACAAAGCTCTGCTCGGGCGCGACGCGCACCACGCCGAGGTTCGGATGCAGTGTCGTGAACGGGTAGTCGGCAATCTTCGGCCGCGCGTTCGAGACCGCGGCGATCAGCGTCGACTTGCCGGCGTTGGGCATGCCCAGCAGGCCGACGTCGGCGAGCACGCGCAACTCCAGCCGGAGCTTGCGCGCCTCGCCCGGCCAGCCCGGCGTCTTCTGGCGCGGCGCACGGTTCGTGCTCGACTTGAAGTGCAGATTGCCGAAACCGCCGTCGCCCCCCTTGGCGAGCAGCACCTTCTCGCCCGGCTCGAGCAGCTCGGCAAGCACGGTGTCGGCCTCGAGGTCGGTGATGATCGTGCCCATCGGCATGCGCAGCACGATGTCGTCGGCAGCGGCGCCGAACTGGTCCGAGCCGCGCCCCTGCTCGCCATTGCGCGCCTCGTGACGGCGCGCATAGCGGTAGTCGATCAGCGTGTTGAGGTTCGGGTCGCCGACCGCGAAGACGCTGCCGCCGCGGCCGCCGTCACCCCCGTTCGGGCCACCGAACGGAATGAACTTCTCGCGCCGGAAGCTCAGGCAGCCGCTGCCGCCGTTGCCGGCGGCGACGTCGATGGTGGCTTCGTCAACGAACTTCATGGGTCGCAGTGATGTTACGGGAGGCGGCAACGCCGGGTTTCAGGACCGTCGCAGGGGCTCCAATACGAAAAGCCCCGGCGCGCCGGGGCTTCGATGCCTGGATTCCAGGCGTCGCGGCAAACGCCGCCGTCTGCTGTCGTCTACAGCGCCGTGACGGACACCGTCCGGCGATTTCGCGGCCCCTTGACCGAGAAATCAACCTTGCCGTCGACGAGCGCGAACAAGCTGTGGTCGCGACCGCAGGCCACGTTCGTGCCGGGATGGAACTGGGTGCCGCGCTGGCGCACGATGATCGAACCCGCCGGGATGACCTGGCCGCCGAACACCTTGACGCCGAGCATCTTGGGTTGCGAATCGCGGCCGTTGCGGGTGGAACCCCCGCCCTTTTTCTGTGCCATTTATGTGCTCCTTGCCCGAAGATGCGTCGAATCAGGCGCTGACCGCGCCGATCTCGATCTCGGTGAAATTCTGGCGGTGACCTTGCCGCTTCTGGTAGTGCTTGCGACGGCGCATCTTGAAGATGCGCACCTTGTCGTGCCGACCCTGTGCGAGCACGGTCGCCGTGACGGTGGCGCCGGCGACCAGAGGCGTGCCGACTTGCAACGCCGCGCCGTCTCCGACGGCGAGCACCTGGTCGATCACGATCTCCTGGCCAACGTCCGCAGCAATCTGTTCTATCTTGATCTTCTCGCCAGTGACAACCTTGTATTGCTTGCCACCGGTTTTTATGACCGCGTACATGTTGAGAGCCCCTTCGAATGGAATTGCCAAACGTATCGACGCGTAGCGCCGACACGAAAGCCCTGCGCCAAACGCAGAGCCGGAGATTCTAGCACGACGACCGGGTTGCCCTTGCGCACCAGCCCCAAAGCGTCCGCAGCCCCGAAGTCCCTTCCGATTCCTCTCGAATGCGGCAGCGACGCGGCCGGGCGCTCTGCTGCGGTCCGTCGAGCGAAGCCCGTGCCGGGCGTTTCTATAATCTCGCACATTCTGCCGAGAACGACTTGCACTCACTGACCGCGTCCCTCACGTCCCCGGCGCCCGGGGCGGCGCTGCCCATGAACGGCGAGATGGAGCAGGTCGACGCGATCATTCGCGCGCGGCTCGTGTCCGACGTCGCGCTCGTGAACCAGATCTCCGCCTACATCATCGGCGCCGGCGGCAAGCGCATCCGGCCGCGGCTGGTGCTGCTGTTCGCCGGGGCGCTCGGTTTCGAAGGACCCGAGCGGCTCGAGCTCGCCGCCATCGTCGAGTTCATTCACACGGCGACACTGTTGCACGACGACGTGGTCGACGAGTCGGGCCTGCGCCGCGGGCGCGAAACCGCGAACGCCTTGTTCGGCAATGCGGCGAGCGTGCTCGTCGGCGACTTCCTGTATTCGCGCGCCTTCCAGATGATGGTGTCGGTCAACCGCATGCGCGTGCTCGACGTCCTTGCCGACGCGACCAACGTGATCGCCGAAGGTGAAGTGCTGCAGCTGATGAACATGCACGACCCCGACCTCGCGGTCGACGCCTATCTGCGTGTGATCCGCTTCAAGACGGCGAAGCTGTTCGAGGCGAGCGCGCGTCTCGGCGCGGTGCTCGCCGAGGTCGCGCCGGAAGTCGAAGACGCCTGCGCAAACTACGGCAGATCGCTCGGTACCGCGTTCCAGCTGATCGACGATCTGCTCGACTACGAAGGTGCGACGACCCAGCTTGGCAAGAACGTCGGCGACGATCTGCGTGAAGGCAAACCGACCCTGCCGCTGCTGCTGGCGATGACACGCAGCAGCCCGGCCGAGCGGAACCTGATCCGCCACGCGATCGAGCAGGGGGAGGTGACGCGCCTGCCGGAAATCGTTGAGATCGTGCGCAAGACGGGCGCGCTGCAGGCCACGCGTGACGCCGCGCGAGCCGAGGCCGACGTCGCGCGCAAGTCACTCGCGATGCTGCCGGCGTCGGACGCGCGGGAGGCTCTGCTAGAATTATGTGTTCGATCGATCGAGCGTTCGTCCTGAACGTCCGGTCGACGCAGCGCAGTCGCGCTGACCACAGGTGGGGCCGCTTCGTGCCTGCCTGCATCGGGGTGTAGCTTAGCCTGGTAGAGCGCTACGTTCGGGACGTAGAGGCCGGAGGTTCGAATCCTCTCACCCCGACCAAATTTCCCAATTGAATCAACGACTTACCGAAGTCGCTTGGTTCAGGGCTAAGAGGTCTGTGCCAAATCTGTGCCAATCCGCGCGCCTTCAAGGCACGGGTGCGCAGCGCAGATAAACACAATTCGCTGGACTTTGCTCCTTCATTGCATGGAGCAAGCATGGCCCGCATCGAGAACCGCTCCCGGTTCACCGTCAGCGTCAAGAACCGCGACGACCTCACCCGCACCTTTCCCTTCGACGCCCAAGAAGCCGCCAAGGCGTACATCGCCGAGCTGAAGGCGTTGAACCTCAAGCCCAAGGCGGGGCGTCTCAACGACGCCTACCTCGTGCGGTTCCGCACGGTTGGCTATCCCGACATGAACCTCACCGTCGGCAGCGAGGACGAGGCTGTCGAGTTGGAACAGCGTATCGAAGCTGAACGGCGTCGGGGCCTGTTCATCGACTACACCAAGGGCTGGAAGGTCACGTTCGGCGACCTGCTGGCGCGCTACTTGCGCGAGGAAGCGCCGCGCCACAAGAGCTTTGAGGTGGTCGGCTACAAAATCAACGCGATGCTGGAAGACAGCGGCCTGCCCCGCATCGACCTGGGCGAGGTCTTCGCCGCGCACAAGAACCCGCACCCGTCGCTGCGCGACTGGAAGCCGCGCAAGTCCACCGGTGCGGCGGTTCGCACCCCGTCTGAGTCGGCCCACTGGGTGCGTAAGCGCTTTGCCGAGCTGATGCCCGACGACATCAACGAATACATCGACGACCGCTGCGAGGCGGTCAGCGAGGCAACGGTAGACCGCGAGCTCGA
>JAMLIM010000104.1 GCA_023954175.1 Rhizobacter sp.
CCATGATTGACGCCAGCCGGCGCACCTGTGTGGCAGGCGTGCGTC
Source organism: Rhizobacter sp. (assembly GCA_023954175.1). GTDB lineage: Bacteria > Pseudomonadota > Gammaproteobacteria > Burkholderiales > Burkholderiaceae_C > CAIKUF01. The sequence continues at coordinate 46 of JAMLIM010000104.1, forward strand.
CTAAGCGTCCTAATTTACTCCTGATGTTTCGGCAACCGCCGCGCGCAATGCGCAGCCTTGCGAGACGAGGCTGGCGCCCCTGGTCCTTCTCGTTCGCGCAAATCGATCAAGGCGGGTGCGGACTTCGCAGGCAAGGTACCCCTCAAACAGGGGGGTACGTCTTCCCAACGAATGCAGAGAGCGTACGATAGTTCTCGGCGCATTGTGCCGACCCGTGCCATGCTGGTTTGGCGGCGCCGAGCGCGCGGATTCATTGAAGCAGTCCAAAGGGTGGCCACCATGTTTCGACTCGCAAAGCGGTTATTCGCCGTATCGTTTGCTGCCGCCGCGGCACTGGCCGTCATGGCGCCCGCGCAGGCGGTCGTCTACCGAGGTACCTGGGATCCGGCCTACGGCCCGGCACTGCCCAATCTGGGCTGGCGTGGTGAGGCGTTCTTCGAGGTTGCCGATGCCTGCTTGGGTCAAGGCGATGGTCTCTATTTCAACAATGTTCCAGGCGCCTGCTCATCGCAGTCGATCCTCAGCGGCAAAGTCGAGTTCTACAATTTGGCCACGCCGGCCACTACGCTCGAAACGCTGACTTTCGACGCCTCCGATATCGATATCACGATCGCAATGCGAGTGACGAATCACCAGTTGACGGGCGTCATTGGCGGATTCCTGCTGCCCGAGGAGTCGTTTATTTCGCTCACCGACACGCTGCCTGGCGTGTCGCATTCGATCTTCTGGCTCGGCTTTCAGGACGACAAGGCGCGGCTTGCCAACTGCCAGTACTCGTATGTCAATTTCGGCTGCTCGGTGGACAAACCGAGGAGTTCGTCCGACACGCCATTCCTGAACCTGACGCCGGTGCCCGAAGCTGAAGGCTACACTCTAGCGCTGGCTGGGCTCGTCGTGGTCGGATTCGCGATGAGCCGGCGGCGCCGCACGCCTTCGACCGCGGCATTGCCAGCCTGACGCGTCAGCCCGCCGCCCGCTTGGGCTGGCGAAAGTGCCACCACGGCAGCACGCGACGCAGCGAAAGCACCTCACCTGAATTGCCGGCTTCGTAGCCCGGCAGTGCGTTGAGTTGAGCGCGCCAGTCGCTCCCACGCAACAGCTGCAGCAGCGTCTGCACCGCCGGCTGCGTCAGCGCATCCCGTAGCGCGACGAGAAAATACTGCTCCTGCGCCAGCGGCACAAAGCCCATGCCGCGTGCATGGGCCGCGGCTTCGATGCCGAGTGCGGCATCGGCACTGCCGCTAGCCACTGCTTCGGCCGCCGAGCGGTGCGAGGGCTCGGCGCGATCGAAACCGGCGATGTGCTGCGGGTTGATCTTCTGCACCGCAAGCAGCTCGTCCAGCACGACGTGCGTGCCGGTTCCGCGCGCGCGGTTCGCGAAGCGGATGCCGTCGCGGCACAGATCGGCCAGCGTCGTGATCGCGCGCGGATTGCCCGGCGCGACGATCAGGCCCTGCGTGCGCCTGGCAAAGCTGACGAGCTTGTGGCGGCCGGGTTTGAGCATCGGCCGGTAGACGCGCGCGGTCGGCGAGCGCAGCGGCGCATCGACGAGGGCGTGAAAGCCGGCCATCAGACAGCGCCCGTCGTTGAGCGCGGCCAGGGCGTCCACGCTGCCCGAGAAACCGATGTCCAGATGCAGCCGGTGCTTCGATTGCGCGAGCGTGCGCAGCAGCGGCAGGGCGTCGTCGTGGCTGGCGACGATCGGGATCACGCCCGCGCCATCGTCGAACGCGATCGCGAAGGCCTGCTCTAGCTCGCCGCGCAGCGCCTCGATCTGTGGCGCAAGGCGCGCCCGCGCGCGGCGCTCGGCCCACAGCAGCTTCTCGCCGAAAGGCGACAGCAAGGCCGGACGGCCCTTGTTCCAGACGACGAGCGGCTGGCCGAGTTCGCCCTCCCAGCGCTTGAGCTCGCCCCACACGTGGCGGTACGAGAGCCCGAGCTGCCGAACCGCGCCGTTGATCGAGCCGGTGTCGTGCACCGCGGCGAGCAGCGCGAGCAACGGATGGTGCAGGTCGCGCGGGTTCGCCTCGCCGCCCGCGAGGCTGTAGGTCAGGTTCACTCTATGCATGGCTGTTCATATAGGCGGATCGCAGGGTGCCACCGAGAATGACGTGAGCATGAGCCTAACCTGATGAGCGCCTTCGCCGAGAGTTTCCAGACCGCCGCCCACCTGATCCTGCACGCCGACGCCGTCCTGATTCATACCGTCGCCCTTTCGCTTTCGGTGAGCGCGAGCGCGACGCTGATCGCCACGGGCATGGGTCTCGTGTTTGGCGCCTGGATGGCGGTCGCGCACTTCCCGGGGCACCGGCAACTGACGCTGCTCGTCAACACGCTGCTTGCGCTGCCGGCGGTCGTCGTCGGCCTCGTCGTCTACCTGCTGCTGTCGCGCAGCGGGCCGCTCGGCGCCTGGGGCATCCTGTTCACGCCGAGCGCGATGGTGATTGCGCAGACCGTCCTCGTGCTGCCGATCATCGCGGCCTTGACGCGCCAGCTCGTCGCCGACGCTCTGCGCGACGGCGGCGATCAGCTGAGTTCGATGGGCGCGCGCCCGCTGAGCTGCGCGCTGCTGATGCTGGTGCACGACCGCTGGGCGGTGCTGACGGTCGTGATCGCCGCCTTCGGCCGCGCGATCGCCGAGGTCGGCGCGGTGATGATCGTCGGCGGCAACATCGACGGCTTCACGCGCGTGATGACGACCACGATCGCGCTCGAGACGAGCAAGGGCGACCTGCCGCTCGCGATGGCGCTCGGCATCGTGCTGCTGCTCGTCGTCGCCGTCGTCAACGCGTTGATCGGCCTCGTCCGGCGCGGCGGCCAGGGCTCGGCGATGGCGGGCGTGCGGTGAGGGCCGCTGTCTCGCGATCGGTGCGCACGCGCTCCGACGCGGGGGCCGGCGCGCAGCGCCCAGTCGAGCCTCCGATGCTGATCGCCCTCGACGACGTCTCGGTGCGCTTTGGCAGCGTGCAGGCGCTCGATCACGTCACGATGCGCGTCGGGCATGGTGAGTTCATCGCCCTCGTCGGCTCCAACGGCTCGGGCAAGACGACGCTGCTGCGCACGCTGCACGGCCTGTTGCGCCACGCCGGCAGGCGCGCCGTCGACGCCGGCGCCGGGCGCCAGGCGATGGTGTTCCAGCGCCCGTTCGTGATGCATCTGTCGGTGCGAAACAACCTGCGCCTTGCCCTCTGGCTGGCCAAGGTGCCACGCGCGCACTGGGACGAACGCGCGCACGGCGCGCTGCGCCGCGTCGGCCTGCTGGGCCTGGAGCAGCGGCCGGCGCGCGCCCTCTCGGGCGGGCAGCAGCAGCGCCTCGCACTCGCCCGCGCGTGGGCGGTGCAGCCGCAAGTGCTGTTCCTCGACGAGCCGACGGCGAGCCTCGACCCGAGCGCGAAGAGCGAGGTCGAGGCGGTGCTGACGAGCTTCGCCGCCGAAGGCATGACGCTCGTGATGAGCACCCACAACCTCGGCCAGGCCAAGCGCCTCGCGAGCCGGGTGATCTACCTCGAGGCCGGCGCGATCCACGCCGACCTGCCGACACCCGAGTTCTTCGAAATCGGCCGGCTGCAAGGCCGGGCACATCAGTTCCTCAAAGGAGAAATGGCATGACCCCTCGCATCGATCTGACGACGCTTCACTCTCGCGGGCGCCGCGCGGCGCTCACCCTCGCACTTGCACTCGCATCCACCGCCGCATCGCTGCTGCCCTTCACGGCGCAGGCGCAGGACAAGACGATCGTCATGTCGTCGACGACGAGCACCGAGCAGTCGGGCCTCTTCGCGCACCTGCTGCCGGCGTTCACGAAGTCGACCGGCATCAATGTGCGCGTCGTTGCACAGGGCACCGGCCAGGCGCTCGACATGGGCCGCCGCGGCGACGCCGACGTGCTCTTCGTGCACGACAAGGCGGCCGAGGAGAAGTTCATCGCCGACGGCTTTGGCCTGCCGCGGCGCGACGTCATGTACAACGATTTCATCATCGTCGGCCCCAAGTCCGACCCCGCCGGCGTGACGGGCAACGACGTGGTCGAGGCGATGAAGAAGCTCGCGGCCTCCAAGTCCGAGTTCATCTCGCGCGGCGACCGCAGCGGCACGAACGCGGCCGAGCTGCGCTACTGGAAGGCGGCGGGCATCGATTCGCCCGAGACCAAGGTGCCCGGCTACAAGGCCTGCGGCTGCGGCATGGGGCCGGCGCTCAACATCGCATCGTCGAGCAACGCCTATGTGCTGACCGACCGCGGCACCTGGCTGTCGTTCAAGAATCGCGGCAGCCTGAAGATCCTCGTCGAGGGCGACAAGCGGCTCTTCAACCAGTACGGCGTGATCGTCGTCGACCCGGCCAGGCACCCGCACGTGAAGAAGGACTATGCGCAGGCGTTCGCCGACTGGGTCGTCTCGCCGGTCGGGCAGGCGGCGATCGCCGACTACAAGGTCAACGGCGAGCAGTTGTTCTTCCCGAACGCGAAGCCGCAATGATCACGGTGACGCGCGCCAGGCCCCGCTGCGGCGCCACGCGCCGGGCCGAGCAAGCGCCGCGCCGGCGCGGTGCCCCCCGAAACCTGCGGCCGGGGATGGCGCCCTGCATTCGCGCTACCCTCGTCCTTTGCCCGCAGGACTCTCGATGCACCGCTCAAGTGCTCACGCTGCCGCGCACGCCGCGCGGGACACGGCCTTGCGCGGCCTGCTCTGGGGGCTGCTCGCGGCGTCGATCTGGGCCAGCTATTCGGTGCTCGCGCGCCTGGGTGTCAAGGCGGGGCTGAGCCCGGCGGACCTGACGCTGATGCGTTTCCTGCCCGGTGCGCTGCTGATGGCGCCGTTCATGTGGCGATGGGGGTGGCGCGACCTGGCCGGCATCGGCTGGGGGCGCGGCCTGATCCTCGCGCTGCTCGCCGGGCCGGGGTTCAGCCTGCTGTTCATGACCGGGTTCTCGCTCGCGCCGCTGGCACACGGCGCGGTGATCGCGCCGGCCTGCCAGATGCTCGCCGGCCTCGTGCTGTCGGCCTGGTTCGTGAACCAGCCGCTGACGCGCGAATCGGTGGCGGGCGCCGGCTGCGTGCTGCTCGGCCTCGGCTTCATGGGGGGCGACAGCCTGCTGCACGGCGAGGGCGGGCTGACCCTCGTCGGCGACGCGCTGTTCGTCGCCGCGGGCTGTTGCTGGGGGCTCTTCGGCGCGCTCTCGCGGCGCTGGCAGGTGGACCCCTTGCGGGTCACCGGCGTCGTCGCGGTGCTGTCGTTCCTGCTGTTTGCGCCAGGCTTCTTCGCATTCGCCGGCGTCGAGCGGCTGGCGAACGCCAGCGCGGGCATGCTGACGATGCAACTCCTCGCGCAAGGCGTCGGCGCCGGGCTGGTGGCGATGCTTGCGTTCAGCCGGGCGGCGGCGATGCTCGGCTCGGGGCGCGCCGGCTTCTTCGGCGCACTCGTGCCCGGAGCGGCCTCGCTGCTCGCGATTCCGGTGCTGGGCGAAGTGCCGACCGGGCTGCAGGTGGCGGGCATCGTCGCCGTCGTCACCGGCCTGCTGATCGCGTTCGGCGCGGTGCGCTATCTGATCCTGCGGCGCGAGGCGAACGCTCAAGCCGGGCATTGACCGGCGTCGCGCTCAGTGCGGCCGCCGGCGAAGCAACTGAATCATCACGAGGCTCAGCACCATCGTCTGCGCCTGGTTGAAGACCTCGTAGCGAAAGCGCGCCACCCCGCGATCGGGTTTGCTGGCCGAGGGTTTCGCGTCGAGCAGGGTGAAGCGGCATCGCAGCGTGTCGCCCGGGCGCACCGGCGCCCGCCAGCGCAGTTCGTCGATGCCGATGCCGGCGATCGGGCAATCGTCGAACATGCGCGACTCCAGCACCATCGCCCAGGCGAGCGCCGCCGTCTGGAAGCCGCCGCAGACGAGGCCGCCGAAATCCGACGCGCGCGCGGCGACCGGGTCGGTGTGAAAGTACTGCGGGTCGTAGCGGCGCGCGAAGGCGATCGCCTCTTCCTCGCTCACCGTGTGCGGCGGGCTCAGGTGCGCGACACCGGGCTCGAAGTCCTCGAGGTAGTAGCGGCGGGCGTTCACGCCAGGGCTCCCGCGCGGATCAAAGTGCACGCGCCGTCGGCGATCGCAAGTCCTTCGCGTCCGAGTTCGTGTCGTGTCATTTCAGGGGGCCGCTGCCAGCGCGCTGCGGACTGCTTCGATGCGCTTGCGGTTCGCACCAAGATCGCCCTTGCCGAGGCGCGACGCGGAGCGCACCTGCACCACCTGCGCTGCGGGATCGAACCAGAACTCGACATCGTCGACGAACTTCATCAGCGGCGTCGTGAACTGTGCGTAGAGGTAGTCGGCGTCGCTCTTGATGACCTTCGCACCCGGCATCTGCTCCACGACGGCCCTGATCTTCGCGATCGTCGCCGGGCCGTCGCCGCGCAGTGCGAGCGGTGCGATGTCGGCATAGGCACGCTGCGGATGATCGGGGTAGAGCGCGGCCTGGCTTGTCACGCTGTTTTCGGTGGTCGACGGCGGCTTGAGCCGGCCGTTGTGCACACCGAGGTCGGCCGGCGGCGTGCCTTGCAGCAGGCCTGCCTGCCCGGCGCCGATCGCGGCGAGCGCAATGGCGAGCAGCGCGATCAGCAGGACTGCGAGCCATTGGAGGATCGACATTGCACGCATTCGAAGGGGTGGGTCAGATTCACTGATTCTGCGCCTCGCGTGCAGACCGCGAACAGGCGGGCTGTGCGGCAGCGACCCGCTGAGCACTGCGCACCGCAGCGCTCAAGCGCCGGGCGCATCGAGAACGCCGCGCTCGATCAGCATCTGCACGATCGAGTCGGCGGCCTGCTCCGCGCTCGTCGTCGCCGTGTCGATGCGCACGTCCGCTGCCTCGGGGGCTTCGTAGGGCGAGTCGATGCCGGTGAAGTTCTTCAGCTCACCGCGCCGCGCCTTGCGATACAGACCCTTCGGATCGCGCTGCTCGGCAACGTCGAGCGGCGTGTCCATGAAGACCTCGATGAACTCGCCCTCGGCCAGCAGCGCGCGCGCCATCCGGCGCTCGGCGCGGAACGGCGAGATGAAGGCCGTCATCACGATCAGCCCGGCATCGACCATCAGCTTGGCGACTTCCACCACGCGGCGGATGTTCTCGACCCGGTCGGCGTCGGTGAAGCCGAGGTCCTTGTTCAGCCCGTGGCGCACGTTGTCGCCGTCGAGCAAATAGGTGTGATGGCCGAGGGCATGCAGCCGCGACTCGACGAGGTTCGAGACCGTCGACTTGCCCGATCCCGACAGGCCCGTGAACCACACCACGCAGGGGCGCTGGCGCTTGATCCCCGCGCGCGCCGCCTTGTCGACGTCGACGTGTTGGCGGTGGATGTTGTGGGCGCGGCGCAGCGCGAAATTGATCATCCCGGCCGCCACCGTGGCGTTGCTGATGCGGTCGATCAGGATGAAGCCGCCGGTGTCGGGGTTGTCGCGATAGGCATCGAAAGGCACCGCGCGGTCGAGGCTCAGGTTGCACTCGCCGATCGCGCTCCGATCGAGATGGCGCGCGGCCAGGTGTTCGAGCGTGTCGACGTTGATCTGGTGCCTGATCTGCGTCACCTGCGCCAGCACACTCGTCGCCCCGATCTTCATCAGATAACGCCGCCCGGGCAGCAGCGGCTCCTCGTGCATCCAGACGATCGTGGCGTTGAACTGATCGGCCACCTCGGCCGGCGCGCGCGGGTCACAGATCAGGTCGCCGGGTGCGATGTCGATCGCCTCTTCGAACTCGAGCGTGACGGCTTCGCCGGCGACCGCCTGTGGCCGGTCGCCACCGGCAACGACGACCCGCGACACGGTCGCCTCGCGGCCCGAGGGCAGCACCCGGACGCGCTCGCCCGGCCGCACCGTGCCGGAAGCGATCGATCCGCTGCAGCCGCGCCCCTCCAGGTCCGGCCGATCGACGCCTTGCACCGGCAGGCGCAGCGGCTGCTGCCGGGCACCCAACGCCGCGCGCGTCTCGGCACGCGTCTCGCCAACTCGGAGCGTCTCGAGCCAGGTCATCAATGTCGGCCCGCGGTACCAGGGCATGCGCTCCATGGGCTCGGCGATGTTGTCGCCGTGCAGCGCGGATACCGGGATCGGCGTGACTTCGGCGATGCCGATCCGCGCGGCGAAGGCGCGGCAGTCGGCGACGATCGCCTCGAAGCTGCCTTGCGCGTGATCGACCAGGTCCATCTTGTTGACCGCGAGCACGACGTGGCGGACGCCGATCAGCGCCAGAAGGAGACTGTGGCGCCGGGTCTGCGTCGAGACGCCGTGGCGGGCGTCGACCAGGATCACCGCGGCATCGGCATCAGCATCAGCATCGACCGCAGCCAGCGGATCGTCCGAAATCAATGCCGACCCGCGGAGCAGCCTGCCGATCAACGTGCGCTTGCCGTCGCCGGCGTTGCCGCAAATGATGAAGCGCTGCGGCCTGGTGCCGTGGCGGTAAAGGTAGCGGCCGATGTCGCCGGCAATCAGCTCGGCTGCGTGAGCCATCAGGTTGTCCTCTCCTGCTGCGACGGACTGGATTCTGCACGTGCCGCAGCTCCGGCAACACGACGCCCCTCTTGCATTCGCCGCCGGTTCGGCCTGGCAACAGCGGCCATACAGGCCAGGTCTGCCACGGCCTGCGACATGCGCCGCCCGCCTCACGAGGGACAGAATCTTCTGCGCTGCGATGGTGACCGACAATGGACACAGTCTGTGTACGACAGGATGCGTCCGGCAATGGAATTTGGCTAACCTGACCAGGGAGAAAAACGATGAGCACGATGGCACCGGAGATGCTGGCTTTGCAGCGTCTTTATCACTGGGAGAAGACCTCCCCGAACCGAATCGCGTTCACCCAGCCGATGGGTGACGGCGTGGTCCAGGACACCACCTGGGGCGAGGTGGCCGACCAGGTGCGCCGGATGGCGACCTACCTGAAGGCGCAAGGCTGGGAGCCCGGCTCGAAGGTCGCGATTCTTTCCAAGAATTGCAGCTGGTGGATCATGAGCGACCTGGCGATCTGGATGGCCGGTTATGTGTCGGTACCGCTGTACCCGACGCTGGCGGCGGAAACGGTTCGGCAGATCCTCACGCACAGCGAGGCCAAGGCCTGCTTCATCGGCAAGCTCGACGGCTGGGAACAGATGAAGCCGGGTGTTCCGGCCGGCATGCCGTGCCTGAGCTATCCGCTGTCGCCGGCCGACGCGATCAAGTCGTATCCGGGCTGGGAGAAGATCTGCAAGGACAACCCGCCGCTGACGGGCAACCCGGTGCGCGACGGGGGCGAACTGGCCACCTTGATCTACACCTCGGGCACGACCGGCATGCCCAAGGGGGTCATGCACAGCTTCGATAACTTTGCCTGGGCGCTGGACGCCGGCGTCAGGCGCCTACCGATGGGCGCGGAGGACCGCATGCTGTCGTACCTGCCGCTCGCCCACGTGGTCGAGCGGGTGCTGGTCGAGCATGGCTGGTTGCGCACCGGCATGCGGGTGTACTTCGCCGACTCGCTCGAAACCTTTGCAGCCGACCTGCAACGCGCGCGCCCGACGATCTTCTTTTCGGTGCCGCGGCTGTGGGTGAAGTTCCAGCAGGGCGTGCACCACAAGATGCCGCCGGCCAAGCTCAACCGCCTGCTGTCGATCCCGATCCTGGGCGGCATCGTGCGGCGCAAGGTGCAGAAGGCGCTCGGCCTGGACCAATGCCGCATCGCCGCAGGCGGTGCAGCACCGATGCCGGTGGCCCTGTTGCAGTGGTACAGCAAGCTCGGCCTGGACATCAACGAGGGCTACGGCATGACCGAGAACCTGGCGGTGTCCCACATCACCGAACCCGGCAAGAACCAGCAAGGCAGCGTGGGGCCGGCCTACGACGGCGTCGACGACCGGATCGACCCCGAGACCGGCGAGATCCAGATGCGCAGCCCGGCGCTGATGCTGGGCTACTTCAAGGAACCCGAAAAGACCCGCGAAGCGATGACCGAGGACGGCTGGTTGCGCACCGGCGACAAGGGCCGCATCGACGACAAGGGCGTCCTGCACATCACCGGCCGGGTCAAGGATCTGTTCAAGACCGGCAAGGGCAAGTACGTGGCCCCGGCGCCGATCGAGGACAAGCTGGTGATGCATGAGGCCATCGAGGCCTGTGTCGTCACCGGCGCCAACATGGGGCAGCCGCTGGGCATCGTCATGCTCGGCGCCGATCACCTCGCGCGCGCCGCCGATGCAGGCGCACGCGCCGAACTCGAGCAATCGCTGACGCAGCATCTGAAGGCCATCAATGCAACGCTTGACCCGCATGAGCGCTTGCAGTGCCTGGTCGTGGCCGGCACGCCCTGGACGGTCGAGAACGACATCATCACGCCGACCTTCAAGGTCAAGCGCAACCGGATCGAGGAGCTCTACGCCCGGAGCTACGAAGGCTGGGAGTCGTCCGGCAAGAAAGTGATCTGGCAGGACGGCTGAAGACGACGGCGGGGCCGATCCGGCGGTGTCGCCTGCGTGCGACGCCGGGCTCCGTGCCGCAAGGCTTCAGAGCAGACCCGGCAGGGTGCCGACGCTGCGCCGTTGCAGGGGTGCGCTGCTCGGTGACGCCTTCGACCTGGGATGAAGTGGTAGGCCGTGTTGGGCTCGAACCAACGACCAAAGGATTATGAGTCCTTGGATCGACTGCCGAATCCTTCCGAAAACCCAGTATCCATGCGGGTTTGCGGCTTCTCCTTGCACACGGAATTTCGTGCACATGCGCCAAAACCGGCGCCTCGCGTGCACATGATGCCGTAAGGCGGAAATCCTTTGCAAGCCCAGCATTCATGCGGGTTGGCGGGGCGCGTGTGCACATGGGCCGCCCGAGTGGCGCCGATCTGAGCCCCGAGCGTGTGCACACGGGTCTCGCGCCCCGACGCCGGCAGCAACCTCACCCGCAGTAACGCCACCGTCGAAGCCTTCGTCGCGGATTGACAACCTCCGCGACGGGACTGCAGACTTGCGGCACGGCGCCCGCCATGCCTCCACGCGAGCAGAAACAGGCACTCCTCATCGTCATGTCATAGCCGACCCCTGGTCCGAAGGACGTCGGGCTTCAAACGCGTGGGCTTGTCCGACGTGCTTCGCACACCATGGAGCGTCGCCACATGACCATCAAGAAGTTCGCATTCGATGTGCAGGCCGGCCTACGCCAGGCCCACGGCATCGACCTCAAGCGGTCGCACGTCCACGAAGTGCTCGCCGCGCTTTTCGGGTTTGACAGCTACGCCGCACTGACCACCCAGCAGGTGCTCGCGCAGCACGACGGCCGGGGACCGGTGGACTCCCTCGATCTCACGCGGGCAGCATCCCGTGCGTTCGAGCTCGGCTATGCCCCGCCATCGCCGCCGATCATCGCGGCCGAAGCCGCCCGGGCCGCAGACGCTGAGCGGCTGCTTGTTCTACCTCTCGACGACGTACTGGCGGAGCTCGGGATCGACATAGAGCTTGCCCAGCCCAACGAGTCCGAAGAGTCCGCTGATGAGGCCACTGCGTTGGACGACAGCGACGCGAATGAAGACTGGGTGTTGCCGCCGACCGAAAACTGACCAGCAAAGTGGCCTGATGCCGACTGAATATTGAC
>JAMLIM010000105.1 GCA_023954175.1 Rhizobacter sp.
CCTCCCGCCCGGCGTGCGCATGTACACGGGCGACGACTTCAACTACGCCGAGCTGATCGCCGGCGACGGCGTCGGCGAGACGCCGATGCAGCAGCAAAGTGACGCACTGCTCGGCATCTTCGACGCCATCGCACCGGCCGCGAGCGCGGCATTGGCGGCGTTGGCTGCCGGCGACGAAGCACGCTTCCACGCGATCCTCGCACCGACGGTGCCGCTGTCGCGCCACATCTTCAAGGCACCGACGCGCTTCTACAAGACTGGCGTCGTCTTCATGGCCTGGCTCAACGGCCACCAGACCCACTTCACGATGGTCGGCGGCCAGCAGAGCACGCGCTCGCTGCCGCACCTGGCCGAGTTGTTCCGCCTCGCCGATGCGGCCGGGCTGCTCGAACAGCCGGAACTGGCGGTGCAGCGCATGAAGACGCTGTTGGCCTTGCATGGGATCGATGCGTGAACGTGGCCTCCATGCGGACTGCGCATCGAAGCGAAACCATCACCGCATCGATGTTGCCACCACGAGGTTTCGCACCCATCGGTCTCACGCAGATGGCGACGCGCGGTCGAGCCGCCGGCGCACTCTGCTCCGCTCGTGTCCTCCACCGCCAGCCTTCGGCTGCCGGCTCCCCCTTTACTTCGCTACGCAAAGCGCTCCGCCGGCCCGACCTTCAACCGCCATGGCAGTTCGACGGCCGCACGAATACAACCCGACCCGCCGAGGGCGCCGGGTGGCTGACGGAGCGAAGTGAAGGAGGAGCGCCGGGCAAAGCCCGGCGCGGGGGACATGAGCGCAGTCGGCCACCCGGTGGCCTTGGCGCGCGCAGCACTTGCTCGACACCGGCATCGCGCGGACGACACTCAGCCGCCCCGTCCGCGCAACACAAGTCGCTCGGATGGCGCACGCCCCCGAAGGTGCGGTGACATGCGCGACTTCTCGCAAGACCACCGCTGGCTGTCGATCAACACCGCGACGGTGCGCAAGCAGCGCGGCGCGGACTGGCCGTTGCTGGAGATCCTCGACGCCTGCGCGGCGCGCGGCATCCGCGCCGTCGCGCCGTGGCGCGATCAGGTCGCCGCCGCCGGGCTTGACGCGACCGCGCGCGCGATCAGGTCGCACGGGCTCGAACTCTCCGGCTACTGCCGGGGCGGCATGTTCACCTATACGGATGCGGCAAGCCGACAGGCAGCGCGCGACGACAACCGGCGTGCGCTCGACGAAGCCTGCACGCTCGGCGCGGCCTGCCTCGTCCTCGTCGTCGGCGGCCTGCCCGGCGCGCTCGCGGGCAAGGCCGCACACAAGGACCTCGCGTCGGCACGCGCCCAGGTGACGGAGGGCATCGCCGCGCTGCTCGACGATGCGCGCGAACGGCGCATGCCGCTCGCGATCGAGCCGCTGCACCCGATGTACGCCGCCGACCGCGCCTGCATCAACACGCTGGAGCAGGCGCTCGACGTCTGCGACGCGCTCGATCCCCCGGTGCCGGACGGCACCGGTCGCGAGGCCCGCAGCGGCGCACTCGGCGTCGCGGTCGACCTCTACCACGTGTGGTGGGACCCCAGGCTCGCGCAACAGATCGAGCGCGCGGGGCGCGAGCGGCTGCTCGCCTTTCACGTCTGCGACTGGCTGACGCCGACCACCGATCTGCTCAACGACCGCGGCATGATGGGGGACGGCGTGATCGACACCCCGAGAATTCGCGCACTCGTCGAGGCGCAGGGCTTCGCGGGCTACAGCGAAGTCGAAATCTTCTCCGCCGCGAACTGGTGGCAGCGCGATGGCGGCGAGGTGCTCGACACCTGCATCGAGCGCCACCGGCGCTGCGTGTAGCGAGCCGGACCGAGGCCGCTCAAGCCGCTGCCGGCACGCCGACCGTGCGGCGCACGCGCCGCACGCTGAACGCGTTGACGATCAACACACCTTGCAGGATGGCCAGCACCAGCCAGACCGAGCGGTACTGGTGCAGGTCCATCATGTGGCCGATGAGGAGCGGCACGACGGCCTGGCCGATGTCCAGGCCCGAATAGACGACGCCATAGACGCGCCCGGTCGCGTTGTCGGGCGCTGCACGCTTGACGATGATGTCGCGCGACGGCCCTGCCGTACCGGTGACGAAGCCCATCACGCCGAACAGCACGGGCACGGCAAGCACCGGCAAGCTCGCATAGCCGAGCACGAGCGCGACGATGGCCGCGACGCCGAAGCCGATGCCGACGATGCGCTCGCTGCGCTCGTGGTTGGAGGCGAGAAAGCCGCCAGCGAGCATGCCACCCGCGCTGCAGACCATGTAGACGGTCAGGCACATCGCCGCCAGTTCGGTCGGCACGTCGTGCAGGCGGCCGGCGGCGGCGGGAGCGAAACTCTGGATGACCGAGAGCGCGCCGGCGTAGAAGAAGAAGAAGCCGAAGCACATCCACACCGCCGGGATCCGCAGGAAGTCGAGCGTGCCTTCGACCGCCAGGCCGCCCTCCGCCACCTTCGGCGAAGGCGGCAGCGGTTCGAGCTCGAGGTGACGCCGGAAGATCACCAGCACCGCCAGCACCGCGAACACGAGCACCGCGGCACTGGCGAGTGCAACGCGCCACGAGAAGGCGACCGTGAGCGGCACCACGATTGCCGGCGCGAGCGCCCAGCCGAGGCTGCCGGTGATGCCGTGCACGCTGTAGGCGTGGCCGAGATGCTCCTTCGCGACCTTGCGATTGATCAGCGTGTAGTCGACCGGATGGAACACGCCATTGCCAACGCCGGCAACGACCGAGAACGCGGCCAGCATCGCGTAGCTCGTGCTCACCGCGTAGCCGAGCGCAGCAAAGCCGATCAGCGTCAGGCCGGTAAGCAAGACCGGGCGCGGGCCAAAGCGGTCGACCCAGAAGCCGGACAGCGTCTGGATCACGCACGAGACGACGAAGAAGATCGTCAGCAGGAAACCGAGCTCGGCGTAGCCGACGCCGAACGCGTCCTTCAGCCACGGAAAGAGCGGCGCCAGCAGCAGCTGGCTGAAGTGGCTGATGCTGTGGGCGCCCCCGACGAGCGCGACGAGGACGGCGTCACGTCGCCAGGGCGAAGCGGCAACGGTGTCGGATGGCATGCCCACAATGTAGGTGCGGCGTCGTCGGCAGGGTTACGATAGCGCGCCAAGTTCTATCGAATTCCTGCCAAGTGTCCCGCACCCCTGCCAGTCAGCCGCACACCGAGCCCAGGCGCCGCGCCCTGCGCGCGCCGACCGACGCGACGCGCTTTACGCCGACGCCACAGCGCCCGGTGCGCGCGCACTCGCAGCACGTCGAGCCGGACACCGACATCGAGCCGCACAGCCATGCCTGGGCGCAGGTCGCAATCGCTGCGTCGGGCGTCGCACGCATCACCGCCGGCAACGCCACCTATCTGGTGCCCGCGTGGCGCGCGATCTGGATTCCGCCCGGCGTCGTGCACGTCGTGAGCGTCGTCGAGGCGGCCGAACTGCTGACGCTGTACGTGCTGCCGCAGGACGGCGTTGCGTCCCCCGTCGCTGCATCGACGGCCGACTGGGAACACTGCCGGGTGCTCGAAGTGACGCCGCTGCTGCGCGAGCTGGTGCTGCGCATGGACATGACGGACGACCGCGGCGAACCCCACCCGCCCGAATGGCTGGCGCGCGAGCGTCGCCTGAACGAACTGGTGCTCGACGAACTCGGCCACGCCAAGCCGGTGCGCCTCGGGATCGCGCTGCCCGCCGACAAGCGGCTGCGCGCGCTGTGCCGGGCGGTGCTCGACAACCCGCAGCGTCACGCCACGCTCGCCGGCTGGGCGCGCGAGGCGGGCGCGAGCGAACGCACGGTGGCGCGCCTGTTTCGCGACGAGCTCGGCACCAGCTTCGGGCCGTGGCGCCAGCAGGTGCTGCTCGGCCGGGCGCTGACGCTGGCGACGCAGGGCAAACCGATGGGCCTGATCGCGTCCGAGCTTGGCTATGCGAGCGCGAGCGCGTTTTCCGCGATGGTGCGCCGCTCGGTCGGCGTGCCGCCGAGCCGATTCTTCGACCGCGGTTGAAGCACCCGCCCTTCGCCCCCAGCTATTCATCTGTTCCGCCACGCAGCTACGATGACGCCATGAACGCACCCGATTCCGTGCTTTTCGACTTCACGCGCCAGGACGCGAGCGGTGCGAGCTGCACCTCGCAGGCCTGGGCCAAGGTGCCGCTCGCGCTGCCGCCGCGCGAGCGCGCCGAGGCGAAGGCGCGCGCCAAGGAGCTGCTCGTCGCCAACGATGCGGTGCTCGTCGCCCATTACTACGTCGATGGCGACCTGCAGGACCTCGCATTGGAGACCGGCGGCTGCGTCGCCGATTCGCTCGAGATGGCGCGTTTCGGCCGTGACCACCCGGCCAGGACGCTCGTCGTCGCCGGCGTGCGCTTCATGGGCGAAACGGCGAAGATCCTCTCGCCCGACAAGCGCGTGCTGATGCCCGATCTGGGCGCCACCTGCTCGCTCGACCTCGGCTGCCCGGCCGACGAATTCAACGCCTTCTGTGACGCCCACCCGGACCGCACCGTCGTCGTCTACGCCAACACCAGCGCCGCGGTGAAGGCGCGCGCCGACTGGATGGTGACGAGCTCGTGCGCGCTGGCGATCGTCAGCCACCTGAAGGCGCAAGGAAAGAAGATCCTGTGGGCGCCCGACCGCCACCTCGGCCGCTACATCCAGGACGAGACCGGCGCCGACATGCTGCTCTGGCAGGGCGACTGCATCGTGCACAACGAGTTCAAGGGGCTGGAGCTTGAACTGCTGCGGCGCGAGCATCCCGGCGCGCAGGTGCTCGCGCACCCCGAGTCGCCACGCAGCGTGATCGAGCAGGCGGACGTCGTCGGCTCGACGAGCGCACTGCTCAAGGCCGTCATCGAAGGCAGCGCGAGCGAATACATCATCGCCACTGACGGCGGCCTGATGCACCGCATGCGGCAGCTCGCGCCGGGCAAGACGCTCTACGAAGCACCGACCGCGGGCAAGAGCGCGACATGCAAGAGCTGCGCCCACTGCCCGTGGATGGCGATGAATGCGCTGCAGGGCGTGCTCGGCTGCCTGGAGAACGGTCACGGCGAAGTCCTGCTCAACGAGGACATCCGTCGCCGGGCACTCGGCTGCATCGAGCGCATGCTGGACTTCGTGGCGGCGCACCCGACGAGCCTGGCCCAGCCGACGCAGGGCTTCGTGCCGGCCCTCGGTGCGTCGTAGGTCCTTCGCCGCTTTGCCATTTCGCCTGTATTGCCGCGTGGGGCCCTTCGTGGAGCGCCGCGCGCCTCGCTCAAGATGCTGACCTTCGACCACAACGAAACGCTCGACCTGGCCCGCGCGCGCAACGTGCGCGACGCGCTGGCGGAGGACATCGGCCGCTGCGACTGGACCGGCCTGCTCGTTCCTGCCGGCGAGCGGGTGCGCGCGCGGGTGCTGGTGCGCGAGGCCGCCGTGCTGTGCGGTCGTGATTGGTTCGATGCGGTCGTGCTCGCGCTCGACGCGAATGCGCGCGTCGAATGGCAGTTCGACGAAGGCGCGGCGATGGCGCCCGACAGTCTTGTCTGCCAGATCGTCGGCGATGCGCGCGCAATGCTCGCGGCAGAGCGGCCGGCGCTCAACTTCCTGCAACTGCTGTCGGCGACGGCGACGCTCACCCGCCGCCACGTGGACGCCGTCGCGGGCGCGTCGCCGAACGCACGCGGTTGCGAAATCCTCGACACGCGCAAGACGATTCCGGGCCTGCGCCTCGCACAGAAGTACGCGGTGCGCGTCGGCGGCGGCATGAACCAGCGGCTGGCGCTCTACGACGGCATCCTGATCAAGGAGAACCACATCGCCGCCGCCGGTGGCGTCGGCGCCGCGCTGAAGAATGCGCAGGCGCTCGACACGGACGTCGCGATCCAGATCGAGGTCGAGACCCTCGACCAATTGCGTGAAGCGCTCGACGCCGGCGCGATGAGCGTGCTGCTCGACAACTTCACGCTGCCCCAGATGCGCGAGGCGGTCGCGATCACCGCCGGCCGGGCGCTGCTCGAAACGTCCGGCGGCGTCGCCCTCGATCAGGTGCGCGCGATCGCGGCGACGGGTGTCGATCGCATCTCGATCGGGCGTCTGACGAAGGACGTGCAGGCGGTCGACTTCTCGATGCGCGTCGTCGAGCGGCTCGCGCCCGGCTGAGCCGTGT
The DNA here is from genome assembly GCA_023954175.1 of Rhizobacter sp. Classification (GTDB taxonomy): domain Bacteria; phylum Pseudomonadota; class Gammaproteobacteria; order Burkholderiales; family Burkholderiaceae_C; genus CAIKUF01. The sequence goes on from JAMLIM010000105.1 coordinate 6,167, forward strand.
GCCGGCCGCGGCGCGAAGAAGCGCTACCGCGCCGCCCTTGTTCCGGGCTTGACGCCCGCGCCGGCGCGCGACACTGCGCGCCATGAGCGCCGAATTCGAGACCATCCACAACCACCACGAGCGCGCGGTGTTCGACGCCATCCGCCAGCATGCGCCGTCCTACCCGCATGTGACGGCGAGGGACCTGCTGCCCGACGTCGCCTGCGTCGCGCTCAACCGCCTGCCGCCACGCTACATCCGGCACAAGGTGGACATGGCGTTCTATCTGACCGAGCGCGAGCGGCAGGACGCCGAGGCGACCGTCGACGATGCGGTGCGCTTCGCGTTCGAGTTCGTGCAGGCGCGCAGCGCGATGAAGGCGCGCGCCTGAACGACCGTGCGCGGCCTTCAGCCGCTCAGGCCAACGCTCTTGCCACCGTTGCGGCTGCGCGCCGAGCGCACGAGGACGGTCGGGAAGCTCACTGGCAACGTGTTGGGGAAGTCGCGGCTGTAGTGCAGGCCGCGGCTTTCGCGGCGCATCAGCGCCGAGCGCACGATGAGTTCGGCGCAATCGACGAGGTTGCGCAACTCCAGCAGGTCGCGGTTGACGCGGAAGTTGGCGTAGTAGTCGTCGATCTCGCTGCGCAGCAGCTTGATGCGGTGCAGCGCGCGCTCGAGCCGCTTGGTCGTGCGCACGATGCCGACGTAGTTCCACATCAGCAGGCGCAGTTCGTCCCAGTTGTGCGCGATCACGACCTGCTCGTCGGCATTTTCGACCTGGCTCTCGTCCCACGCCGGCAGCGCGGGCTGCTCTGCCGCCGGATGGCCGAGGATGTGCTCGGCGCAGGTTCGACCGAGGACGACGCACTCGAGCAGCGAATTGCTCGCCAGGCGGTTCGCGCCGTGCAGGCCGCTGTAGGTCGTCTCGCCCACGGCATACAGGCCCGGCAGGTCGGTGCGGCCGTCGAGGTCGGTGACGACGCCGCCGCACGCATAGTGCGCCGCCGGCACGACCGGAATCGGCTGCTTCGAGATGTCGATGCCGAGCTTCAGGCAGCGCGCATGGATGGTCGGAAAGTGCGAGAGCAGGAACTCGGCGCCGAGGTGGGTCGCATCGAGCCAGACGTAGTCCAGGCCATGGCGCTTCATCTCGAAGTCGATCGCGCGCGCGACGATGTCGCGCGGCGCCAGTTCGAGCCGGGCGTCGTGGGCCGCCATGAAGCGCGCATCGTCACCTTCCCGTCCCGGCAACAGCAGCCGCGCGCCCTCGCCGCGCAGCGCTTCGGTGATCAGGAAGCTGCGCTCCTGCGGGTGGTACAGGCAGGTCGGGTGGAACTGGATGAACTCCATGTTGCCGACGCGACAGCCCGCGCGCCATGCCATCGCCATGCCGTCGCCGGTCGCGGTGTCGGGGTTGCTCGTGTAGCGGTAGACCTTGCCGAGGCCGCCGGTGGCCAAGATCACGGCCGCGGCGGGCAGCGTTTCGACCCGCTGACCGTCGATGTCGAGCGCATACACGCCGTAGCAGCGCGTCGGCTCGTCGCGGTGCAGGCGGCGCGAGGTGATGACGTCGACCGCCATCCAGCGCTCTCGCAGCGTGATGTTCGGGTGCTGCCTCGCGCGCGCCAGCAGCGCATCGAGGATCGCCTTGCCGGTGGCGTCGGCGGCGTGTGCGATGCGGCGCACCGCGTGCCCGCCCTCGCGTGTCAGGTGCAGGCCGAGTGGCCCCGAGGGGTCGGCCGAGAAAGGCACGCCGCTCTCGACCAGCCACTCGACCGCCTGCGCGCTGTGCTCGGCGACGAAGCGTGCGGTCTCCTCGACGACGAGGCCGGCACCGGCGACCTGCGTGTCCTGCACGTGAGACTCGATGCTGTCGTCGTCGCCGAGCACGCCGACGATGCCGCCCTGCGCCCAGGCGGTGGCCCCCTCGTCGAGGCCGCGCTTGGCGAGCACGATGACCGGTTGGTGCGCCGCCAGGTGCAGCGCGGCGGTGAGTCCTGCGAGACCCGCACCGACGACCACCACGGGACGTTGGGTCTGCACGTCGATAGTCGTCATCGTGGCTTGCCGCAGCCTGTCGGGCGGCGCGGCAATCGGGGTTTCGGTGGGGCCGATTCTATCGGTGGCCCGCACGCCTCGAATCCAGGGCTTCCACGGCGCGCGATTGCGCGGCGAAAATCACGCTCTCGCGCGTCGGGTTCGTGCACGCCGCATGGCGATGCAGTCCACTTCGGTCGTGCCGCACACTTGGGCTGTGTCAAAGTGCGTGCGATCGTGAAAGGCAGGCCTCGCGTACGCCGCGCTGACGACCGATACTTCGAACCATGAACGCTGATCCGCCCGAAGGCTCCGACCCGACCGCGACACGGCCGCAAAGCCGCATGAGCGAGCTGATCGACGGCTGGCAGGCGACGCGCGCGCAGACGGTGCTGGCGACGCGCTTCGTCGCCAACAAGGACGACTACCTCGCGCCGGAGGCGAAGGACATCGGCCGCGCGGTCGGCGACAAGCTGCGCGAGCTGTTCGTCTCGTGTGATCCCGCGCCCGCCCTGCTGCAGCAGTTCGACCACGCGCGCCCCGAGTTCATCGCGGTGCACGACATCGGCACCAGCTCGTCGCGCAAGCTGCTGGCCGATGTCGCGACCGCGACCGGCCTGCCCGTCAAGAAGCTCGCGATCCGCCGCCAGGGCTACGGCACGACGCTCGCCACGCTCGAGTTCATCGAGTTTCCGGCCGGTGAAGGCGGGTCGCTGCGCATCTACAGCACGGAGGCCGATGCCGACACCGTGTCGCGCCACGGCCTCGCGCGCGTGCTGCTCGCCTACAGCCGGCTCGGCGTGCTGATGGTGGGCGACCTGCCGGCGCATGCGCTCGCGGCAGCCTTCAAGCCGCTGCGCGACGACATCATCACCGGGCCCTGGCCGAATCGCGACGTGTTGCTGCTGCCGCTGGCCGCCACCGGCGCGCTGGCGACGCAAAGCGCCGACCTCGGGCGCGGCACCGGCATCACCGTGCGCAGCACGCCCGCGGTGCTGCGGCCTTCGGACGCGTGGAACTTCATCAACGGCACCTGGAGCCGGCTGCGGGCGCAGATCGCCGCCACCGGCCTCGTGGTGCCCGCGCTCGGCGTCGCGGCTTCGGATGCCGCGGCGGCGGCCGGCGCGACGCCCGCGCCGGCCTACGGCCCGAACGCGGTGACGCCGACCCTGCAGCCGCTGTCGCTGCGGCCGATGCCGCCGTTGCCGTCGGCGTCCACATCGCATGCGGCCGCCGAGTCGCGCCGCGCCGCGCTCGACGACAAGCTCACGGCGCAGATGACGCACTACGTCGAGCAGTTGCACAAGCTCAACGGCATGCTCGACTGCTGCGTGTTCGAGATCGCAAGCGGCCGCCAGATCGCGCATGCGGGCGAGATGCCCGACCCGGAAAGCCTCGCGTCGGCGGCGACGACGCTGCTCGGCGCGATCGTGCGCACAGGGCGCCGGCTCGGGCTGGCCACTGAACTGCCCGACGCTGCGATCACGCTCGACGCGCGCCACCTGCTCCTGCGCCCGGTGCCGCGCCACCCCGAACTGATGCTGCACGCAGTGCTCGACAAGCAGCACGCCAACCTGACCCTGGCGCGCTTGCAGATCCAGCGCATGGACGACCTGTTCGACGAGCACGCCAACTGAGACTGCGCGCGACCTTGCGCGCGCCGTCTCGGTCGCTCCGTCAGCCTGACGCTCGAGCACCCGCCCGCTCGCCCGCGCCGCCCTGAAGCACCGTGGCGTCGGACCGGGCACCGCCCGGCCCGCGCAGAAGCTCAGTGAACGACGCGTTCGAAGCTGAACTTGCCGTCTTCGAATCCGACCGGGATCACGTCCTTCGGGCCGAAGCGGCCTTCGAGAATCAGCTTGGCGACCGGGTTCTCGATGTGCTGCTGGATCGCGCGCTTCAGAGGCCGCGCGCCGAACGCCACGTCGAAGCCGACCTTCGCGAGTTCGGCCAGCGCACTCGGCGACACGTCGAGCTTCATGTCCATCTTCTCGAGGCGTGCGTCGAGCACCTTGAGCTGAATCTTCGCGATCGCCTCGATGTTCTTCGCGTCGAGCGCGTGGAACACGACGACCTCGTCGATGCGGTTCAGGAACTCGGGGCGGAAGTGCTGCTTGACCTCGACCCAGACGGCGTCGCGGATCTCCTCGCTCGGCCGGCCCGCCATCTGCATGATCTGGTGCGAGCCGAGATTGCTCGTCATCACGATCACCGTGTTCTTGAAGTCCACCGTGCGGCCCTGGCCGTCGGTCAGGCGCCCGTCGTCGAGCACCTGCAGCAGCACGTTGAAGACGTCCGGGTGCGCCTTCTCGACCTCGTCGAGCAGCAGCACGCTGTAGGGCTTCCTGCGCACCGCCTCGGTCAGATACCCGCCCTCGTCGTAGCCGACGTAGCCGGGCGGCGCGCCGATCATGCGCGCGACCGAGTGCTTCTCCATGAACTCGCTCATGTCGAGCCGGATCAGGTGCTCCTCGCTGTCGAACAGGAAGCCGGCGAGCGCCTTGCACAGCTCGGTCTTGCCGACGCCCGTCGGGCCGAGGAACAGGAAGGAGCCGGTCGGCCGGTTCGGGTCCGACAGGCCCGAGCGCGAACGGCGGATCGCGTCCGCCACCGCGGTGATCGCCTCGTCCTGGCCGACCACTCGCTCATGCAGCTTGGTTTCCATCTGCAGCAGCTTGTCGCGGTCACCCTGCATCAGCTTGGCTGTAGGAATGCCGGTCGCGCGCGCGACGACCTCGGCGATCTCTTCGGCGCCGACCATCGTGCGCAGCAGTTGCGGCGCGCCGCCTGCCTTGCCCGCCTTCGCCTTGCCGGCTTCCTTCGCCTGCGCCTCCTTCAGTTGCTTCTCCAGGTCGGGCAGCTTGCCGTACTGCAGCTCGGCGACCTTGTTGAAGTCGCCCTTGCGCGTGAGCTCCTCGATCTGCGTGCGCAGCTTGTCGATCTCCTCCTTCAGGTGCGCCGAGCCCTGGGCGGTCGCCTTCTCGGACTTCCAGACCTCTTCCAGGTCGGCCGCCTCGCGTTCGAGCTTGGCGATTTCTTCCTCGATCAGCGCAAAGCGCTTCTGCGAACCTTCGTCCTTCTCGCGGCGCACGGCTTCGCGCTCGATCTTCAACTGGATCAGGCGGCGGTCGAGCTTGTCCATCACCTCGGGCTTGGAGTCGATCTCGATCTTGACTTTCGCCGCCGCCTCGTCGATCAGGTCGATCGCCTTGTCCGGCAGGAAGC
>JAMLIM010000106.1 GCA_023954175.1 Rhizobacter sp.
CAGCTCGCCGTCGACCAGGCCGCGCGCGGCGGCGTCGGCGGCGTGCATCTCGAGCACCGGCTCGCCTTCGATATCGCGCAGGCTCTTGACGTTGACGAAGGTCGAATTCAGGAAGTTGCGCGCCGGCGGCGAGATCATCGCGAGCGGAAAGCGCCGCGCCAGTTCCGGCGCCGACAGCGCCGATTCGTGCGGCGCGACGAAATCGGGGATGCCCAGGCCCGGCGCATCGATCATGCAGCGCCCGCCCGGCGTCGCAAAGCCGCCCTGCGCGAACGGTGCCGCCGGCAGCGGCAGCTGCTGCCAGCCGCGCTCGCGCAGCGCGTCGTAGGACACCACGCCGCCGATCGCCGCGCGCGCGAGCGTCTCGTCGCTGTCTTCGAAGCTCGGCTCGGTGAAGCCCATGCGCGCGGCGAGCTCGCGAAAGATCTGCGTATTCGGCTTCGCTTCGCCCTGCGGCGCGATCGCCGGCTCGTTCAGCAGGACCGAGGTGTGGCCATAGCTGCCATGCACATCCCAGTGCTCGAGCTGGGTCGTCGCCGGCAGCACATAGTCGGCGTGGTCGGCGGTATCGGTCAGGAAGTGCTCGAGGACGACGGTGAACAAATCGTCGCGCGCAAAGCCCCGGACGACCTTGGCCGATTCCGGCGCGACCGCGACCGGATTGCTGTTGTAGACGACGATCGCCTCGATCTTCGGCCCGAACGCGGGCGACGCCTCGGCGAGCAGCGCATCGCCGATCTGCACCATATTGATCGTGCGCGGCCGGCGACCGGCGAGCAGTTCGGGCCGCTGCAGCGCGTTGCGATCGACCGCGAGCCAGCTCGACGACGACAGCAGGAAGCCGCCCGCCGGGTCGCGCCAGGCGCCGGTCAGCGCCGGCAGGATGGCGATCAGGCGCACCGCGTTGCCGCCGCCGTGCACCCGCTGCAGCCCGTAGTTGGCGCGGATCGCGGCCGGCCGGGTCGTCGCGTAGTCGCGCGCCAGCCCTCGCACCTCGTCGGGTGTGATGCCGCACACCGCGGCGGCACGCTCGGGCGGCCAGGCGAGCGCGCGCTCGCGCAGCTTCGGCCAGCCTTCGGTGTGGCGGTCGATATAGTCGTGATCGAGCCAGTCGTTCGCGATCAGCTCGTGCATCAGCGAAAGCGCGAGCGCGCCGTCGGTGCCGGGCAGCAGCGCGATGTGCTGATGGCACTTGTCGGCCGTCTCGGTCTTGCGCGGATCGATGCAGATGAGCCTGGCACCGTCACGCTTGGCCTGCTGCGCAAAGGTCCAGAAATGCAGGTTGGACGTGATCGAGTTGCTGCCCCAGATGAGTATCAACTTGCTCCGCGCGAAATGCTCGACGTGCATGCCGAGCTTGCCACCCAAAGTGGCGGCGAGCGCCTCGCCGCCGGCCGTCGAACAGATCGTGCGGTCGAGCAGCGACGCGCCTATTCTGTGGAAGAAGCGCCGGTCCATGCTCTCGCCTTGCACGAAGCCCATCGTGCCGGCGTAGCTGTAGGGCAGGATCGCCTGCGGGTCGCGCGCAGCGATCCCGCGCAGCCGCGCGGCGATGTCGGCCAGCGCCTCGTCCCAGCTCACCCGGACGAAGCGGCCTTCGCCCTTGGCGCCGACACGCTTCATCGGATGCAGCACGCGCTCGGGGTGGTAGCTGCGCTCGGCATAGCGCGACACCTTGGTGCACAGCGCGCCGTGCGTGGTCGGATGGTCGGGGTCGCCCTGCACCTTGACGACGCGGCCGTCCTCGACCGTGATGCGCAGGGCGCAGGTGTCCGGGCAATCGTGCGGGCAGACGCCGCGCACGACGCGGCTGGCAGAGGGATTCGCAGTGGCGTCGGATGAGAAAGCGGCGGCGGTCTGGCTCATGGTTCTCACTATTGCACAACGGCAAGGCGCGGGGGCGAGTGGGGGTGCGCAGGGCTCGCCATGCGCCGCCAGCCATGCGCGGGTAAACTGGATTTTCGCCTCGGCACGACCCACACGGAGCCAGCACCATGAACCTGATCGAACCCATCCTCGCCGACGCCGCTGCGGTCGCGGCGATCCGACGTGACATCCACGCCCACCCCGAGCTGTGCTTCGAGGAGCAGCGCACTTCGGATGTGATCGCCAAGGCGCTCACCGACTGGGGCATCCCGATCCATCGCGGCCTCGGCACGACCGGCGTCGTCGGCATCCTGAAAAGCGGTACGAGCGATCGCGCCGTCGGCCTGCGCGCCGACATCGACGCGCTGCCGATGAGCGAGCACAACAGGTTCGCGCACGCGAGCAAGCACGCGGGCAAGATGCACGCCTGCGGCCACGACGGCCACACCGCGATGCTGCTCGCCGCGGCCAAGTACCTTGCGAAGAACCGCAACTACGACGGCACCGTCTACCTCGTCTTCCAGCCGGCCGAAGAGGGCGGCGGCGGCGCGCGCGAGATGATCAAGGACGGCCTGTTCAAGCTGTTCCCGATGGAGGCGATCTTCGGCGCGCACAACTGGCCGGGCGCGGAGGTCGGCAAGTTCCTGTTGAAGAGCGGGCCGGTGATGGCGTCGAGCAACGAGTTCAAGATCACGATCCGCGGCAAGGGCGCGCACGCCGCGATGCCCAACAACGGCATCGACCCGGTACCGGTCGCGTGCCAGATGGTGCAGGCGTTCCAGACCATCATCTCGCGCAACAAGCGGCCCACCGATGCCGGCGTGATCTCGGTGACGATGATCCACACCGGCGAAGCGACCAACGTCATCCCTGACAGCTGCGAGATCCAGGGCACGGTGCGCACCTTCACGATCGAGGTGCTCGACCTGATCGAAAAACGCATGCGCGAGATTGCGCGCCACACGTGCGCGGCGTTCGACACCGAGTGCGAATTCGAGTTCGTGCGCAACTACCCGCCGACGATCAACCATCCCGCGGAGACCGATTTCGCGCGCAAGGTGCTGGTCGACCTGGTCGGGCCCGACAACGTGCTCGAATTCGATCCGACGATGGGCGCCGAGGACTTCAGCTACTTCCTGCTCGAGAAGCCCGGCTGCTACTTCCTCGTCGCCAACGGTGACGGCAGCCACCGCGAAGGCGGCCACGGCATGGGCCCGTGCATGCTGCACAACCCGAGCTACGACTTCAACGACGAACTGATCCCGCTCGGCGGCACGATGTGGGTGCGCCTCGCGGAGCAGTGGCTCGCCACACCGCGCAGCGCGTGACGGGCGCAGCGATGTCCGTCGCCGCAGCGTTTTCACAAAGCTACGCCGAGGCGCGCAGCAAGTTCCTCGCTGCGGTGGAGGCCGCCGGGCTCGATGCCCACAGCCACCCGCATCCGCTGCTCGGCCGCGACGGCGAGCCGCTCGCGATGGACGTGGTGCGTGACGGCGCGGCCGATGCGACACGGCTGCTGATCGTCAGCAGCGCATGTCATGGCGTCGAGGGCTTCTGCGGTTCGGGCGTGCAGATCACCCTGCTCGGGGACGACGCGTTTCGAGCAGAGGCACGCAGCAAGGGCGTGGCCGTGCTCTACATCCATGCGCTCAATCCGTACGGCTTCTCGTGGTGGCGGCGCACGACGCACGAGAACGTCGACCTCAACCGCAACTTCCACGACTTCAGCAAGCCGCTGCCGGCGAACCCCGGCTACGACGAACTCGCCGCGCTGCTCGTGCCGCCGACCTGGCCGCCGTCCGAGGCGGTGCAGGCCGGCATCCAGGCCTATGCGGCAAAGCACGGCATGCCGGCGCTGCAGGCCGCCTATTCGAGCGGCCAGCACACGCACCCCGAAGGGCTGTTCTACGGTGGCGTGAACCCGACCTGGAGCAATGTCACGCTGCGCCATGTCTTGCAGGACGAGGGGCGCCAGGCGCGGCGCGTGGGCTGGATCGACCTGCACACCGGGCTCGGCCCGAGCGGCCACGGCGAGCGCATCTTCGCCTGCCGGGACGACGCGGCCGCGCTCGCCCGGGCGCGCGCCTGGTGGGGCGATGCGATCACCTCGATCTACGACGGCAGTTCGTCATCCGCTCGGCTCACCGGCCTGATGTGGATGGCCATCGAAGAGGAATGCCCACAGGCCGAGTACACCGGCATCGCGATGGAATACGGCACCGTGCCGTTGATGGAGGTGTTCGACGCCCTGCGCGCCGATCAGTGGCTGGAGAACCACCCCGAGACGCCTGAAGCGCAGCGCGCGCAGATCAAGGCCCAGGTCCGCGACGCGTTCTACACCGACACCGACGCATGGAAGCGCCGCATCGTCGAGCAGGGCGTCGAAGCGTCGGCGCAGGCCGTGCGCGGCCTGGCGGCCGACTGAATCGCGCCGCCGCGGGCGTCGAGGAGATGATGATGCCGACACGGTTTGCAGTCAGCGTGGCCCTGCCATTTGCCATCGCCGTCTCCACCGCCTTTGCCGCCGATACGTCCGAGCCGCCGACCGCGCCCGCCAAGTCGGCGAAGCCGGCCGCCGCCGACCTGACGCAAGCGCGCGCGTTGATCGCGAAGAAGGACTGGAACGCTGCGATCGCCGAACTGCAGCGCGTTGCGCGCGCGCAGCCCGGCAGCGCCGACGTGCACAACCTGCTCGGCTACAGCTATCGCAATGCCGGCCAGATCGACAAGGCGTTCGACGAATACGCGATCGCGCTCAAGCTCGACCCGAAGCACAAGGGCGCGCTCGAATACGTCGGCGTCGCCTACCTGCTCGACCACAAGCCCGAAAAGGCGAAGGAAAGCCTCGCCGCTCTCAAGACGATCTGCGGAGAGAACTGCGAGGAATATCAGGATCTCGCGAAGGCGATCGCCGCCTACAAGCCGTAGGCTGCTGCGCGGACCGGTCAATCCCGCTCGTGCTGCGTCAGCGCGACTTCGCAGTCGCGCGCGTCGCGAAAGTGAATGGCCTGCCAGCCGAGCGCGCGCGCCGCGTCGACGTTGTGCGCCAGGTCGTCGATGAAGATGAGTTCACCCGGCGCAAGTCCGAAACGCTGCGTTGCAGCCTCGAAGATCGCCGGTTGCGGCTTCGCGAGTCGAACGCGCGACGAGAACACGCCGTCGTCGAACCAGTCCATGAACGCATGGCTGCGCTCGAGGTGATCGGCAAACGGGGCCGGCATGTTCGACAGGTAGAACAGACGATGACCCGCAGTTCTCAGTCGCTGCAACAGCGCGACCGTCTCGGCGATCGGCTCGAGGTGGGCCGGGATGGCGTCGACGAAGTCGTGCACGTCGGCTTCGCTCAGCTCGGTACGGCTCGCGATGCGCCGCGCCAGCACCGGCACATCGAAATCGCCGCGGTCGAACGCCGCCCAGTCGCCATGCGGCGCATAGTGTTGGAACATGGCGTCGGCGAGTTCGCGCGCGGCGGCCTCGTCGTGCGCGCGCAGCGGCAGGATCGATTGCAGCAGCGCGATCGGCCGCCAGTTGAAGACGACGCCGCCGAAGTCGAAGACGATATTCATCGCCAGAGCTTAGCGCGCCCCGCGGCGAGGAGGCGCGGAGGCGCAGAGGCGCAGAGGCACGGCGCCTCGCGCGCCACCGATCGCGTGCGGAGCGGTCTCATCACTACAATGCGCGGCCTTCTCGGACGCCGCTGCCCGGCAGTGCGCGCTGGACAACCAAGGAGTACGTCATGTTTGCAAGATGGCTGATCACCGCCTGGGCACTGGCGCTGCTGGCGTCGCCGGTCTCGGCCGAGCAGAAGAAGCGCATCGACAAGGCAGCAGACCTGCCGCGCTTCACCTACAAGCTCGACGCCAGCCTCGAGCAGACCGTGCGCGACCCGGCCCTCTTCGCTGCCTTTGCAACGCAGTTCCGGCGCGACACCCAGAGCGTGCTCGACGGCTACGAGATCGAGGACAAGTCGACCCTGCGCCAGTTGATCGGCAGCCTGACGCTGCTCGACTACCTCGAGCATCACCCGGACGCCGCGCTCGCGGGCCTTGCCAAGGTCAAGGCGCTGCAGGAAAAGCCGGCCGACAAGCTGCTGTCGGGGATGGTGCTCGGCTCGATCATCGCCGCGCAGCAGCAGACCGGCAGCGCGGACTCGCAAGCCTATCTGGCGGACGTGGGCCGACGCGTCGGCAGCGCGCTCGAGGCAATGCCGTTCGACGTCATCGCCAACGACGTGCGCGAGCAGAAGGCGAGCATCGAGATCATGAGCGAGGCGCTCGCGCTCGGCTACCTGCGAGAGGTGCTGCAACCCACCGTCGACCAGGCGGGCGGCGTGCTGTCCTCGGAGTTCGCCGCCGCACTCATCGGCGCCCGCTACCGGCTCACGACCGTGCTGCCGCTCAAGCCCACGCTGATCGCGACCTACACCGACTACCTGGCGCGCCACACCGTCGTCAAGCCCGACATCTGGGCGGCGCGCAACGTCGAGCTGCCCGACACGGGCCCGTACACGCCGGTCGTCGTCGGCATCTGGGACAGCGGCACCGACACCGCGCTCTTCAAGGGCCGCGTGCAGCCGGACAAGACCGGCCGGCCGGCGGTGATCGCGTTCGACAAGTACTCGAACCCGTCGAGCGGCGAGTTGCAACCGCTGCCCGAGGCCGTGAAGGCGCGTCTGCCGACGATGAAGTCGCGCACCAAGGGCTTCTCGGACCTGCAGTCGAACATCGAGAGTGCCGAGGCGAGCGAGGTCAAGAAGTACCTCTCGGCGCTCAAGCCCGACGAGTACAAGGCAGCGATCGAGGAGCTGCGCCTCGCGGGCAACTACATGCACGGCACGCACGTCGCCGGCATCGCGGTCGCCGGCAATCCGTACGCGCGCATCGTCGTCGCGCGCATGGAATACGGCTACACGCTCAAGCCCGACCCCTGCCCGTCGATGGAGCTGTCGCTGCGCGACGCCAAGGCGGTGCAGGCCTACGTCGACTTCCTCAAGGCCAACGGCGCGCGCGTCGTCAACATGAGCTGGGGCGGTGATGTGGCGGGTTACGAGGCCGATCTCGAGCTGTGCGGCATCGGCAAGACGCCCGAGGAGCGCAAGGCGCTCGCGCGCACCTACTTCGACATCGCGAAGAACGCGCTGACAAAGGCCTTCGCGAGCGCGCCCGAGATCCTGTTCGTCACCGCGGCGGGCAACTCCAACAGCGATGCGAGCTTCGACGAAGCGGTGCCGTCGAGCATCGTGCTGCCCAATCTGCTCACGGTCGGCGCGGTCGACCAGGCCGGCGACGAGGCCTCGTTCACGAGCTACGGGCCGACCGTGAAGGTGCACGCCAACGGCTATCAGGTCGAGAGCACGATCCCGGGCGGCGAACGCGTCGCCGAGTCGGGCACCTCGATGGCGGCGCCGCAGGTGACGGGGCTGGCGGCGAAGATGCTCGCGGTGAACCCGAAGCTGCAGCCGGCGGTTCTGATCCGCATCATCGTCTCGACCGCGGACAAGACGCCCGACGGACGGCGCGTGCTCGTCAACCCGAAGAAGGCGCTCATGGCGGCGGCAGTGCGCTGACGCGCGGGAGGGTGGCAGCGCGCGGCTGCGCAATGCCGCGCGCCTGCGCCGACTCAGCCGATTTCGGTGAGCAGCGGCGTCAGGCCGTAGAGCCGCGCCAGGTCGGCCAGCCGCGCAGGCGCATGCACGAGCGCGAAACGCTTGCCCTGCGCCTGCGCGAGGCGCTTGAGCTCCAGCAGCACCGCGAGCGCGGACGTGTCGAACCGGACCAGGCCCGAGGCGTCGAGCGTCACTTCGGCGCCCTTCTCGCCGGGCACGGCGCGCGCGAGCTCGCGCAGCGCAGCGCTCGCCTCGGCGATGGTGACGGTCGCGGGCAGCGTGAGCATGGCGCTCAGCCCTTGCCCGACGCCGCCTTGTTCTTCTCGGCGAGCTTGGCGATCAGGCCGTCGATGCCGCCGGCGTTGATCTCCTGCGAGAAGCTGTTGCGGTAGTTCTCGACCAGCCAGACGCCGAGCACGTTGACGTCGTAGATCCTCCACTGCCCGGTCGATTTCTCGAGCCGGTAGTCGAGCTGGATCGGGTCGCCGTTGCCGCGCACTTCGGTGCGCACGACGACCTCGTCGTCTTCGGGCCTGTTGCGCATCGGCTTCAACTGCACCGTGGTCTGCTCTTTCACTCTGGACATCGCGCCGGCGTAGCTGCGCACCAGCAGCAGCTTGAACTCGTCCTGCAGGCGCTGCTGCTGCTCTGGCGTCGCCTGGCGCCAGTGCTTGCCGACGGCGGACGCCGTCATGCGCCTGAAGTTGACGCTTGGCATGACTTTCGTATCGACGAGTACGAGGATGCGCGAAACGTCGCCGGCCTGGATCGCCTTGTCGGCCTTGACGGCGTCGATCACGTCGCTGGAGATGCGCATCACGAGCACGTCAGGCGCCTCCTGCGCCAGAGCGCCGAAGGGCAGGAGGGCCGCGCACAGGGTCAGCGTGGCGATGAACGATCGTCGAGAGTGCATGTTGTTGGTATCCAGGTCGGTGCGGGCCGGCGGGCGGCTGCGCGTGGCGCTGCCTCGAATCGTGCGAAGCATGGCGCCGGAGGCGGCTTGGGAAACAGCCCCGAAAGCCGCGGAGTGCCCTATTTTGCCGCCTCCGACGCCGGGGAGTCGCTCGGCACCACCGAGCCCTGCACCGCCGACGCGGGCTGTGCTGGCGGCATGGCCTGCGGCGATGATGCCGCAGGCGGGGCGGCTTGCGGGGAGGCCGCCGCGGGGGGGGTGGGCTGCGAAGGCGCCGCTGCAGGTGGCATGGCCTGTGAGGGCGCCGCTGCAGGCGGCGTGGATTGCGAGGGCGCCGCTGCAGGCAGCGTCTGACCTTCGGGCGCGGACGGGTCTTCGTCCTTCGTCGGGTCGTACGGCGGCTCGTCCTCGCCGTCGCGGATCATGCTGCCGCGGCGCTGCAGGTAGGCGTCGCGAATGAAACTGTATTTGTCGAGCGCGATCTGCTCGAGCAGGTCGGATGCGTCGAGCAGGCCGGCGCGTGTGTTGACGAGCCGCAGCGACCAGATCGCGATCGGCGTCGCGCCGCCGTTGAGCAGGTTCATCGGCGACATCGCATAGTCCAGCGGCAACGCGATCGAGTCGCGCACGGTCGACGAGCCGATCAGCGGCCAGACCAGATACGGCCCCGGCTCGGCGCCCCAGACGCCGAGCGTCTGGCCGAAGTCCTCGGGATGGCGGTCGATGTTCATGTCGGCCGCGACGTCGATGATGCCGAGGATGCCGAAGGTCGAGTTCACCGCGAAGCGAAATGCGCTCTGCAGCGCGATGAAGGGCTGGCCCTGCAACAGGCTGTTGACTGCCGACCACGCGTCCGCCATGTTGGCGTAGAAGTTGTCGACCCCGCGGCGGACGATGGGCGGGAAGACTTCCGCGTAGACCTTCGCGATCGGCTTGAGGATCGCCTCGTCCAACTCGTCGTTGAAGTCGAACACCTTGCGGTTCCAGGCCTCGAACGGGTCGGCCTTCTGCACCGGCGTCGCGTCCGGCGGCAGCGTGGCGCAGCCTGCGCTCGCCGCCAGCATCAGCACCAGCAGCACGAGCCTCAAGCCGCGGGCGAGGCCGGCGGCTGGCGCCGCTCGCCCAGCCATTGCAAGGGCCATTGCGTTCACTTCGCGGGCGCCGCTTCCGTGCTGCCGCTTGCGGCGCCGGCCGTCGACCCGGCCTCGGCGGCGCGGCTGTTGATGAGCTGGCCGATCAGGTTCTCGAGCACGACCGCGGACTGGGTCTGGCGGATCACGTCGCCCTCGGCAAGAACCCTTTCGTCGGCGCCGGGCTCGAGGCCGATGTACTGGTCGCCGAGCAGGCCGGCGGTGAGGATCTTGGCCGAGGTGTCACGCGGGAACTTGAGCTTGCGGTCGATCTCGAGCGTGACGACCCCCTGGAAGGTCTGCGGATCGAACGCGATCGATGCGATGCGCCCGATCGTCACGCCCGCGCTGCGCACCGGCGCGCGCGCCTTCAGGCCGCCGATGTTGTCGAAGCGCGCCTGCAGGGTGTAGGTATCGCCGCTGCTGAAGCTCGCCAGATTGGCCGCCTTCAGCGACAGGAAGACGAGGCCCGCCATGCCCAGCAGGACGAACAGGCCGACCATTGTTTCGATGCTTTTCTTGCCCATGGTTCTCTCAGGTCGTGTTATCGGTCAAGGCGTCGAGAACATCAGCGCGGTCAGCACGAAGTCCATGCCCAGGATGCCGAGCGAGGAGATGACCACCGTGCGCGTCGTCGCGTAGGCGACGCCTTCGGGCGTGGCCTGCGTTTCGTAGCCCTGGTAGAGCGCGACGGCGGTGCAGATGATGCCGAACACGAAGCTCTTGACGACGCCGTTGCCGACATCGCGCCAGACATCGACCTTGCTCTGCATGATGGACCAGAAGTTGCCGGCGTCGACACCGATCAGCAGCACGGCGACGACATAGGCGCCGAGGATGCCGACCGCGGAAAACAGGATCGCGAGGATCGGCATCGAGACGATGCCGGCCAGAAAGCGCGGCGCGAGCACCCGCCGCTTGGGATCGATCGCCATCAGCTCCATCGCCGACAGCTGCTCGCCCGCCTTCATCAGGCCGATCTCGGCGGTCAGCGACGTGCCGGCGCGCCCGGCGAAAAGCAGCGCGGTGACGACCGGGCCGAGTTCGCGCACCAGCGCGAGGTTGACGATCAGGCCGAGCGACTCGGCCGCGCCGTAGGTGACGAGCGCGTAGTACATCTGCAGCGCGAGCACGAAGCCGACCGCCAGGCCCGACGCCGCGATGATGACGATCGAGCGGTTGCCGATGACGTGCATCTGCACGACGACGAGGCCGAAGCGGCGCAGCGCGGCAGGCAGCGCGCGCAGCAGATCGACGAAGAAGAATGCGGCGTGGCCGAAGCCGCGCAGCACCTCGAGCGATCGCGAACCGAGCACGGCAAGCGCGTTCATGGCAGCGTCGCGGCGGCGAGGCCGAAATCCTGCTCCAGGCTCACCGCCGGATAGTGGAATCTGACCGGGCCGTCGGGTTCGCCGCGCACGAACTGGCGCACCTCGGGGTCGGTCGATCCCATCAGCTCCGCGGGCGTGCCCTGGGCGACGATGCGGCCCCGGGTCGCCATCAGCACGACGTGGTCGCTGATCGCCATGCACTCGGCAATATCGTGCGAGACGACGATCGAGGTCGCGCCCGTCGCGTCGTTCAGGGTGCGGATCAGCTTGGCCGCGACACCCATCGAGATCAGATCGAGCCCGGTGAAGGGCTCGTCGTACATGATCAATTCGGGGTCGAGCGCGATCGCGCGGGCGAGCGCGATGCGCCGCGCCATGCCGCCCGAGACCTCGGCAATGCGCAGATCCGCGGCGCCGCGCAGGCCGACCGCCTCGAGCTTCATCAGCACGATGTCGCGGATCATCGATTCGGAGAGCGGCGTCTGCTCGCGCAGCGGAAACGCGACATTGTCGAAGACCGAAAGATCGGTAAAGAGGGCACCGAACTGGAACAGCAT
>JAMLIM010000107.1 GCA_023954175.1 Rhizobacter sp.
TCGGCACCCGGCGCGAAGTGAAGAACCTCAACAGCTTCAAGTTCCTGCAGCAGGCGATCGAGTTCGAGACGCAATGGCAGATCTCGTTGATCGAGGATGGCCGCAGCGTCAAGCAGGCGACCGTGCTGTTCGATCCCGGCAGCGGCGAGACGCGCGCGATGCGCACCAAGGAAGACGCGCACGACTACCGCTACTTCCCCGACCCCGACCTGCCGCCGCTCGTGATCGCGCCGCAATGGATCGAACGGGTGCGCGCCGAGATGCCCGAGCTGCCGCAGGCGATGGCGGCGCGCTTCCAGCAGGTGCACGGGCTGCCGGAGTACGACGCCTCGTTGATGACGCAGAGCAAGGCGCTCGCGGCCTACTTCGAGGCGGCCACCGCGGCCTGCGGCCAGCCCAAGCTGGTCGCGAACTGGCTGATGGGCGAGATCTCGCGCCGGCTCAACGCCGAGTCGCTCGCGATCGACGCGAGCCCGGTCGCCGCCCCCACGCTGGGCGCGCTGATCACGCGCATTGCCGACGGCACGATCTCCAACAACGGCGCGCGCCAGGTGTTCGACGCGCTGTGGAGCGGCGCGAGCGATGTCGATGCGGTGATCGAGGCGTCGGGCCTGAAGCAGATGTCGGACACCGGCGCGCTCGAGGTGATCGTCGACGAGGTGATCGCCGCGAATCCGAAGTCGGTCGAGGAATACCGCGCCGGCAAGGACAAGGCGTTCAACGCGCTCGTCGGCCAGATCATGAAGGCGAGCAAGGGCAAGGCCAACCCGGCGCAGGCGAACGCGCTGCTGAAGGCGCGCCTGGGCTGAACGGCGGCGCGCCGGCGCCCGCCGGCGGCCTGCGGGAGATGCGCGGCCCTTCACGCCGGCTTCATGTTCACGCATGCGGCGGTGTCAAAATATCTGCCCCATCCGGCGTTGAGCGGAAAGCCTGCAACCATGAAGATCTCGACTTCCACACTGTGCGCGTTGCTGATCAGCGCAGCCGTGAGCGTGCTGCCGACGGCCGCATCGGCGCAGGCGGCGCCGGCCGCAGCGCCGGCCAAGGCGTCGCAACTTCCGGCCGACCCGTGGCCGCGCCAGGTCAACCTGACGAACGCGACGGTGATGATGTACCAGCCGCAGGTCAGCAGCTGGGTCGGCAACCGCATCGAGTTCCGCTCCGCGCTCGCGATCCATCCGAAGGGTGCGAAGGAAGAGAGCTTCGGCGTGATGTTCGCCACCGCGCGCACGCAGGTCGACAAGGTCGCGCGCACCGTCGTCTTCGAGGACATGAAGATCACGAAGAGCGAGTTCCCGACCCTGCCCGACCGCGGCGCGGCCTACACCGCCACCTTGCAGGCGGCGGTCGCGAGCGACGTGCGCACGATCTCGCTCGACCGCCTCACCGCCTCGCTCGACCTCGACGGCGTGAAGCCGCCGACGGTGCCGGTGCAGAACACGCCGCCCAAGGTCGTCGTCAGCTATTCGCCGGCGATCCTGGTGCCGATCGACGGCACGCCGGTGCTCAAGGCGGTGCCGGACCACAGCCGCTTCCAGCGCGTCATCAACACCCATGCGCTGATCCTGCAGGGCGGGCTCGGTGATAACTACTACATCCATGTGTACGACGGCTGGCTCAGCGCGAGCGGCATCGCCGGCCCGTGGACGAAGGCCGACGCCACGCCGATCGGGATGACGGATGCCGCGCAGGCGGTCGCCAAGACCGGTGTCGTCGACATGCTCGAAGGCCCGCCGAAGGCGAAGCCGAAGCCGTCGCTCGCCAACGGCGTGCCGACGATCGTCACGAGCCAGGTGCCGACCGAGCTGATCGTCTTCCGCGGCCAGCCCGACTTCGTACCGATCAACGGCACGAAGCTGCTGTGGGCGTCGAACACGACCGGTGATGTCTTCGTCGACACCACCAACAGCCAGTACTACGTGCTGCTCTCGGGCCGTTGGTTCAGCGGGCCGGGCATGAACGGCCCGTGGACCTTCGTCGCCAACAACGCGCTGCCGGCCGACTTCGCGCGCATCCCGACCGGCTCGCTCGCCTCGGCGGTGCTGCCGACGGTGGCCGGCACGCCGCAGGCGCAGGCGGCGGCGATCGAGAACACGATCCCGCAGACGGCGACCGTCAAGCGCGTCAACGGGCCGAAGTTCACGCCCAACTTCGACGGCGCGCCGCAGTATGCGCAGATCGAGGGCACGCCGCTGTCGTACGTCGCGAACGCGAGCGTGCCGATCTTCCAGGTTTCGGGCACGTCGTACTACGCGGTGCAGGCCGGCGTCTGGTTCACGGCACCGGGCCTGACCGGGCCCTGGACGGTCGCGACCTCGGTGCCGCAAGTGATCTACTCGATCCCGCCGTCGTCGCCGATCTTCTACGTGACCTACGTCCACATCTACGAGTCGACGCCCGAGGTCGTCTACGAAGGCTACACGCCGGGCTACCTCGGCACCGTCGTCAGCCCGTACGGCACGGTCGTCTACGGCACCGGCTACGCCTACACGCCGTGGGTCGGCAGCGTCTGGTACCCGCCGCCCTACACCTACGGCTACGCCGCCGCGCCGGTCTACAACCCCTACGTCGGCTACACCTTCGGCTTCGCCGTCGGCCTGGCGGCGGCGGCCTGGATGACGCCCTACTACTGGGGCGGCGCCTACTACCACCCGGGCTACTGGGGCGGCTACGGCTGCTGCGCGACGGCGAGCGCCAACGTCTACGGTCACTGGGGTGCGACGACCTACTCGGGCACCCGCTCCTGGTACGCGGGCGGCGGGGTTGCCGGCACGCGCGCGAGCGGCGGCTACTACAACGCGCGCACCGGCACCAGCGGCAGCTACGCCGCCGGCCGCCAGTACAACGCCTGGACCGGCAACGCCTCGCGCGGCTACGACCGCACGATCAATGGCGCCGCCGGCGGCTCGGGCAATGTCGCGCGCGGCGCCAACTACAACACCTACACCGGCCAGCGCACGGCAGGGTCGAGCGGCTCGTACACCGGCGCCGGCGGCAGTTCGGTCGAGCACAGCGGGGCGACGACGGCCGGCCCGCAAGGCTACGGCCACACCGGCTCGACGACGACCTACAACGCCAAGACCGGCGAGTCGCACACCTGGAACAACGGCAAGCCGGTGAACAACGACCACTACGCCGACAGCAACGGCAACGTGATGCGCAGCGACGGCAACGGCGGCTGGCAACAGCACTCGGCCGGCGGCTGGGGCGCGGCTTCGGGCGACACCTCGTGGGCGAACCGCGAGGCGCAGTCGCGCAGCGCGGGCGACGACCGCTTCAGCAGCTTCGGCGGCGGCGACCGCTTTGGCGGCGGCGATCGTTTCGGTGGCGGCGGCTTCGGCGGCGGGAGTCGCTTCGGCGGGGGCGGTTTTGGCGGTGGCCGCTTCGGTGGGGGTGGCTTCGGCGGGTTCCGCGGCGGTCGTCGCTGAGCGCGGGCCTCCGCCCCGGCGCCCAGGCGCCGCCCGTTACGGCTGGCCCGTCTTGGCCGAACCCGAGGCGCGGGCGGCAGGTGCCGCGCCGGCACGCGCCGGCGGCACCACCGGGAGCGATCCCATCGAGCCGGGCAACGCACCGGCCCAGAGGCGCTTCAGCCGTTCGAGCTCGACGTCGTAGAGCTTGTTGATGCGCACGATCTCGGCCTGCTGGTTCACGACCAGCGTGCGCTGCGCCTCGACCGAGGCGTCGTTGCCGTCGAGCGCCCGGCGCAGCTTCGCCGGCAGTTCACGGTCGACGTAGAACTCGGCCTCATCGAGCAGCGGCTTGCGTTCGGCGGCGAGGAGCTTCAGGCGCTCCTCTGAGTTGCGCACCGCCTTGCGCACGTCGTCGAGCGCCGCCTCGCGCGCGCGCTGGTGCGTCGCCTCGTCCGGGAAGCGGCTCAGCAGATTGCGGTCGCGCCGCACGGCATCCTGCTGCGCGGCGCGCTCGATCGCGGCGCGGCGCTCGGCGGCTTCCATCTCGGCGCGCTCGTCGGCGGTGGGCGTCGGCGGCACGATCCTGCGCACCGAGCCGTCGGCGTTGAGCACCCGCTGCTCGCGGTTGTTGCACGCCGGGATCGGCCGGTCCGACGTGAGCTTGTTGCCGTTGGCGTCGACGCACGAGTAGATCTGCCCCGTCGCAGCGAGCGCGCCCGTGCCCGCGAAGGCTCCAAGGCACAGCACGATCTCAGCCGCGAGCAGGCGCTTGCGCATTCACACTCCGTAGCGTTGACGATAGCCGGCCACGCGCGCGTGATGCGCCGCGAGCGCCGGGTCGAGGTTCGACTGTAAGTAGCGCAGCAGATCGGCAAGCGTCGCAATTGCGGCGACTTCCAGCCCCAGTTCGCCCTCGACGAACTGCACCGCCGACCACGCCGCATCGCCGCCCTGGGCGTCCGTCGCGCGCTCCTGGCGATCCAGCGCGATCGCCACCGCGCACGGCGTGGCGCCGGCGGCGCGGATCATCGCGATCGACTCGCGCACCGAAGTGCCGGCCGAGATCACGTCGTCGATGATCAGCACGCGGCCGGCGACGGGTGCGCCGACCAGCGTGCCGCCTTCGCCATGGTCCTTCGCCTCCTTGCGGTTGTACGCAAAAGGCACGTTGCGGCCGAGCCGCGCCAGCTCGATCGCGACCGCGGCGGCGAGCGTGATGCCCTTGTAGGCCGGGCCGAAGATCATGTCGAACGCGATGCCCGAAGCCAGCAGGCGGCGTGCATAGAATTGCGCCAGCCTGGACAGCTTGGCGCCGTCGTCGAACAGGCCGGCGTTGAAGAAGTACGGCGACAGGCGCCCCGCCTTGGTCTTGAACTCGCCGAAGCGCAGCACGCCGGCGTCGACCGAGAACTTCACGAATTCGAGTGCGAGCGCATCGTCAACTGTGTTCGCGGTCGGAGCTGCTTGCATCGAGGAATTGCCCGTGTTGCGACTCGTCACCCTGAACCTGAACGGCATCCGCTCCGCGGCCAACAAGGGCTGGCTGCCCTGGGTCGAGTCGATCGGCGCAAATTGTATGGGCGTGCAGGAGCTCAAGGCGCAGGCCGAAGACGTAACCAATCGCTTCGACGTGATCGACGGCATGAAGGGGCACTTTCATTTCGCCGACAAGAAGGGCTACTCAGGCGTCGGCGTGTATTCGCGCAAGAAGCCGTCGGCCGTCGTCACCGGCATCGGCAACGCCGAGTTCGACGCCGAAGGGCGCTGGGTCGAGGCGCGCTTCGACACCGCGCGGCGCAAGTTCAGCATCATCAGCTGCTACTTCCCGAGCGGCTCGAGCGGCCCCGAGCGGCAGGAGGCGAAGTTCCGCTTCCTCGCGCTGATGGCGCCGCACCTGCTGCGCCTGAAGGCCGAGCGCGAGTTCATCCTCGTCGGCGATATCAACATCGCGCACAAGGAGATCGACCTGCGCAACTGGCGCAGCAACCAGAAGAACAGCGGATTCCTGCCCGAAGAGCGCGCCTGGATGACGCACGCACTCGACGAACTCGGCCTCGTCGACGTCTTTCGCAAGCTCAACCCGCACCCCGACCAGTACACCTGGTGGAGCAACCGCGGCCAGGCCTGGGCGAAGAACGTCGGCTGGCGGCTCGACTATCACCTGGCGACACCGGGCATCGCGAAGAAGGCGATGCGCGAGCACATCTACCTCGACCAACGCTTCAGCGACCACGCGCCGTTGACCGTCGACTACGACTTCAAGCTCTGACTCGGCACGTCGGGGGCAGGGGTCGAGCGTTCGGGCGAGCCTGGCGCCAGCGTCCGAAGGCCGGACTGCCGTTCCCGACGACACCGTGCTGGCGCTGCGCGATCGCGAGGCCCCGCCCGGTTCACGGCGTGACAGATGCTGCCAGCGCCTCCGGCAAGGACAACAGCGCGCCGACGAGAAAGCCGAGGGCGCCGAGCAGCGTGAAGACGGTCGCCAGCGTCGCCGGCAGTGCACTCATGGCCTGTTGCGGCACATAGGCGAGCAGCGCGGAGGCCATGAAGGCGATGCAGCCGAGCAGGTTCGTGAACGTGACCCACCACGCCAAGCTGCGCGGCCGCCAGGCCCAGTGGGCGTGACAGGTCTCGATGAAGGCCAGATAGCCCGACGCGAGGAACAGGATCGAGCCGAAGAGGTCGGGCGCCCAGATCGCGAGATCCTGCATCCACCAGGCTGAATGCAGGGCCATCGCGGCATAGGTGCTGAGGTTGAACAGCAGCGTGCCGGCGAACTGCAGCGCGCTGCTGAGCCAGCCGATGTCGTGCGGCCGCCATGCGAGCATGCCGGGTCGCCGAGTTGCCGGCCCGGCAAAGGGCGCCGCCGATGCCGCCTGGTAGAGCTGCAGTGCCGCCGCGCTGGTGAACGGAATCGACCCGGCGAAGTACACCGCGTTGACCGCCGTCGTGCTCATGGCCCAGGCGTGCGCCAGCGCGGCGTCGAGGCTGAGCGCGCTGCCGAGCGCGAACAGCACCGAGCCGAGCGCAAACAGCACGCCGATCCACCAGTTGATCTGGCGCGGCAGCCACAGGCTGTGCCACCAGGCGCGATCGGCCGCCACGGCAGCGGGTCCGCTGAGCAGATCCTTGCGGTGCGCGCGCGAGAGCAGCACGTGCAGCGCGCCATCCGCGTGCTGCAGGGTCTTGCGCGTGACGAAGGGCCAGGGGCCGGCGGCTTCGATCAGCCGCATCTTCGGTCTCGAGTCAGCACCTGCGCGAACGGCGCACCGGCCGCCCGCACTGGCTGCTCAATGATGAAACCCGCCCGCCTCGGCATGCGACAGCGGCGTCTGCACCGGGTGGGTGCGCAGGTGCTCGATGGCCTGCACGATGTCGCGCATCAGAATGCCCGCGAGGTCGCGGCTGACGCCGTGGCGCACCAGGATGCGCTGAATGACCTGTCCGGTGCGATGCGGCGGCAGCGCATACGCCGGCAACTGCCAGCCGCGGCAGCGCAGGCGGTCGGCGAGGTCGTAGAGCGTGAAGCCCGGATCGGCGCCGGGCTTGAGCTGCCAGCACAGCGCCGGGATGCCGGCGGCGCTGCGGCCGTCGAACAGGACCTCGAACGGGCCGAGCTTGGCGATCTCGCGCGCGAGCGTGCCCGCCGTCTCGTAGCACGCCGCGTGCACCTTGCGGTAGCCCTCGCGGCCGAGGCGCAGGAAGTTGTAGTACTGGGCCACGACCTGCCCGGCGGGGCGCGAAAAGTTCAAGGCGATGTCGCGCATGTTGCCGCCGAGATAGTTGACCCAGAACACAAGCTCCTCGGGCAGGTCCTGCGGCTCGCGCCACAGCACCCAGCCGACACCGAGCGGCGCGAGGCCGAACTTGTGGCCCGAGGCGTTGATCGACTTCACGCGCGGCAGGCGGAAGTCCCACACCAGGTCCGGCGCGCAAAAGGGCGCGAGGAAGCCGCCGCTCGCGCCGTCGACGTGGATCGGGATGTCGAGCCCGCTCTCCTGCTGCAGCCGGTCGAGCGCGGCCGCCACCGCATGCACCGGCTCGTACTCGCCGGTGAAGGTCACGCCCAGCGTCGGCACGACGCCGATCGTGTTCTCGTCGCAGCGCTTCAGCACCTCCTCGGGCGTCATCAGCAGGCGCCCCTCCTCCATCGGGATCTCGCGGTGCTCGACATCCCAGTAGCGGGTGAACTTGTGCCAGCACACCTGCACCGGGCCGGTGACGAGGTTCGGCCGGGCCGTCGGCTTGCCGGCCGCCTTGCGCTGTGCCTCCCAGCGCCGCTTCATCGCCAGGCCGCCGAGCATCGCGGCCTCGCTCGAGCCGGTCGTCGAGCAGCCGGCCGCTGTGTCGTGCGCCGGCGCGTGCCACAGGTCCGCCAGCATGCGCACGCAGCGCGCCTCGATCTCGGCCGTCTGCGGGTACTCGTCCTTGTCGACCATGTTCTTGTCGATGCACTCGTCCATCAGGCGATGGACCTCGGGCTCCTCCCAGGTCTGGCAGAAGGTGGCGAGGTTCTGGCGCGCATTGCCGTCGAGCATCAGCTCGTCGTGGACGAGGGCGTAGGCGCTTCGCGCGGCGCGCTCTCGTGCCGGAAAACCCGAGCCGGGTGTCTGCGGGGCGACTTCAGCGGACCCGTACAGGTCGTCGTCTGCCTGCGCGCTGGCGGTGGATTTGGGGTGACCGTGCATCGGGCTCTCCTCGCGTTCCTGGGCAGGCCAGTTTAGGACGCGAGTCGCAGCCGGTCGCGTTGCCCGCCGCGGCAGCGCGGCGCCTGAGCGATCGATCGGAGCGGCGCAGCACGCGGCGCAATGCCCTCACGTCGTGAGGCGCGAGGCACCCCCGGCGCGCTCATCGCTCAGCGATAGAACGCCTCGACCTTGCCCTTCAGCTGGATCAGCAGCGGGCGGCCCTTGCGGTCGAGCGCCTTGCCGGCGGGCACCTTGACCCAGCCTTCGCTGATGCAGTATTCCTCGACGTCGAAGCGTTCCTTGCCGTTCAGGCGGATGCCCACCGGGTGCTCGAACACCGCGGCCAGGTGATGCCGGCTTTGCGGATCGACGGACAGGCGGTCCGGCAGGGGTGGGCGATCGGTGGCTTCGTTCATCGTCGGATCAGTCCTCGTGGCTGGGCCGCGCAGGCCTCGGCGCGGGTCGTGAAGGCGCAGTGTAGGCGGCGCGGTCGATGGGCACGGCATGATGGGTGCGACGTGACGCGCCTTCGGCGCGCCGGCATGCGGCCTGTCGGCGCCTCGCGCAGTCCGGCCCTGCTGCGTCGCCGTGCGTCGCAATCCGGTTGGCGCGTCCCGCCGCGGCGCCTAGAGTGCAACGCATCGCGCGTCGCGTCGCCGCCTGGCGAGGCCCATCGCGCCCATCGCAACGGGAGGTGAACCATGTCCATCGCTGACGAAATCGGCAAGCTCGACGAACTCTATCGGCGCGGCGCGCTCTCGCAGGTCGAGTTCGAACGCGCCAAGGCGCGGGTGCTCGGTGAGGCGTCACCGCGCCGTGACGGGGGCGCGGGCGCGGCAACACTCAACGCCTGGCGGCGCAGCCGCGACGACGCCTGGCTCGGCGGCGTCTGCGGCGGGCTCGAGCCGTTCACCGGCGTCGCCGCATGGGTCTGGCGCCTGATCTTCGTGGCGCTCGTGCTGTGCGGCGGGACGGGCGTTGTCCTCTATCTGCTGCTGTGGTTCTTCGTGCCGCGCGCGGACGATCACGGCGGTTTCGGCGCCGACCCGTTGCGCGCCGGGTAGGCGGTGCCGAGAGCGTCCCGCTCGGCGCGTCGGCGCTGAGCGGCTGACCGCGAAGCGCGGAGGGGCGCGGCGCGGCGTCGGCGCCGGATCGAACAGGGGGCGTGACAAGCGCGGGCAAGCGCCCTAGATTCGGGCCTGCCGCACGTCTGCCGAACGTCTGCCCCCGGGCCAGGTGCAGCAACTGCCGGAGCCCCGATGACCGAAGCCGCGAAACCCGAGCCGAGCCGACCGCGTTCCGCGCCGCCCGTGCCGTCCGCGCCGCCTGCAGACGGGCCGTTGCGCGCGTTGTTCGAAGCGGAAGCGGCGCTGATCGTCGAGCGGCGGCGGATCGCGCAGGCGTCCGCGACGGCGCAGGCGTCGCCGCCGACCACGCCACCCCCGACCGGGCCGGCCGCGGACGACGCCACGGCCCGCAACGCGATGCCGCGCGTCGGCCTCGCGATCTCCGGCGGCGGCGTGCGCAGCGCGACCTTCGGCCTCGGCATGCTGCGCGGGCTCGCGCGCAAGCGCCTGCTGTCGCGCGTCGACTACCTGTCCACCGTCTCCGGCGGCGGCTTCGTCGGTGCGATGTTCGGCCGGCTTGTCACGCTCGTCGGCATCGAGGCGGCGCAGGCGGAGCTCGCACGCAGCACGTCGCCGGTGCTCGAATGGCTGCGGCGCAACGGCCGCTATCTGTCGCCGTCCGGCGCGCGCGACCTCGGCATCGCGATGGCGACCTACCTGCGCGCGATCGTCGCCATCCACGCCGAGACGCTGCTGCTGTGCCTGCCCTTCGTGCTCGTCGTGCTGCTGCCGCACCTGCTCGTGCAGGGTTTCGACGACTTCGACCCCGCGGGCTGGCCGGACTGGGTCACCCCCTGGTGGCCGATCGCGCTGATCATGCTCGTGCTGTGCGTCCCGGGCCTGATGGCGGCCTACTGGATCGCGCGCGAGAACCCCGACGCCGAGCATCCGGGCCTCGGCGGCGCCTGGCGCGACATGGTGATCCATCTGCTCGTCGCGTCGGCCGCGTTCACCATCAGCCTGCTCGCATGGCCCACGCCGGGCGCGCTCGCGCGCGGCGACGGCGGCGCGCTGTTCGTGTTCGGGTCGCTGCTCGCGTTGTGGTCGGGCGTCGTCGGCATGAGCTACACGCGCCTGGCCTTGCGCCGCTCGCACGAATCACGCGCGCTCGCGGTCGCGCGTCTGCGCGAGAAGCTGACGATGGGGCTGCGCCTCGTGCTGCTCGCGGCCGTGGCGGCGGCCCTGGCCGGCGCGCTCGACGCGCTCAGCTGGTGGCTGCTCGAGGCGCTGCAAAGCGGCGAGACCTGGGTCTGGGGCGGCGTCGGCATCGGCAGCGCCGGCATCCTGCTGATGCGCGCGCTGGCGCAGCCGCTGCAGCTGCTTGCCGAGAAGGCGCACGCCGGTACCGGCAGCGACTGGGGGCCGCGCCTGCTCAATCTCGGCGGCGCGGTCGGCCTGCTCGCGCTCGTCCTCGCCTGGATGGTGGCCGCGCAGTGGTTCGTCTTCGCGCCCGAGCCGGTGCGTGCGGTGCGCGACTTTTCGCCCGGCGTGCGCGCGCTCGGCCTGCTCGCGCTGACGACGCTGTGGTGGCTGCTGTCGGCGCGCAACGCGCACATGGCCAACGCCACCTCGCTGCACGGCTTTTATCGGGCGCGCCTGACGGCGGCCTATCTCGCGATCGGCAACGAGGCGCGCGACCTGATCCACGGCGAGGTCAGCCGCAAGGGTACGAAGGCCAGCGTGCGCGAGGTCGTCCAGGGCGACGACACCGGGCTCACGAGCTACAAGCCGGAGGCGTGCGGCGGCCCGATCCACCTCGTCAACGTCACGCTGAACCAGACGCGAGACGATGCGTCGGGCCTGTACAACGCCGACCGCAAGGGCACGCTGGTGACGGCGAGTGCACGCGCGCTCGAGGTCGGCCCGAGCGACGCGGCGCTGCTGCGCGATTGCGAATCGCGCGACATCGGCACGCTCGGGCGCTGGGTCGCGGCATCCGGCGCGGCGGCATCGCCCGGCGCCGGGTCGTACACCTCGGCCGGCTGGGCGCTGCTGCTGTTCTTCCTCGGCGTGCGGCTCGGCTACT
>JAMLIM010000108.1 GCA_023954175.1 Rhizobacter sp.
GGTCGTCAAGAAGCTGTCGTCGGTCGAGACACTGGGCTCGGCCTCCGTCATCTGCACCGACAAGACCGGCACGCTGACGCGCTCGGAGATGACGATCGAGAAGGTGCTCACCGCTTCCGGCGGCAGCCGCGTCAGCGGCGTCGGCTACACGCCGCAGGGGCAGGTGCGCAACGAGGGCGGCGTGCTCACCGGCGGCCCGCTCCATGCCGAGCAGGTCGTCGTGCTCTGCGGCGGCAGTCTCGCCAGCAACGCCGACCTGCGCCAGGCCGACAACGGCGCGTGGGAGATCCAGGGCGACCCGACCGAGGCCGCATTCCTGGTGGCCGAGCGCAAGCTGGGGGCGAACGCGCGACGCGAAAGGCGCTTCGAGCGCGTCGCCGAGATCCCGTTCAGCTCGGACCGCAAGATGATGTCCACCATCGAGCGCGACCTCGAACACGGCGGCGCGCTGGTCGTCATCACCAAGGGGGCACCCGACGTGCTGCTGGAGCGCTGCACGCAGGTGCGCGTGGGCATGGACGTGCTGCCGTTCGACGCCGAGCGTCGGGCACACGCCGCGGCCGATGTCGACGCGCTGTCGGACGAGGCGCTGCGCACGCTCGCCGTCGCCTACCGACCGCTGACCGCGGAGGAAGACCCGCAGGCCGCGTCCGAGCTGGAGCGGCTGGAGCAAGACCTGATCTTCGTCGGCACGGTCGGCATCATCGACCCGCCGCGCGAGGAGGCGGCGGTCGCGATCCGCGAGGCGCAACGCGCCGGCATCCGCGTGATCATGATCACCGGCGACCACCCGCGCACGGCGGCGCGCATCGCCACCGACCTCGGGCTGGTGGCGCCCGGTGCCACGGCCCTGACCGGCGCCGACCTGGACCGGCTCGACGCTGCCGGCCTTGCCGCCGCCGTGCGCGAGACCTCGGTCTTCGCCCGCGTGGCGCCGGTGCACAAGCTGCGCATCGTCGACGCGCTGCAGGCCGACGGCAACATCGTTGCGATGACGGGCGACGGCGTGAACGACGCGCCGGCGCTGAAGTCGGCCGACATCGGCGTCGCGATGGGCATCACCGGCACCGAGGTCACGAAGGAGGCGGCCAAGATGATCCTGGCCGACGACAACTTCGCGACCATCGTCGAGGCGGTGCGCGAGGGCCGCGGCATCTTCGACAACATCCGCAAGTTCCTGCGCTACCTGCTGTCGTCCAACATGGGCGAGGTCTTGACGGTGTTCCTGGGCGTGGTCGGCGCCGGCGTCATCGGCCTCGGTGCCGGTGGCGAAAGCGGCGCGCTGGTGCTGCCGCTGCTGGCGACGCAGATCCTGTGGATCAACCTCGTGACCGACTCGGGTCCGGCGCTGGCGATGGGCGTCGACCCCGCGACCGAGGATGTGATGGCGCGCCCGCCGCGCAAGATGAGCGAGCCCGCGATCGACGCGCGCATGTGGTGGGGCGTGATCGAGATCGGGCTGGTGATGGCACTGGCGGCGCTGCTGACCCTCGACCTCTACCTGCCCGGCGGCATCATCGATGGTGCGCAAAGCCTCGACAACGCGCGCACCGCCGCCTTCACCGTGCTGGTGTTCGCCCAGTTGTTCAACTGCTTCAACGCGCGCTCGGAGACCGTCAGCGCCTTCCACCACCTGTTCGTCAACCCGTGGCTGTGGGGCGCGATCGCGCTCTCGGCCCTGCTGCAGGTGGCGGTGGTGCACGTCGGCTGGCTCAACGTCGCGTTCGGCACCGTGCCGTTGAGCCTCGGCCAGTGGGGTGTCTGCGTCGCGATGGGCAGCACCGTGCTCTGGTTCGGCGAACTGCGCAAGTGGATGTTGCGGCGCGCGCGATGAATTCGCTGCCATGGCTGCTGTTGCAGTTCGCGCTGTGCGCGGCGCTGATCGCGCGCGCCGGCTACGTTCTGTCCGAAAGCGCCGACGCGCTGGCCGATGCGAATGGCTGGGGGCGCGGCTGGGTCGGGCTGGCCCTGCTGGCCACGGTGACGTCGCTGCCCGAGCTGGCCTCCGGCATCAGCGCCGTGGCGCTGATCGATGCGCCCGACCTCGCAGTCGGCAACGCGCTCGGCGCCTGTGTGGTCAACCTCGTCTTCCTGGTGGTCGTCGATGCGCTGCAGCCCAGCCAGCCGATCTACCGGCACGCGAGCCCGACACACCTGCTGACGGCGGCCTTCGGCGTCGTCCTGCTCGGGCTCGCGGCGCTGGGCCTGCTCGCCGGCCCGCGCCTGCCGGTGCTGTTGAATCTGGGATTGACCAGCCCCGCGCTGCTGGCCCTGTACCTGCTGGCATTGCGCAACGTACATGCGCACGATCGCATCATGCGCGCTGCGGAGGCGGCCGAAGCCGTCGCCGACGCTGCGGCCGCCGCCGCCTCGCGCACGCCGCCGCGCGAGGCGGCGCGTCGCGCCTGGCGGCGATTCGGTGTGTCGGCGCTGGTGGTGCTCGCCGCCGGCAGCTGGTTGCCCGAGGTGGCCGACCGGCTCGCGCTTGCGTTCGGGCTGTCTCAAAGCTTCGTCGGCACCGTGTTCATGGCGATCGTCACGACCTTGCCGGAGATGGCGGTGACGTTCGGCGCGCTGCGGCTGGGCGCGCTCGACATGGCGATCGGCAACCTGCTGGGAAGCAACCTGTTCAACGTCACCATCCTCGCCGTCGACGACCTGTTCTACCGGCGCGGCGCGCTGCTGGCCGACGCCGCGCCGGTGCACGCCGGCACCGCGGTGACGGCGACCGTGATGACGGGGCTGGTCATGGTCGGCCTCGTGCTGCGTCCGCAGGGCCGCGTGCTGCGCGTGACGAGCTGGGTCAGCATCGGGCTGGTGGCGGTCTATCTGCTGAACGCGGTGCTGGTTGCGCTGGCCGGCGCCTGAGAAGGGTGAGCGCCGTGCGCAGTGTTCGAGCCATTGGCCGCAGTGGCGGGATCGTGATGCGGCCGGCAGGCATCGCACCGCCAAGCCTCATTCGTAGCCGGTGTGCACCTTGCCGCGGAACACCCAATAGACCCCGGCGGTGTAGACCGCAATGATCGGAAGCACGACGACGCCACCGTAGAACAGGAACTGCAGCGACGCATCGGGCGCGGCCGCGCTCGCCACCGTGACCTGGTAGGGCACCATGAAGGGCCAGAACATCACGCCCAGGGTCAGGAAGGCGCACAGGAAGAACAGCACCGTGAAGCCGAACGGCCCATGGTCGCGCCGCGCGCGCGCCGCCAGCACGGCAGCGCCCAGTGCCACCACGCCCAGCAGCGGAAACGCCAGGCCCCAGGCGCGCTCGCGCAGGTGGCTCTGCGCCACCGCGCCGGCATCCACCGTCAGCACGACGACGAAGCACAGGCCGATGATCGCAAACACGATCGCCGCCAGCCGGGGTATGCGCGCGTGGGCCCAGTCGCGCAAGTCGCCTTCGCTCTTGACGACCACCCAGCCCGCGCCGAGCAGCGCATAGCCGAAGACGAGCCCGATGCCGGTGAGCACCGAGAACGGATGCAGCCAGTCGAGCGAGCCGCCGGTGAACTGGCCATCGCTCACGGCGATGCCGCGCATCATCGCGCCCACGGCCGCGCCCTGCACGAAAGCGACGACGACGGAGCCGAGGCAGAAGCCCGCATCCCACAGCCAGCGAAAGCGTTGCGTGCGGTGGCGGAACTCGAACGCCACGCCCCGAAAGATGAGGCCGAACAGCAGCAGCAGCACGGGCAGGTAGAAGGCCGACATGAACACCGCGTAGACGACAGGGAAGGTGGCGAACAGGCCGGCGCCGACGATCACGAGCCAGGTCTCGTTGCCGTCCCAGAACGGTGCGATCGTGTTCATGATCTGCACCCGCTGGCGCTCCTCGCGCAGCGTGCCGAAGAGGATGCCCACGCCGAGGTCGAAGCCGTCGAGGATCACGTACACCATGATCGACAACGCGATCACGCCGGCCCAGAACAGCGCCAGGTCGCTGGCCTGCAGCGCGCTCATTACGCCCTCCCGCCGCTGGCGCCGGTCGCGCCGGTCGCGTCATTGGCATCGCCGGCGAAGGCAAGCGGCCGGTTGCCGGTGGCGCCGGGCGCGGGCGGGTTCGCCCTGTCGAGGCTCGGCCCGTCGTGCAGCAGCTTGTAGATGTAGTACAGCCCGAAGCTGTAGACCACCGCATAGACGAGCACGTAGCCGGCCAGCGAAAGGGCGACGTCGCTCGTCACCAACGATGGCGTGACCGCATCCCTGGTGCGCAGCATGCCGTAGATCACCCAGGGCTGGCGGCCCACTTCGGCGGTGTACCAGCCGGTGAGCACGGCGATGAAGCCGGCCGGAAACGACAAGTAGGTGCACCACAGGAACCAGCGCCGGGTCTCCAGCGTGCCGCGCCAGCGCAGCAGGTTGCCGAACCAGGACACCGCCAGCATGACGAGGCCCATGCCGACCATGATGCGAAAGGCGAAGAACGGGATCACCACCGGCGGGCGGTCCTCCTTCGGGAACGATTCGAGGCCGACCTCGGCCGAGGTCCAGTTGCCGGAGGCGATCATGCTGCCCAGCTTGGGCACGGTGATGGCGAAGAGGTTGCGCTCGTTGGCCTCGTCGGGCCAGGCGATCAGCACCTCGCTGGCCGGTTGTTCGTTCTTCCAGCGCGCCTCGATTGCGGCGAACTTGGCCGGCTGATGCTCGAGCACGTAGAGGCCCGTCAGGTGGCCGAAGTACATCTGCACCGGGATCAGCACCGCAACCAGGCCCAGCCCCCAATGCAGCATGACACGCCCTTCGTCGCGGTGCACCTTGCGCAAGGTGTACCAGGCGCCGGTGGCGGCCACGCACATCGCCGAGGTCAGGAAGGCGGCCAGCAGCATGTGCGGCCAGCGCACCAGTTGCACCGGGCCAAGCACGATCTGCAGCCAGTCCTTGGGCACGATCCTGCCGTCGATGATTTCATGGCCCACCGGCACCTGCATCCAGCTGTTGTTGGCCAGGATCCAGAACGACGAGAACATCGTGCCGAGCGACACCATGCAGCAGGCGAAGAAATAGAAGCGCGGCGACACGCGGTTGCGCCCGAGCAGCACGACGCCGAGGAAGGTCGCTTCGAGCATGAAGGCGGTGAAGCCCTCGTAGCCGAGCAGCGGGCCCTGGATCGAGCCGGCCTTGACCGCCAGCACACTCCAGTTGGTGCCGAACTGGAAGGCCATCACGATGCCGGTGACGACGCCCATGCCGAACGACACGGCGAAGACCTTGACCCAGAAATCGAACACGCGCCGGTACACGGCCCTGCCGGTGAACAGGTGCGCGCCCTCGATCGTCGCCAGCCACGCCGCCAGGCCCATCGTGAAGGCCGGGAAGATGATGTGAAAGCTGATCAGGAACGCGAACTGAATTCGCGACAGGATGACCGGGTCGAGTTCCATGGGTTGGCGCAGCCTCTTCGCGTCGAATCCTAACGCCGCCACGCGCCGGCGTGCTCGGGCCATCGGGCGGCACGCGTGCGCGGCCTCGATCCTGCAGGGGCACGCTGCGGCACGCCCTGCCCGCATCTGAAGCGGAATCGACCATTGCCCCTTTCGCGACCGACTTCATCTGCAGGAGCATCGATCGCA
Source organism: Rhizobacter sp. (assembly GCA_023954175.1). GTDB lineage: Bacteria > Pseudomonadota > Gammaproteobacteria > Burkholderiales > Burkholderiaceae_C > CAIKUF01. Next base: position 5,574 of record JAMLIM010000108.1, read on the forward strand.
TCGCGGACTTCTTGCCTATGATGCCCGGAGGTCCGTCGGTCGATCGGCGTGCATGCAGCACCCGGACCGACCTGACGCGGCGCAGTGCCCGCCGTCACCCACCAGGAGGATCCCGCCCATGAATCCCACCGCCCGCCTCCAGGCCCTGGGTCAGAGCCTGTGGCTCGACAACATCACGCGCAGGCTGCTCGCGAGCGGCACGCTGCAAGGCTACATCGACACGAGGTCGGTGACCGGCCTGACCTCGAACCCGACGATCTTCGATCACGCGATCAAGGGCAGCACCGACTACGACGACGACATTCGCCGCAAGGTGGGCGAGGGCAAGTCGGGCGAGGCGCTGTTCTTCGAACTGGCGCTCGACGACCTCACCCGCGCCGCCGATCTGTTCCGGCCTGTGCACGAGCGCACGCACGGCGTCGACGGCTGGGTCTCGCTGGAGGTCTCGCCGCTGCTCGCCTACGACACGAAGTCGACCATCGCGGCGGCGCGCGAGCTGCATGCGCGCGCCGCGCGGCCGAACCTCTTCATCAAGATTCCCGGCACCGCCGAAGGCGTGCCCGCGATCGAGGAGGCGATCTTCGCCGGCGTGCCGGTGAACGTGACGCTGCTCTTTTCCAGCGCGCAGTACGTCGCCTCGGCCGAAGCCTGGCTGCGCGGCATCGAACGGCGCATCGAGGCCGGCCTGTCGCCGTTCGTCCCATCCGTGGCGTCGCTGTTCGTCAGCCGCTGGGATGTTGCCGTCGCGGACAAGGTGCCGGCGGCGCTGAACCTGAAGCTCGGCATCGCCATCGCGCAGCAGACCTACAAAGCGTACTGCGATCTGCTGGCCTCGCCGCGCTACCGCGCCGTGATGAACGCCGGTGCGCCGGTGCAGCGCCTGCTGATGGCGAGCACGGGAACGAAGGACCCGAAGGCCTCCGACACGCTCTACGTCGAAGCACTGGCCGCGCCGTTGACGATCAACACCATCCCCGAAGCGACGCTCGAGGCGTTCGCCGACCACGGCAAGCTCGGCGCCGCCCTCCCCGTCGACGGCGGCGACTGCGAGGCCGTGCTGGCGCGCTTTCGCGCCGCGGGGGTCGATCCGGACGCGCTGGCCGCGCGCTTGCAGACCGAAGGGGCGGCCTCGTTCGTCAAGTCATGGCACGAGTTGCTCGGCGTGATCACCTCCAAGAGCGCTGCGCTCGCAGCAGCATGAATCCCGCCGCCCTGGACAGCCCCCAGCGGACCGAGCGCCGGGCCGCCATCGGCCAGAGGCCGATGTACCCATCGAGCGAGGGGCAGTCATGAACGTACTCGTGATCGATGTCGGCGGCAGCCACGTCAAGATTCTCGCCACCGGCGAGACCGAACGGCGACGCTTCGACTCGGGCCCGAACCTGACGCCCGAGCAGATGGTGGCGGGTGTGAAAAAACTCGCCGCGGGCTGGAAGTACGACGCCGTGTCGATCGGCTTTCCCGCCGTCGTGAAGCACGATCGGCCGGTCACCGAACCGCACAACCTGGGCACCGGCTGGATCGACTTCGACTACCCCGCCGCCTTCGGCTGCCCGGTGAAGATGATCAACGACGCGGCGATGCAGGCGCTCGGCAGCTACCGGCAAGGCAAGCTGCTGTTCCTCGGCCTCGGCACCGGGCTCGGCTCGACGATGGTGATCGAAGGCATCGTGGTGCCGATGGAGCTCGCCCACCTGCCGTACCGAAGGAAGACCTTCGAGGACTACGTCGGCGAGCAGGCGCTCGAGCGCGACGGCAAGAAGAAGTGGTGCGAGCGCGTGATCGACGTCATCGCGCGGTTGCGGGCGGCGCTCGTGCCCGACGACACCGTGATCGGCGGCGGCAACATCCGCCACCTGAAGAAACTGCCGCCCGGCTGCCGCGCAGGCGACAACGCGAATGCGTTCGCCGGGGGCTTCCGGATGTGGGAAGGCGGCACGGGAGCGGGCGCAAGACCCGCAGGCAGCCCCGCCGCCAAGGCCGCAAAAACCACGAAGACCACGAAGAGGAAGCGTCCGGCCGCGGCCCGCCGGCGCGGCGCCGCCGACCACTCGAACAAGGACTGACCTTCGGCATGAGCAACACGCAGACTCCTTCGGTCACTCAATGCGCTGCCTGGAAGGCGCTGGCAGCCCATCACCTGCGCGTGGCCGGGCTGCAACTGCGCCAGCTCTTCGCCGACGACCCCGGCCGTGGCGAGCGCATGGCGCTCGACGCGGTCGGCATCTACCTCGACTACTCGAAGAACCGCATCACCGACGAAACCCTGCGCCTGCTGCTGGCGCTGGCCGACGAAACCGGCCTGCGCGGGCGCATCGATGCGATGTTGCGCGGCGACAAGATCAACGTGTCCGAGGGCCGCGCCGTGCTGCACACCGCGCTGCGCGCGCCGCGCGACGCGCCCATCGTCGTCGATGGCGTGAACGTCGTGCCGGCGGTGCACGCGGTGCTCGACCGCATGGCCGCCTTCGCCGAGCGCGTGCGCAGCGGCGCGTGGAAGGGCCACACCGGCAAGCGCATCAGGAACGTCGTCAACATCGGCATCGGCGGCTCCGACCTCGGTCCGGTGATGGCCTACGAGGCGCTGCGCCACTACAGCGCGCGCGACATGGCGTTCCGCTTCGTCTCCAACGTCGACGGCACCGACTTCGCCGAGGCGACGCACGACCTCGCCGCCGAAGAGACGCTGTTCATCGTCGCGTCCAAGACCTTCGGCACGGCCGAGACGCTGCGCAACGCCACCTCGGCCCGCGCCTGGTTCGAGGCCCAGGGCGGCAGCGACCTGGCGGCGCACTTCGTCGCGCTCACGGCCCGGCCCGAGGCGGCGCGTGCGTTCGGCGTCGGGCGCTGCTTCGCCTTCGACGACGGCGTGGGCGGGCGCACCTCGCTGTGGTCGGTGATCGGGCTGCCGGTGGCGGTGGCCATCGGCCGTGCGGGCTTCGAGGCGCTGCTGGCCGGTGCCCACGCCATGGACCGGCACTTCGCCGAGGCGCCGCTGGAGGCCAACCTGCCGGTGCAGCTGGGCCTGCTGGACGTCTGGTACCGCAACTTCCACCGCTTTGGCAGCCGCTGCGTCGTGCCCTACCACCACGGCCTGCGCAGCCTGGCGTTCTACCTGCAGCAGCTGGAGATGGAGAGCAACGGCAAGCGGGTGGATGCGCACGGCCGGCCGCTGCCCTTCGACACCGCGCCGGTGGTCTGGGGCGCGGTGGGCAGCAACGCCCAGCACGCCTTCTTCCAGATGCTGCACCAGGGCACCCAGGTGGTGCCGGTGGAGTTCATCGCCGTGCGCGAGCCGGCGCACACGCTGGAAGGCCACCAGCCGCGCCTCCTGGCCAACGCCCTGGCGCAGGCGCGCGCGCTGATGCTCGGCCATGTGGCCGATGATGCACACCGCCATTTCCCCGGCAACAGGCCCTCCACCTTCCTGCTGCTGGAGCGGCTGGACGCCGCCAGCTTCGGCGCGCTGATCGCGCTGAACGAGCACCGCGTGTTCACCAGCGGCTCGCTGTGGGGCCTCAACAGCTTCGACCAGTGGGGGGTGGAGCTGGGCAAGCGCCACGCCGGCGCGGTGGAAACGGGCCTGGCCAGCGGCCGCACCGAGGGGCTGGACGCCGCCACCGCCGGGCTGGTGCGGCGGCTGCGCTGAAGCCCCGGAAACTCCTGTTTTTGTAGCTGCCTGCGCCCGTCATGAAAGGGCTAGAGGCCATTTTGACTGCCAATCAGGCCCGGAGAGCGGCTTCCGACCTGCCGTTGAACTTCGGCTTGCTGCGGCGCGCATTCGTGCCTAACCGCGCGATGCATCCGACGGCGCCGCTCGCGGCCGACGGGCCCAGGCCATCGCGCCCATGATCGTCGCCAGCAGCGCCAGCGCCCATTCGCCCAGGGTCGGCACGGCGGTCACGCCGGGGTCGGTCACGCTGACGGGCGGGGCTGGGGCGGCGGTGCAATCGGCCGACCACGGTGTCGATCCGGTGGCGGTGTTCCACGCCGTGTCGTTGGCCGATGGCGGGATGGCGGCAGGTGTCAGGTAGTTGGGGCACAAACCCGAGTTGTTGGCGATCAGCGCGCTGGGGCTGGGCACGGTCGGTGCCGCGCCCGTCAGCTGGTTGTTGTTGATGTAGAACTGACGCAGGGCAGTCAGTCCCGAGATGTCGGGCGCGGCGCCCGTGAGCTGGTTGTTGGCGACCCAGAAGTCGCGCAGCCCCGGCATGCCTGCCAGCGAGGGAATCGGACCCTGGAGCTGGTTGCCGGCAAGGTTGAGGTTCAGCATCGCGGGCAGCGCGGCCAGGCTGGGGATGGTGCCGCTGAGCTGGTTGTTGGCCACGCTGAACTGATAGAGGTGACTGAGAGCGGCGATCTCGGGCAAAGGCCCGGTCAACTGGTTGTTGTTGGCGACAAACGACCCCAGCTGCCACAGCGTGTTGAGCGCCGGCAACGGCCCGGTCAACCGGTTGTCGCTGAACCGCAAATCCTCAACATCGACCAGGCCTGTCAACGGAGGCAGGGTTCCGTTCAGGTTATTGGCGGACAAGTTGACGCCGACGACCTTGTGAACCCCCGGGCTCGTGAGTTCGCAGGTGACCCCGAACCAAGGCGCTGCGGCATCGCATGGATCGCCTCCGTTCACCCAGTTGGTGCTGGTGGTCCAGCCCCCGCCGCCGTTGTTGTTGTAAATCAATTCCAGTGTGAATATCTGCGGCGCCGGCAGGGCGGCTTGCGCCGTGCCGCAAACCAGAGCCGCGGCGGCCAGCGCCAGGCGCGGGCCGGTACGCCGCAGCAGGTGCAGGGCTTGAGCGAGGGCAGACCGGTTTACCAAGCCGGAGTGAGTGGACAGATGTTTCATGGATGACAAGCGAAGAGGCGGAGTTACCGAGTGTTTCCGCGCCGGCCGTGCCCGTCATCCCCGAGCTGCCCGAGCTGCGCTTCCTTCACCTGAATGAGGCCGCCATCAGGCACCTGACTTACGATGGCGGCAAACCGATTCATGGGGAGGGGCGCTGTGTCGATCAACGACGCCATGCTGCGGGTGCTGGAGCAAAGTCTCGACGAGCTGGGGGAGC
>JAMLIM010000109.1 GCA_023954175.1 Rhizobacter sp.
CGCTGGCGGGCCGGACTACCTCAACGCGGTGGCGTTGATCGACACCAGTCTGGATGCGGATGAACTGCTCGCCCAGCTGCTTGCGATCGAGAGGCGGCATGGCCGCGAGCGGCCGTTTCCGAACGCACCGCGCACGCTCGATCTGGATCTGCTGCTCTACGGCGATGCGCAGATCGCCTCACCGACGCTGACGGTGCCGCACCCGCGCCTGCACACGCGCGCCTTCGTGCTTGCGCCGCTGGCCGAGCTGGCGCCGGGGCTGTGCATCCCGGGGCGGGGTGCGGTCGCCGCCTTGCTGCCAGGCGTCGCCGACCAGCCGATCGAGCGCCTCGCGGGCACCGCCGGGCGGAGCAAACCCGCGCTCGCGCGGCGCACCAGCGCAGCAAGCAGGGCCGGCCCCGGCCACAAGCCAGCGCGCGCGTCGTAGGCGGCAGACACCGAGGTCGTGACATGAATGCATCGCTATCCGTCGCCGCGCAGACCGTGCTGCTCCTGGTCGGCTCGAATCTGTTCATGACGTTTGCCTGGTACGGTCATCTGAAGACGCTGTCCGACAAGCCGCTGCTCGTGGCCGTGCTGGCAAGCTGGGCGATCGCGCTGTTCGAGTACCTGCTGCAGGTGCCGGCGAACCGGATCGGCTTCGCCGGGGGCTTCAGCCTGGCGCAACTCAAGATCACCCAGGAAGTCATCACGCTGGGCGTGTTCGTGCCCTTTGCGATGCTCTACATGGGTCAGCCGTTCAAGCTTGACTTCGTCTGGGCCGGGCTGTGCCTGGTCGGCGCCGCCTACTTCATCTTCAGGGCCTGACGCGCTGCGCCGCCGCGGGTCGCCAACCGCACGCCAGGCGTCAAGCGGACGTGCTTCAGGCCGACATGCAGGCAGTGCCTCGGATCGACGGCGATACACTCGCCCCCGGGCGGCTGGATGAGCAGGGTCGCGCACCAAAGTCATCCTCGGGAGTTCTCATGTTCTTTGGCAAGCTGTTGCCGCGCGAAGGCAACTTCTTCGAGCTGATCGATCAGCATGGCGCGCACATCATCGAAGGCGCGCATGCCTTCATGCTGATGATCGAGCACTACGCCGACCCCGGGCTGCGCGAGAAGTACGCGAATGAGGTCGGGCATTCCGAGCGGCTGGCGGACCGCATCACGGCCGAGATCCATCGGCTGCTGCACAAGACGTTCATCACACCGATCGATCGCGAGCAGATCCATGGCCTGATCAACGTGATGGACGACATCCTGGACCTGCTGCAGGACGCGAGCGAGACGCTGCTGCTGTACGACGTGCGCGAGGTGACGCCCGAGGTGCTCAGGCTGGGCGAACTCAGCGTCAAGTGCTGCGAACGGGTGCGGCACGCGGTCTCGTTGCTGCCGAAGCTGTCCACGCCCTCCGTGGCCGAGGAGGCGATCAAGGCCTGCGAGGAGATCGACAGGCTCGAGTCCGATGCTGACCGCGTGATGCGGGCGGCGATGTCCAAGCTCTTTCGCGAGGAGACCGACGTTCGCGAACTGATCAAGCTCAAGGCCATCTACGAGCTGCTCGAATCGATCACCGATCGCTGCGAGGACGTCGCCAACCTGATCGAGGGCGTCGTCCTCGAGAATTCCTAGCCTCGCCATGGCGACGGCGCAGGTGGCCTTCTGGGTCGTCGCGATGCTGGTCGTGATCGCGATCGCGTTCGACTTCATGAACGGCTTTCACGACGCCGCCAACTCGATCGCCACGGTCGTGTCGACCGGCGTTCTGAAGCCGCAGACGGCGGTGGCGTTTGCGGCCTTCTTCAACGTGCTGGCGATCTTCGTCTTTCACCTGAAGGTGGCGGCAACGGTCGGCAAGGGCATCGTCGACGCCGGCGTCGTCGATCACCATGTCGTGTTCGGCGCATTGATGGGCGCGATCGTCTGGAACATCGTCACCTGGTGGTACGGCATCCCGTCGAGCTCCTCGCACGCGCTGATCGGCGGCATCGTCGGCGCCGTTGTCGTCAAGGCGGGCGCGAGTGCGTTGATCGCGGGCGGCATCATCAAGACGGTCGTCTTCATCTTCGTCTCCCCGCTGCTCGGCTTCCTGCTTGGCGGGGCGATGATGGTCGCTGTCGCCTGGGCGTTCAAGCGCGCCTCACCGCTGCGGGTGGACAACTTCTTTCGCCGTGCGCAGCTCGTCTCGGCCGGGCTCTACAGCCTCGGGCATGGCGGCAACGATGCGCAGAAGACGATCGGCATCATCTGGATGCTGCTGATCGCAACCGGCCACACCGCTGCGGCGGACGCCTATCCGCCGAGCTGGGTGATCTGGGCCTGCTACATCGCGATCGGCCTGGGCACGATGTTCGGCGGCTGGCGCATCGTCAAGACGATGGGGCAGAGGATCACCAAGCTGCGTCCGGTCGGCGGCTTCTGCGCCGAGGCGGGCGGTGCGATCACGCTGTTTCTGGCGTCGTCGCTCGGCATTCCGGTTTCGACCACGCACACGATCACGGGTGCGATCGTCGGCGTCGGTTCGGTGCGGCGGGCGTCGGCGGTGCGCTGGGGCACAGCCGGCAACATCGTCTGGGCCTGGATCTTCACGATCCCGGCCTCCGCCTTCGTCGCGGGCCTGTTCTACTGGGTCAGCCTGAGCCTGTTCGACTGATCGTGTACCGGGCCTGGGTCTCGACCTGCACCTCGAAGTAACGCTGCGCGGCGAAGGCGATCGTCGCCATCAGCACGCCCGCGCCCAGCATCAGCGCGATGATGGCGCCGACAACCGTTGCCCAGTTGCCGTGCGATGTGCGCCCGCCCGGGTTGAAGCGCGCGTTCCACTTGTCGTCGCTGCCGAGCGCGTACACGAGCGCCGAGAGCATCGCGCTCGCGAGCGTCAGGCCGAGCAGGGGAATCAGCACCCAGGCGAGCCGGTCGTCCTGACCGAGCAGCTGCATGCGCCGCACGCCATAGAGGCCGAGCAGCGTCGGCACCGGGTACAGCCAGCCCCAGCCATCGCGCGCACCGTGGAGATAGAAGCGGTGCAGGCCGAAGGCGCCGGCGACGATCGCGATCCAGGTCGCGAGCGCCTTGGACTTGTGTGGGCCGACCGTCATGCGCAGCACACCGCCGGCTGGCGGCTCCTGTGTGCGAAGGGGGTCGGGTTCACGCCGGCAGGCCCCGGGGCGGGCGCTTCACCGCAGCGCCGTGCGGTTTGCGCTTCTTCCGGCATATCGATCTCGAAGGTGCAACTGCTGTGCTGGGCGCTCCGAGCGTGGATCGCCATGATGGCGGCGATGTCGCGAACGTCGCTCGGTCGGATCGGCAGGTGTGGCAACGGCTGGTGCAGCGTCAGGGAGGCGGCCGAGTTTATAATGAAAGGTTACGGCGCTGGCTGGCGACGCGCGCATTCCGCACAGCGGGCGCGAACCGTCGGCGTATCTACGGTGCCTTACCTTGCGGCCGACGCTCTTGGCCGTCCACATTTCGCTCGGCCTGGGTGTCTCCTGGTGCGGTGAATGCTTTCAAGACTGAAGGAAACATCATGGTCGTGATTCGACTTGCACGCGGCGGCGCCAAGAGGCGCCCGTTCTTCAACATCGTCGTCGCCGATTCGCGCACCCGCCGCGACGGGCGCTTCATCGAGCGCGTGGGTTTCTACAACCCGGTCGCCTCTGGCGGCGAGCAGCCCCTGCGCGTCGCTTTCGACCGCGTCGAATACTGGGCCAGCACCGGCGCGCAGCTTTCGCCGACGGTCGCGCGCCTCGTGGCGCAGGCCAAGGCTGCCGCCTGATCGCTCCCGGCTTGCGGTCGCCATGACCGATGCGGGCGAGCCGGCGTGGCCGGGCGATGCGGTCGAAGTCGGCAGCATCATCGGCGCCTGGGGCGTCAAGGGCTGGATCAGGGTCCAGGCCTATGCGGCCGATCCACAGGCGGTCTTCTCGTCCAAGCGCTGGTTCTTGAAGCACGCGCCTGCCTCTCGGCGGCCGGGCGAGGGCGCCCCGTTGCCGTCAATGCTGCGCGTCGTACAGGCGAAGGAGCATGGGGACGGCATCGTCGCGCAGGTCCAGGACGTGGCCGACCGCTCCGGTGCGGAGGCGCTGCGCGGTGCGCGCATCTTCGTTTCGCGCGAGAGCTTTCCGAGCACCGACCCCGACGAGTTCTACTGGGTCGACCTGATCGGCCTCGATGTCGTCAATCGGCAGGGCGACGCGCTCGGCACGGTGGCCGGGTTGATCGACACCGGGCCGCACAGCGTGATGCGTGTCGCTCGCGCTGAAACGGCGGGCGCCGAACCGGCGCCCGGTGAGGACGCCGAGCGGCTGATCCCGTTCGTCGCCGCCTACGTCGACGAGGTCAAACTCGCCGAGCGGCGCATCATCGTCGATTGGGGCCTTGATTACTGAGCCCGCCGCGCTCCTGCGATGCGATTCGACGTCATCACGCTTTTTCCTGAACTCTTCGGCCCGCACCTGACGCTGGGCGTCACGCGACGGGCGTTCGAGGGTGGGCAGGTGGATGTCAGGCTCTGGCCCCTGCGTGACTTCGCCGACACCGCCTATCGCCGCGTCGACGACAGGCCCTACGGCGGCGGACCCGGCATGGTGATGCTGGCCGAGCCGCTGGAGCGCGCGCTGCAGGCGGTCCGCGCCGCCCGTGGCGACGCGCAACCGGCGCCGCTGGTGCTGTTCACGCCGACCGGGCGGCGCATCGATCAATCCCTCGTGCGCGAGTGGGCGGCCGGCGACGGCGCGATCCTGCTGTGCGGGCGCTACGAGGGTGTCGACCAACGCTTCATCGACCGCCACGTCACGCTCGAGCTGAGCCTGGGCGACTTCGTGCTTTCGGGCGGTGAACTGCCGGCGCTCGCCTTGCTCGACGCCGTTGCGCGTTTGCAGCCGGGTGTCCTCGGCGACGCCCAGTCGCACGAGCAGGACAGCTTCTCCGACGGCCTGCTCGACTGTCCGCACTACAGCCGGCCCGAGAACTGGCCGACACCCGGTGGCGACGATGCAGTGCCGCCGGTACTGCTCTCGGGCCACCACGGCGAGATCGCGCAATGGCGGCGCGAGCGTTCGCTCGAACTCACGGCGCGCCGTCGGCCCGACCTGATCGCCGCCGCGCGTGCCGCCGGCGCCCTGACCAGGACGGACGAGCGCTTTCTCGCAGCGCTCCAGCTATAATCACAGGCTTTTCGATCCTCTGCCCGGCTGTTGCGGCCCTTCAGTGCCGCGACCCATTCAAATTCGAAGCGCGGGCACGATCGCCTGGAGAATCAAAGTGGATCTGATCCAAACACTCGAGCAGGAAGAAATCGCCCGCCTCGACAAGACCGTGCCGCCGTTCGCCCCCGGCGACACCGTGATCGTCAGCGTCAAGGTCGTCGAAGGCACCCGCAAGCGGCTGCAGGCCTATGAAGGCGTCGTCATCGCCAAGCGCAATCGCGGGCTCAATTCGAGCTTCATCGTGCGCAAGATCTCGAACGGCGAGGGCGTCGAGCGTACCTTCCAGCTCTACAGCCCGCTGATCGCGTCGATCGAGGTCAAGCGCCGCGGCGATGTCCGGCGCGCCAAGCTCTACTACCTGCGCCAGCGCTCGGGCAAGTCGGCGCGCATCAAGGAAAAGCTCTCCTGAGCGCCGCCCACCGAGGGCACTGACCCCGCGCCGAAGAGCCGCCTGCAGCATCACGCCCAGGCGGCTTTGTCGTTTCGCGCACCCGGATCGATCCAACGCCATGTCGCTCAGCTTCAATCCGCAGGATCTGCCGGTGATCGGCGTCGACGATCACCTGCCGTCGGTCGCGCGCGACAAGTTGTTGCCCCCCGCGTTGCGGCAGCGCTTCATCGCGCCGCCGCGCTGGACGCCGGAGAACTCGACCGAACCACGCTTCATCGAGCGCGCGCCGACACGCGCATCGGTCCTCGTGGCGATCGTCGATCGTGACGAGCCGACGGTGCTGCTGACCCAGCGCACGGACCATCTGAACGACCATCCCGGGCAGATCGCGTTTCCGGGCGGGCGCGCCGAACCGTACGACGCCGACGAGACCGCGACCGCGCTGCGCGAGGCGCAGGAAGAGATCGGCCTGCAGACCTCGCATCTCGACGTGCTCGGTGCGATGCCGCTGTACACGACCGGCACCGGCTTCGTCGTGACGCCCGTCGTTGCACTCGTGCGGCCGGGCTTCCAGACCATGGCCGACCCGTTCGAGGTGGCCGAGGTGTTCGAGGTGCCGCTCGCCTTCCTGATGAACCCGGCCCATCATCGACGCCACGTGGTCGAGTTCGGCGGCGTGCGGCGCGAGTTCCTCTCGATGCCTTGGCAAGGTATCGACGGTCAGGGCCATCCGCGGCGCTACTTCGTCTGGGGCGCGACCGCCGCGATGCTGCGCAACCTGTATCGCTTCCTCTCGGCATAGGACCGGCCCAGCCGGGTCTCTCGGCACAGTGCCGGCCCAGCCGCGCGCCGCGGCCAGGTGCGCCGGTATCATCGCAGCGCATGAGTTTCTTCGCCGTCCTGCTTGCCCTGCTGATCGAGCAGCTCAAGCCGTTGCCACGCGGCAACTGGGTGTTCGGTGCGCTCGTCGGCTGGATGCGATGGACCGGCCAGAACTTCAACGCCGGCCGCGACCGGCACGCCTGGGTCGTCTGGACCATCACCGTCGTGCTGCCCGCGCTCGTCTCGTTCGGCGTCTATTTCGCCCTGGCGCGGGTCAGCCTGATCCTCGCGCTCGCGTGGAACGTCGGCGTGCTCTATCTGACGCTCGGCTTTCGGCAGTTCAGCCATTACTTCACCGACATCAGGGACGCGCTCGAGCAGGGCGACGAAGCCACCGCACGCCAGCGCCTGGCGCAGTGGCGCCACCTCGACGCGAGCGAGCTGCCGCGCACCGAACTGCTGCGTCACGTCATCGAGCATTCGCTGCTCGCGGCGCACCGCCATGTGTTCGGCGTGTTCTTCTGGTTCGTGCTGCTCTCCGCCTTCGGCCTGGGCCCGGCCGGCGCCGTGCTGTACCGGATGTCGGAGTTCGCGAGCCGCTACTGGGCCTACAAGAGCCGCACGGTGGGTTTGCCGACGAATGAACGACTGATGTGGCTTTCGCGCCAGCTCTTCAGCAAGGTCGACCATGTGCCGGCGCGCATGACCGCCTTCGGCTTCGCCGTCGTCGGCAACTTCGAGGAGGCGGTGACGTGCTGGCGGCGCGACGCGATGCTCTGGCGGTACCCGAACGAAGGCATCATCCTCGCCGCTGCGGCCGGCGCGGTCGGTGTCAAGCTGGGCGGCGCGGCGGCGCCCGGCGTGACGCCGGACCGCTCGCAGACTTTCGAGAGCGGCGCCTCGCCGGACGCCGTCGATGCACAGGGCTCAACCCCCGGCATCGCGCCGGAGCTCGGCCATCTGCGCAGCGTCGTCGGCCTCGTCTGGCGCTCGGTCGTCCTGTGGATGTTGCTGCTGGCGCTGCTGTCGCTCGCGAACCTCGTCGGCTGAAGCGCCGCCGCGATCGGCCGGGGCCGCGCGCCGGACGCGAATCAGCTCAGCTCAGCTCGTCCCACAGTTCGCAGTAGATGCGGTGGCGCGAGGCGCTGATCTCGCCGCGTTCTAGCGCCGCGAGCACGCCGCAGCCCGGTTCATGGCGGTGGCTGCAGTTGTAGAACTTGCAGGCCTGTGCGTGGGCGCGCAGATCGGGCATGCAGCCGGCGAGCTCGGCGGCGTCGAGCTGGCGCAGGCCGAATTCCTGAAAGCCGGGCGAGTCGATGAGGGCGGTCGAGCGCGCGGCATCGAGCCAGTACCACTGCGTCGTCGTCGTCGTGTGCCGCCCGGCGTTGAGCGCGCGCGAGATCTCGCCCACCTGCGCCTGCGCGCCGGGCGCGAGCAGGTTGATGAGCGTGCTTTTTCCCGCGCCGCTCGGCCCGAGCACGAGCGTTGCCTTGCCCGCGAGTTGCGCAGCGAGCCGCGCGCGTGCCGCCTCCGGGTCGGCCTTCAGCGCGGCCTCGATGACGGTCACGCCCATTGCGGCGTAGGGCGCCAGCCGCTCGCGCGCGGCGCCGAACTGCGGCAGGTCGGCCTTGTTGAGCAGGATGTGCGCGGCGATGTCTTGAGATTCCGCCGCGATCAGCGCGCGCGCGAGTTGCGATTCGCTGAACGGGGGATCGGCGGCGACGAGCACCAGCAACTGGTCGATGTTGGCGGCGAAGGACTTGGTCTTCCATTCGTCCTGGCGGAAGAACAGGCTGCGCCTATCCTCGATGCTCTCGATCACGCCCTCGGCGTCGCCCGTCGGCAGCCAGCGCACGCGGTCGCCGACGACGCAGTCGCTCTTCTTGCCGCGCGGGTGGCAGATCAGGCGGCCGCCTTCGGGTGTCTCGACGATGTAATGGCGGCCGTGGCCGGCGACGACGAGGCCGATGTCGAGCTCGACGCCCTTGCTCACCGGACGACGCGGCGCATCGTCTTGCGCTCAATCCGCAGGGGGCAACAGCGCATCGGCCCTGGCGGCACAGATGAAGTCGTTGATCGAGATGCCGCCCACCGAGTGCGTGTTGAAGCGCACGACGCAACGATCGTACGAGAGCGCGACGTCGGGGTGATGGTCCTCGACATGGCAGATCCAGGCGAGCGCGTTCATGAACGCCATCGTCTCGTGGAAGTTGGCGAAGCGTTGCGTCTTCTCGATCGCGCCGTCGACGAGCTTCCAGCCGCTGACCTGGTGCAGGTAGGTCGCGATCTCGTCGTCGCTCATCGGCTTCGTGCCTTCGAGCGGACGGCAGTGCAGTTCAAGCAGATTCGTCATGTCGATCCTTCAGGCCGTCGGCAGCGCCGCCAGCCGCTCGGAGGCAGGCGGATGCGAATAGTAGAAGCGCACGTAGAGCGGGTCGGGCGTCAAGGTCGACGCATTGTCCTCGTGCAGCTTCAGCAGGGCGGCGGCGAGGTCGGCGCCGCTCGCCTGCGCGCAGGCGTAGGCGTCGGCCTCGAACTCGTGGCGGCGCGACAGCTGCGCGAAGAGCGGCGAGACGAAGAAGCCGAACACCGGCAGCGCGAGCATGAACAGCAGCAGCGCGAGCGCATCGTTCGGCGCGGCCAGATTGGGCTGCACGCCGAGGCCGGCGTAGAACCATGCCTCGCGCGTGAGCCAGCCGAGCAGGGCGAAGCCGAGCAGGCTCAAGCCGAACATCATCGCAATGCGCTTCGTCACGTGGCGGTGCTTGAAGTGGCCAAGCTCGTGCGCGAGCACCGCCTCGACCTCGCCCGGCGAGAGCTTGGCGAGCAGCGTGTCGAAGAAGACGACGCGCTTGGCGGCGCCGAGGCCGGTGAAATATGCGTTGCCGTGCGCCGAGCGGCGGCTGCCGTCCATCACGAACAGGCCCTTGGCCTTGAAGCCGCAGCGCGCCATCAAGGACTGCACGCGCGCCTTCAGGCCCTCGTCGGCGAGCGGCACGAATTTATTGAAGAGCGGCGCGATGACGGTCGGATAGAGCACCAGGATCGCGAGATTGAACGCCATCCACGCGCCCCACGCCCACAGCCACCACAACGCGCCGGCCGCCTGCATCAGCCACAGCACGAGCGCGGCGATCGGCAGCCCGATCAGTGCGCCGACGAGAACGCCCTTCACGAGATCGACGACATAGAGCTTCCACGTCATGCGGTTGAAGCCGAACTGCTGCTCGATGCGAAACGTCGAATAGAGCTCCATCGGCAGCTCGATCAGCCCGCCAATCAGCGCGAAGGCGGCGAGCAGCGCAAGCTGATACGCCATATCGCCGAAGCGCGGCTGCAGCGCGTCGCGCAGCGCGGCGTTGAGCGCGTCGAGCCCGCCGAGCAGCGTCCAGCCCAGCAGCACCGCCGCGCCGAACGCCATCGTGACGAGGCCGAAGCGCCCCTTGGCGAGCGTGTAGTCGGCCGCGCGCTGGTGCGCCTGCAGGCTGATGCGCTGCGCAAAGGGCGCCGGCACCGCGCCGCGGTGCGCCGCGACGTGGCGCATCTGGCGCGTCGCGAGCCAGAATTTGACGAGCATCGACGCCGCGAGCGCGAATGCGAACGCGAGCGACAGCGCGAGCGACGCAGACAATTCGAGTTCCATGCCCGCAAGTGTAGGGCTGCCAAAATCGAACCCCCAGCGCGACCCCTCAGGAACCCCCATGCCCGACTCCGCCATCCCTGCCGGCCCGATGCTCGCGAAGGACGAGAACAATCTGGTCTGGATCGACCTCGAGATGACAGGGCTCTACCCGGACCGCGACCGCATCATCGAGATCGCGGTCGTCGTCACCGACGCCGAGGTCACGCGCCGCGTCGAAGGCCCGGTCTTTGCACTCCACCAGAGCGACGCGACGCTCGACGCGATGGACAACTGGAACAAGGCGACGCACGGCAAGAGCGGCCTGATCGACCGCGTGAAGGCGTCTGCGATCAACGAGGCGGCGGCCGAGGCGCAGGTGATCGAATGGCTCCGCCAGTACGTTCCCGCCGGCAAGAGCCCGATGTGCGGCAACTCGA
>JAMLIM010000011.1 GCA_023954175.1 Rhizobacter sp.
CTCGCCCTGCTACGAGTACCGCGACCGGCGCGACAACGAACGCCAGGACGACTACACCCAGCGCCTGCTGGCCGAACTCGACGCCGCCTTCCAGAAGATCGGCCCCGAGCGCGTGATCGCCTTCGTCGCCGAGACCGTCGTCGGCGCGACGCTCGGCGCGGTGCCGCCGACGCCCGGCTACTTTCGCGGCGTGCGTGCGCTGTGCGACCGCTACGGTATCCTCTACATCGCCGACGAGGTGATGTGCGGCATGGGCCGCACCGGCACCTTGCACGCGGTCGAGCAGGAGGGTGTGACGCCCGACCTGATGACGATCGCCAAGGGCCTGGGCGGCGGCTACCAGCCGATCGGCGCGGTGCTGGCCCAGGGCCGCATCGTCGATGCCTTGCGCAAGGGCAGCGGCCTGTTCCAGCACGGCCACACCTACATCGGCCATCCGGTCGCCGCCGCCGCCGCGCTCGCGGTGCAGCAGGTGATCGAGCGCGACGGGCTGCTGCAGCAGGTGCAGGACCGCGGCAACCACCTGCGGCGCGCGCTCACCGGGCGGCTCGGCGCCGAGGCCTACATCGGCGACATCCGCGGCCGCGGCCTGTTCATGGGCGTCGAACTGGTGCAGGACCGCGCGAGCAAGACGCCGTTCGACCCGGCGCTGAAACTGCATGCGCGCGTGAAGGCGGCGGCGATGAAGAACGGCCTGCTCGTCTACCCGATGGGCGGCACGATCGACGGCCAGCGCGGCGACCACGTGCTGCTCGCGCCGCCCTTCATCGCGACCGAAGCCGAGCTCGACCAAATCGTCGATCGCCTCGCGAAATCGATCAACGAAGCGATCAACGAAGCGATCAACGAAGCGATCAACGAAGCGGCCGACCCGGCGCCCGCCGGGGCCGCTGCCGCACCGTGAGCGCCGACCGCCTGCCGCCGATCCCGCCGGCGCAATGGAGCGCGGCCCAGCGCCGCGAGGCCGAGGCGGTCATCGCCGGCCCGCGCGGCGCGCTCCTCTCGCCCTTCGTGCCGCTCCTGCGCAGCCCCGAGCTGATGGGCCACGCGCAGCGCATGGGCGAATACCTGCGCTACCGCAGCGCGCTCGGCCAGCGGCTCTCGGAGCTTGCGATCCTGCTCGTCGCGCGCGCCTGGTCGCAGCCGGTCGAGTGGGCGATCCACGCGCCGATCGCGGCGCGCGAGGGCGTCGCGCCGGAGACGATCGCAGCGATCGGCGCAGGGCGGCGGCCGCCCGCGCTCGCCGCGGACGAAGCGGTGGTGTTCGACCTCTGCGACGAGCTGGAACGCGACCGCCAGGTCACCGACGCAACCTGGACGGCCGCAGTGCGCCATTTCGGTGAGCAGGGTGCGATCGACCTGATCGGGCTCGTCGGCTACTACGGCCTGCTCGCGATGGTGATGAACGCGGCACGCACGCCAAGCCCCGGCGGGCCCGAGCTGCCCGCAATGCCCGCGGGCAGCGATCATCGGCCCTGATCGAGACGTACTGCCGGCGCCGGCCGCGCCCGGGCCGTCGTTTTGCAGGCGGCCGGACATGCCGGCTTTACATTGCGTGCCTACGATGCCGATGATCTGACCGGCACGGGCCGATCGCATTGCCTTGCTTGACGACAAGATGAAGAAAAGCGTTTGGATCAGCACCGCCCTGATCGTCGCGGCCGCCGCTGGTGCGGCCTGGTGGTTCGCCCGCAGCGGCGACAGCGAGGTGAGCTACCGCACGGCACCGATCGAGCGCGGCGCGCTGCAGGCCGCAGTGTCGTCGTCGGGCACGGTCAACCCGGTGCGCCAGGTCAGCGTCGGCAGCCAGGTGTCGGGGCAGATCACCGAAATGCTGGTCGACTTCAACAGCGAGGTGAAGAGCGGCCAGCTGATCGCGCGCATCGACCCGCAGAGCTTCGAGTACAAGGTGCACCAGGCGAGCGCCGACCTCGAGGCGGCGCGCGCCACGGTCGTCAATGCGCAGGCCAACGTCGCCGCCGTGATGGCCAGCCTGTCCAAGGCGCGGCTCGACGCCGACAACGCGCAGCGCGACCTCACCCGCAAGCAGGATCTGCTCGCCAAGGCGTTCATCTCGCAGGCCGAGTTCGAAAGCGCGCGCAACCTCGCAGGCACGCTCGGCGAGGTGGTGAAGGTGGCGCAGGCGCAGCTCGCGGTGGCGCAGGCGCAGGTGGCGAGCGCGCAGGCCGTCGTGCGTCAGCGCGAGGCGTCGCTCTCGCAGGCCCGGGTCGACCTCGAGCACACCCAGATCCGCTCGCCGGTGGACGGCATCGTCATCAAGCGCAGCGTCGACGTCGGCCAGACCGTCGCCGCGAGCCTGCAGGCGCCCGAGCTCTTCATCATCGCGCGCAACCTCAACGACATGCAGGTCGAGGCGTCGATCGACGAGGCGGACGTCGCCCGCGTGCGGCCCGGGCAGCGCGTGAGCTTCACGCTCGACGCGATGCCGGGGCGGACGATCGAAGGCCAGGTCGGGCAGATCCGCAAGGCGGCGGTGTCGGCGCAGAACGTCGTCACCTACACCGTCGTCATCCCGTTCGACAACCCGGGCAACGCCTTGCTGCCGGGCATGACGGCCAACGTGCGGATCGTCGTCGACACCCGCGACGCCGTGCTCAAGGTGCCGAACGCGGCGCTGCGCGTGCGCGTTGCCGGCGTCGAACCGGCGCCGGCGGCGTCGGCAGGCGCGGCGTCGGGTGTGTCTGCAGTCACAGCGGCGCGCGCAGCGCCCGCGCCCAGCGCAGGTTCGGCGCCGGCGGCGGGCGGTGCGCCGCTGCGCGCCCTGCGCGACCGGCTCGTCGCCGACCTCGCGCTGGATGCGGCGCAGACCGAGAAGGTCGACGCCGTGATCGCGGCGGCGCGGCCGCGGTTCGCCGAGTTGCGCGGCCTCGGCGAGGACGAGCGCGCGAAGGCGCGCGAGCGCATCCTGGCCGACATGCGCGCGCGCATCGCCGAGCAGCTCACCCCGGCGCAGCAGGCGCGCTATCAGCAGCTGCTGGCCGAGCTCGGCGGGCGGCAGACGACGCGCGGGCGCATCTACCTGCTCGGCGACGACGGCAAGCCGGTCGCCTACAGCGTGCGCCTGGGCATCAGCGACGGCATCTCGACCGAGCTGATCGTGCCGCCGGGCGCGCCCGAGGCGGGCGTGCTGAAGGAGGGCGCGCCCGTCATCGTCGGCGTCAACGCGCCGGGCGCCGAAACGCGGCGGCCGCGCTCGCCGTTCTGAGGGCGCACGCATGGCGTTGATCGAGGCCACCGAGCTCGTCAAGACCTACGCCATGGGCGAGCAGCTCGTGCACGCGCTCGACGGTGTCTCGCTCACGATCGAGGCGGGCGAGTTCGTCGCCGTGATGGGCGCGTCGGGCTCCGGCAAGAGCACGCTGATGAACATCCTCGGCTGCCTCGACCGGCCGACATCGGGCCACTACCGGCTGGCGGGCGAGGCGGTCGATGCGATGAGCGGCGACGAGCTCGCGGCGACGCGCAACCGGCGCATCGGCTTCGTGTTCCAGCAGTTCAACCTGCTGCCGCGCACGAGCGCGGCCGAGAACGTCGAGCTGCCGATGATCTACGCCGGCATCAAGCCGGCCGCGCGCCGCGCGCGTGCGCTCGCAAGCCTGGAGCGCGTCGGCCTCGCCGGCCGCGCCGCGCACACGCCGGCCGAACTCTCCGGCGGGCAGCAGCAGCGCGTCGCGATCGCACGCGCGCTCGTCAACGCG
Organism: Rhizobacter sp.; assembly: GCA_023954175.1. Taxonomy (GTDB): domain Bacteria; phylum Pseudomonadota; class Gammaproteobacteria; order Burkholderiales; family Burkholderiaceae_C; genus CAIKUF01. Next base: position 3,720 of record JAMLIM010000011.1, read on the forward strand.
CCGCAGCTCATCCTCGCCGACGAGCCGACCGGCGCGCTCGATTCGAAGACGTCGGAAGACATCATGCGGCTGCTCGCCGAGCTGAATGCGCAGGGCATGACGGTCGTCCTCGTCACGCACGAGATCGACATCGCCGCCTGGGCGCGCCGACGCATCACCTTCAGGGACGGCCGCGTGATCGAGGATTGCGCGCAGGCGTCGCACCGCGCGGCAGTGCCCGCCGCCGCCGCGTGAACGCGCTCGCCGCGCTGCGCCTGGCGTGGCGCGCGCTGTCGACGAACCTGCTGCGCAGCATCCTGACGATGCTCGGCATCATCATCGGCGTCGCGGCCGTGATCACGATGCTGGCGATCGGCACCGGCGCGCAGGAGCGCGTCGCCGAGCAGATGAAGAGCCTGGGCTCGAACCTGATGCTCGTGCTGCCGGGCACGATCACGCAGGGCGGCGTGCGCCTCGGTGCGCAAAGCGGCCAGTCGCTGACCGAGGACGACGCGCGCGCGATCGCGGCCGAGGTGCCCGAGGTGCAGGCGGTCGCGCCCTCGCTGCGCACGGGGCTGCAGATCGTCGCCGGCAACACCAACTGGAGCACCTCGATCTACGGCACGACGAACGACTACTTCGAGGTGCGCGACTGGCCGCTGGCCGAAGGGCGGATGTTCGAGGCGGCGGAGATGTCGGGCGCGGGCAAGGTCGCGATCATCGGCAAGACGGTCGCCGAGCAGCTGTTCGGCGACGCCGATCCGATCGACCAGACGATTCGCATCAAGACGGTGCCGGTGACGGTGATCGGCGTGCTCGAGCGCAAGGGCCAGAACTCGTACGGCCAGGATCAGGACGACACCGTGATCGTGCCGATCGCGACCTTTCGCAAGCGCATCCAGAACTGGAGCGGGCGCCTGCTGCGCATCAGCGCGATGAGCGTGAAGGTGCGCGAAGGCCAGAGCATGAAGCTCGCCGAGGACAACATCCGCGCGCTGCTGCGCCAGCGCCACCGCCAGCAGCCGGGGCAGGACGACGACTTCAGCATCCGCAACCTGACCGAGATGCTTGCGGCGCAGGAGGAGTCGAGCCGCGTCATGACGCTGCTGCTCGCCGCCGTCGCCGGCGTCAGCCTCGTCGTCGGCGGCATCGGCATCATGAACATCATGCTGGTGAGCGTCACCGAGCGCACGCGCGAGATCGGGCTGCGCATGGCGGTCGGCGCGCGCGGGCGCGACATCCTGCTGCAGTTCCTGATCGAGGCGATGACGATGAGCCTGATCGGCGGCGCGATCGGCATCGTCGTCGGTGCCCTCTCGACCTGGGGCGTGGCCGCCTTTGCCGGCTGGCAGGTGGTGCTCGACGGCCGCGCGATCGCGCTCGCGGTCGGCTTCTCGGCCGCGGTCGGCATCTTCTTCGGCTACTACCCGGCACGGCGCGCGGCGGCGATGCTGCCGATCCAGGCCCTGCGCTACGAGTGACGCGTGCCGGCGCCGCACCGATAGACTGCGGCGTCATGCAAACCTATCTCGTCGGCGGTGCGGTGCGCGACCGGCTGCTCGGGCTGCCGGTGACGGACCGCGACTGGGTCGTCGTCGGCGCGACGCCGCAGGCGCTGGTCGACGCCGGCTATCTGCCGGTTGGGCGCGACTTCCCGGTCTTCCTGCATCCGCAGACGCGCGAGGAATATGCGCTCGCGCGCACCGAGCGCAAGACGGCGCCCGGCTACCGCGGCTTCGCCGTGCATGCCGCGCCCGACGTGACGCTCGAGCAGGACCTGTCGCGCCGCGACCTGACGATCAATGCGATGGCGCAGGACGAAGCCGGCCGCGTCATCGACCCCTTCGGCGGCGAGCGCGACATCGCGGCGCGCGTGCTGCGCCATGTCTCCGAAGCCTTCGCCGAAGACCCGGTGCGCATCCTGCGGCTGGCGCGGCTTGCCGCGCGCTTCGCCGATTTCAGCGTCGCCGACGCGACGATCGCGCTCGCGCGGCGCATGGTGGATGAAGGCGACGCCGATGCGCTGGTGCCGGAACGCGTCTGGCAGGAGCTGTCGCGCGGCCTGATGGAGCAGCGCCCGTCGCGCATGTTCGACGTGCTGCGCGCCTGCGGCGCGCTGGCGCGGCTGCTGCCCGAGGTCGATCGCCTGTGGGGCGTGCCGCAGCGCGCCGACGTTCACCCCGAGATCGATACCGGCGTCCATCTGATGCTCGTGCTGGACATGGCCGCGCGGCTCGCCGCGCCGCTCGCGGTGCGCTTCGCCTGCCTCTGCCACGACCTCGGCAAGGGCGGCACGCCGCGCGACGAATGGCCGCGCCACATCGGCCACGAGCAGCGCAGCGTGCGCCTGACGAGAAAGCTCTGCGAGCGCTGGCGCGTGCCGACCGAATGCCGCGAGCTCGCCGAAGTCGTCGCGCGCGAGCATGGCAACGTGCACCGCGGCGGCGAGCTCGGCGCGGCCGCGCTCGTACGGCTTCTGGAGCGCTGCGACGCCATCCGCAAGCCGGCACGCTTCGACGAGATCCTGCTGGCCTGCGAGTGCGACGCCCGCGGGCGCACCGGCTTCGCCGACACGCCCTATCCGCAGCGCGCGCGGCTGCGCGCGGTGCAGGCGGCAGCGCTCGATGTCGACACCGCCACCATCGCCGCCGACGCCGCGGCGCGCGGCCTGGCCGGCCCGGCGATTGGCGCCGCCGTGCATGAAGCGCGCGTGCGGGCCGTCGCCGCGGCGCTGCCGTGCTGAGGCCGGCCCTGCGGGCGCAAGGCGGTCGTGACCTCGGGTTGCAGCCGGGTTCGTCGGCGACCCGTGCCGGGGCGAACGCGCCGTCGTGCCGCAACGGGCCCCGCGCCGTGAACCGACGCCGCGCGGCATGAAGCTGCGTTGAAAGAATGCGACAAGTTGCGCGAGCGCAATCAGCGGCACGCGCGCGCGCTGTTGCGGGCGCACGGAATCATGTTCAACTCGGCAACGTGGAACTGGCGATTGCATTTGTCGATGAACGCGCGCGGACGGTCAGGCCGACCCGGGCCGGCGCCGCGGCAGGAAGCGGCGCTGCTGCGGCTGCGCGCCGCACCCGCCTGCCGCCCGGACCTGGCCGCACGGGCCGCGCCGGCCCCGAAGTCTGAGCGTCGCTGACGGTGCGGCGGATCGATACGACCCAATGGCCCGCGCTGGCGCGTCACCGCGCCGCGCAGGTCTTCGGCCCGTGGGTCTGGATGCTCAACCGCGACACCGTGCGCGCCGACGCGCAGGCGGCGCTGATCGGCGCGCTCATCGTGCTGCCGCAAGGCATCGCGTTTGCGGCGCTCGCCGGCCTGCCGCCGGCCTGGGGGCTCTACACCAGCATCGTGCCCTGCATCGTGGCGGCGCTGGCCGGCTCGAGCCGCTTGCTGGTGTCGGGCCCGAGCAATGCGATATCGCTCGCGCTGGCCAGCATGCTGGCGCCATTGGCCGCGGTCGACAACCCGGCCTACCCGCTGCTGGCGGTGGCGGTCACGCTGGCGGTCGGCATCCTGCAGGCGACGCTCGGCCTGCTGCGCCTGGGTGCCATCACGAACTTCATCTCGCCCACCGTCATGCTCGGCTTCCTGACCGGGGCGGCGGTGCTGATCGGCATCCACGCCGGCAACGACCTGATCGCGAGCTGGCCGGAGCTCGCGGTCGGCGCGCTGACGCTGGCGACGGCGTTGCTGTCCAGGCGCTGGCTGGGCTCAGGGCAGCACCTGCTGGCGGCGCTCGTGGTCGGCAGCCTGTGCGCCTTCGGCATGTCGCGCTTCGGCCTGAACACGGTCCTCGTCGGTGCCCTGCCGCAGACGCTGCCGAAGCTGAATGCGCCGCCGGTCAGCTGGGGCGAGGTGCGCAAGCTCGGCGGCATCGCCTTTGCGCTCGCCGTCATCTCGCTCGGCCAGACGGTCGCGATCGGCCGCGCGCTCGCGAACCGCCACGGCGAGCAGTTCGACCCGAACCGCGAGTGCCTGGGGCAGGGGCTGTCGAACATCGCCGGCTCGCTGTTCTCTTGCATGGTCTCATCGGGCTCGATCAACCGCACCGCGATGAACGAGCAAAGCGATGCGCGAACGCCGCTGGCGGCCGTGTTCTCCGGCCTGATGGTGATCGTTCTGCTGCTGCTCGCGTCGCCGGTCCTCGCCTACATCTCGGTCGCGGCGATCGCCGGGCTGCTGCTGGTGGTGGCCTGGGGCCTGCTCGACCTGGCGCAATGGCGCCGCGTGCTGACGCTCGACCGCACCGAGGCTGCGATCGCGCTCGGCACCTTCGTCGCGACGCTGACCTTCTCGCTCGAGGCGGCCGTGCTGGGCGGCGTCGCCGCGTCGCTGGTGACGTATCTGTACCGCAGCGCGCGGCCGTCGCTGCGCACGATGGGCTTCAACAAGACCTATGCCGAAGACGTGCGCCGGCCCTTCGTCATCATCGACGATGCACCCAGCGGCACGCTGCCCGAGTGTCCGCAGCTCAAGCTCCTGCGCATGGAGGGCTCGGTGTACTTCGGCGCCGTCGCCCACGTCGCCGAGCACCTGCACATGCTGCGCACCGAGCCGACGCCGGCCAAGCGGCTGATGGTGATGACCAAGGGCATGACGACGATCGACATGGCCGGCGCCGAGATGTGGGAGGCCGAGCTGCTGCGTCGTCGCGCGATGGGCGGCGATCTGTACTTCCATCGCCCGCGGCCGCAGGTGTTGTCGGTGTGGAAGCGCAGCGGCTTCATCGATCGGCTCGGGCGCGACCACATCTTCGAGAGCAAGCACGTCGCCATCGGCACGATCGTGCCGCGGCTCGAGGACGACATCTGCGCCCGTTGCACCGTGCGCGTGTTCGATGAATGTCGTTTTCGCCCGGGCGGCGCCGAAGCGAAGGTGCCGGGCTGAGCCCTGCGTCCGCCGCCGCAGCGCCGGCGCAACGCCCCGCGCCGCCCCTGATTCAGAGCGTGTGCGAGCGGTCGCCGACTTTGAAGCCGATGGCGTCGAACGCGCAGCCGCGCGCGAAGCCGATCACCTTGAAGAGCTCGCCCATCTCATGCTCGTCGACGAGGCGGCGCGCCATCGCGCGGGCCGGCAGGCTGGCGTGCCCGAGATGGTCGACGAGGCCGCAGTTCAGCAGGAAGCGCGCCTGCGAGGTGTAGCCGATCACGTCGAGCCCCGCGTTCTGTCCCGCCAGCGCGATGCCGGTGAAGTTGACGTGCGCGGTGATGTCCTTCTCGCCGACGTCGGCGAGCGGGTCGGGATCGTTGCGGTGCGCGCGGTGGCACATCAAGGTGCCGCCGTCGCGCTGTGGGTGGTAGTACTCGGCCTCGGGGAAGCCGTAGTCGATGAAGAAGGCCGCGCCCCGCTGCAGGCGCTCGCCGAGCGTGGCGATGAAGGCTTCGGCCTGGGGGTGGATCTCGGTCAGGTAGCCGGGCAGGAAGTGCCCTTCCGCGACCGGCGCGAACGGCGGCGCGTGCTTCGTCGGTCGGTCCTGCCAGCAGAACCCGCCCGCGTCGGTGCCGGCATCCGCGGCGGTGACGCCCCGCTCCAGCCACTGCGAGCCGTCCCAGCGCAGCAACTGCACCGGCATCGCGTCGAGCACCTCGTTGCCGATGACGACGCCGTGCATCGCGTCGGGCAACGCGTCCAGCCATTCGACCCGATCGGCATGCGCGGCGAGCGTCTCGCGCTGGCGCTCCCGCAGCGCGCCCGACAGCTCGACGATCGCGTAGCGGCGCAAGCTCGGGCCGAGTTCATCGGACGACAGCAACTGCGCGGCGAGCGCGCCGGAGCCGGCGCCGAACTCCCACACCGTATCGCCGCCGCAGGCCTGCAGGGCCTGCGCCAGCGGCTTCGCGAGCGTGCGGCCGAAGAGCGGCGACAACTCGGGTGCGGTGACGAAGTCGCTGCCCGAGGCCGGCATCAGGCCGAACTGCCGATCGCTGCGCCCGTAGTAGCCGAGGCCCGGCGCGTAGAGCGCCATCGCCATGAAGCGGTCGAACGGCAGCCAGCCGCCGGCGGCGCCGATCTGGCGCGCAATGAGTGCACGCAACCGAGCACACAACCGGGCCGAAGTGCCCGCCGATACACTCGACGCCTGCCTTGCTTGCGGCCCGGGTTCTTCCATCCGGGCATTGTAGAAACCGTGACCCCCTCGGCCCCATCCACCGCCAAGACCGCGACCGGTCGCCCTGTGGTGCTCGTCACCGGCGCAGCCCAGCGCATCGGGCGCGAGATCGCGCTCGAACTCGCGCGCCACGGCTTCGATGTCGCGGTGCATTACCGGGCATCGGACGACGCGGCGCGGGCGACGGTCGCGTACGCGCAGGCGCTCGGCGCGCAGTCCTGGGTGTTCCAGGCCGACCTTGCCGACGAGGCGCAGTGCCGTGCGCTCGTGCCGCGCGTCGTCGCGCAATGCGGTCAAGTCGACGCGCTCGTCAACAACGCGTCGCGCTTCAAGTACGACGACGTGTGGGGGTTCAACTTCGACGCGCTGGAAGCGCATGCGCGCGCCAATACCGGCGCGCCGATCGTGCTCGCGCGCGCGCTGCACGCGCACCTGGCGCAGCGCGATGCGAGCGGCTGCGCCGTGAACCTGCTCGATCAGAAGCTGTGGAACCCGAACCCCGACTACTTCTCGTACACGCTGTCGAAGGCGGCGCTCGAGGCGGCGACGACGCTGCTCGCGCAGGCGCTCGCGCCGCGGCTGCGGGTGTGCGGCGTCGCCCCCGGCGTGACGCTCGCCTCGGGCCCGATGACCGAGGCCGAGTTCGAACGGGCGCGCTCGCTCACGCCGCTCGCCCGCTCGTCCGAGCCGCGCGACGTGGCGCGTGCCGTGCGCTTCCTGATCGAGTCGCCGGCCATCACCGGCACCACGCTGCTCGTCGACGGCGGGCAGCACCTGCAGGCGCAACCGCGCGACGTGCTGTTCCTCGCGCAGCAAGCGCCAACTTCGGGGGCCTGACGCCATGCAAAGCCTGCTCTGCCACGCGAGCCTGATGGACTGCCGCCGCCTCTTCCTGCGCGACTACGAGGTCTGGGTCAACATCGGCGTGCACGATTTCGAGAAGCGCGGCGAGCAGCGCGTGCTGATCAACGTCGAGCTCTACGTGCCGCTCGCGCTGTCGACGCCGAAGGACGACGAGCTCGACGAGGTCGTCGACTACGATTTCATCCGCCGCACGATTGCGCTGCGCATCAGCAAGGGCCACGTGCACCTGCAGGAAACACTGTGCGACGAGGTGCTCGCGCTGATGCTCGAACACCCCCGCGTGCGCGCTGCGCGCGTCTCGACCGAAAAGCCCGATGTCTACCCCGACTGCGCCGCGGTCGGCGTCGAAGTCTTCGGCATCAAGGAAATCACGCCGTGATCACCACCGAAAGCCCCACCGAAACCGGCGCCAAGGCGCGCACGCAGCCCAACCCCCCGAAGCCCGGCGTCGAGGCCGCCAAGCTCGCCAAGCGGCTGCACCGTCAGGTCGGCCAGGCGATCGTCGACTTCAACATGATCGAGCCGGGCGACAAGGTGATGGTTTGCGTTTCGGGCGGGAAGGACAGCTTTGCGCTGCTCGACATCCTGCTGTCGCTGCAGGCGCGCGCGCCGGTGCCGTTCGAACTCGTCGCCGTCAACCTCGACCAGAAGCAGCCGGGCTTCCCGGCCGAGGTGCTGCCCGACTATCTGAAGAGCCGCGGCGTGCCCTTCCACATCGAGAACCAGGACACGTACTCGATCGTCAAGCGCCTGATTCCCGAAGGCAAGACGATGTGCAGCCTGTGCTCGCGGCTGCGGCGCGGCATCCTGTACCGCGTCGCCGACGAACTCGGCGCGACCAAGATCGCGCTCGGCCACCACCGCGACGACATGCTGCAGACCTTCTTCATGAACATGTTCTTCGGCAGCCGCCTGAAGGCGATGCCGCCCAAGCTCGTCAGCGACGACGGCCGCCACATCGTGATCCGCCCGCTCGCCTACGTCGCCGAAACCGACCTCGAACGCTGGGCCGCACGGCGCGAGTTTCCGATCATCCCGTGCTCGCTTTGCGGCAGCCAGGACAACCTGCAACGCGTGCAGATGAAGCGCATGCTGCGCGAGTGGGAGCGCGAATACCCCGGCCGGCTCGACAACATGTTCACCGCGCTCGGCAACGTCACGCCGTCGCACCTGCTGGATCGCAAGCTCTATCCGTTCACGACGCTCAAGACGACCGGCGTGCCGGACAAGGCGGGCGACAAGGCGTTCGACGACGATGAAGAAGAAGCCTGCGCGCCGGTTGCGGCGCCGTCCGGTCGCGTGCCGGTGAGGTGGCAGTTGCGGGAATAGGCGACGGGATTGATCGGCGGGTCTGCTCGAGCGATTCGAAGCGCCTGGCATTCCAGCGTTGGAGCGAGCCGAGGCCAGCGGGTGGCCGACTGCGTTCATGTCCCCCGGCCCGGGCTGCGCCCGGGCCTCCTCCTTTACTTCACTCCGTCAGCCACCCGCCGCCCTCGGCGCGTCGCACCGCGTCGTGCGAGCTGCGCACGCCACCGACCGATCGGGTCGGTGGGGCGCATTGCGCAGTGAAGTAAAGGAGGAGGCGGCGGCCGAAGGCCGACGACGGGGGACATGAACGGAGCAGTGCGCCCCAGCGGCCCGATCGCGCGCGCTTCAATCGGCCCGATCGCGTGCGCCTCAAGTCGGCGGGCATGAACAGGGCAGCACGTCCATGCGGCCCGAACGTGCGCGCCTCAAGTCAGGGCTGCAGGCAAAGGCACGCCGCCAGTCGTGTCACGTCGGCGGCGGCCCCGACGCACCCCGCGGCTCCGCCGCCAACGCGCGCACATCGTCTTCCCATCCCTTGAGCCGTTCGGCGGCCGCCTGGCGCTGCTTCTTCGTTGTCCCGTTGTGAAAGCGCGCACCGAAGTCGCAGCCGTAGCTTTTGACACGCTCCTGAGCCTCGCGCATCACGGGGTTCGGCGAGTACTGCACCTGATCCGCGAGCACGCGCAGCGCGGCCTGTGCCTGGGCCGGGCTGGCGCGTTCACGCTGCAACCGGCGCACCGTCTGCAATACGACCTGCTGGCGCGCGACACGGTCGGTGAACCAGAGTTCGGCGTCGAAGGGTGAGGCCGCCAGCTCGCGCGTGATCCATTCGCGCTGCTTGTCATCGATGCTGCCGTAGAGCGTCTCCATCCGATCGACGGCGCGGTTGACGGCTTCCTTCAGCCGGTCCTTGCGATCGGCTTGCATGTAGTCCTTGCGGAAATCGGCGTTCGTCTTGTCGAAGCGGCTCTGCATGTGCGCCAGCTGCTCGGCATCGAGCGTCAGCGCGTGTTCGGCGATCGCCGGCAGCGCCTGCTCGAAGGTCTTGTTCGCCTGCGCCGCGATCTCGTCCCACCAGCGGCACACCTGTGCCGGCGTCACGTCGGCGACGATCTCGCTGCGCCCCCGCTGCAACAGCGCTGCGTAGACCGGCAGCTGCGTGCTGCGATGCCAGGCGTAGACCTCGCCAATCTGCTCGCGCACGCGTGTCGCCTGTGCGCTCGTGAAATCGACGTAGTTGTCGATCATCCAGTACGCCAGCGCCGGCACCTGCGGATAGGTGATGCGCAACACGCTGCAGCCCGCGAGCAGCACGACGCAAATCGCGAGCACGCCGATAATCCGGGCTTTGGCGAACGACGGGAAAAGACGCATGGCACTCGATATCGTGATCATGGCGGCGGGCAAGGGCACGCGCATGAAATCCGCGCTGCCCAAGGTGATGCACCGGCTCGCCGGTCGCAGCCTATTGCAACATGTTCTCGATACCGCGGCGCAGCTCGGGGCTGATCGCATCGTCACGATCACCGGGCACGGGGCGGATCGGGTCGAGTCCACCGTCGCTGCGCCCGGCCTTGTCTTCGTGCGCCAGGAGCCGCAGCTCGGCACCGGGCACGCCGTGCTGCAGGCCGTGCCCCGGCTGCACGACGACGGCACGACGCTGATCCTCAACGGCGACGTGCCCTTGATCGAGGCGGCGACGGCGCAGGCGCTGATCGCCGCCGCCGATGGCGCGAACCTCGCGCTGCTCACCATCGACCTTGCCGACCCGACCGGCTACGGCCGCGTGCTGCGCGGCGACCCGGCGGGGCGCGACGCCGACGAGGGCGGGCGCGTGCGCGGCATCGTCGAGGAGAAGGACGCGACGCCGGCGCAGCGCGCGATCCGCGAGATCTACACCGGCATCATGGCGGTGCCGACGGCGCACCTGAAGCGCTGGCTCGCCGCGCTCACGAACGACAACGCCCAGCAGGAGTACTACCTGACCGACATCGTCGCGATGGCGGTTGCCGACCGCGTGCCGGTCGTCACCGCCAACCCGCGCCACGAGGCCGAAGTGCTCGGCGTCAACAGCCCGCTGCAGCTTGCCGAACTCGAGCGGCGCTACCAGCGCGCGCAGGCCGACACGCTGATGGAGGCCGGCGTGCGGCTGGCCGACCCCGCGCGCTTCGACCTGCGTGGCGAGATGCATTGCGCGGCGGACGTCGAGATCGACGTCGGCTGCGTGTTCGAAGGCAAGGTCAGCCTGGGCGACGGCGTGCGCATCGGCCCGCATTGCGTGATCCGCGATGCGACGGTCGCCGCCGGCGCGGTGATCCAGGCGTTCAGCCACATCGACGGCGCGGCGATCGGCGCCGGTGCGCTCGTCGGGCCCTTCGCGCGGCTGCGCCCCGGCGCGACGCTCGGCGAGGAGGTGCACATCGGCAACTTCGTCGAGGTCAAGAACGCGACGCTGGCGCGCGGCGCGAAGGCCAATCACCTCGCCTACCTGGGCGATTCGAGCGTCGGCGAACGCGTCAACTTCGGCGCCGGCAGCATCACCGCCAACTACGACGGCGCCAACAAGCTGCGCACCGAGATCGGCGCCGACGCGCACATCGGCTCCAATTGCGTGCTCGTCGCGCCGGTGGCGATCGGTGCCGGCGCGACGATCGGCGGCGGCTCGACGATCACCGAGGACGCGCCGGCCGGCAAGCTGACCGTCGCCCGCGCCCGGCAGGCGACGCTCGAGAACTGGAAGCGGCCGACGAAGACGCGCTGAGCGGCGCGGCCTGTTCGCGCGCCGGTGCGGTTCGGCGCGTCAGTTCAGCGCCATGCTCAGCTTGCGGCGGTAGCTGTCGATGACGGGGTCGCTGGCGACGGCCGTTGCGGCAAGCCCGGTGACTTCGAGCGTGCCCTTGGCGGCGGCCGGCGCGGCGGCGGCCTTCGGCGCCGGCTTCGTCATCAGCTCGAGGATCGCGACGTAGGTCTTGCGTGCGAGCTCGTCGCGCCAGGTCTTGTCGCGCATCACGATCTCGAGCAGTTCGTCCATCGCCTCGCTGAAGCGGCCGGCGGCGAAGTGGCGCTGCGCGAGCTCGAAGCGGGCCTCGAAGTCGCGCTTGTTCTGCGCGATCGCGGCGGCGAGTGCGTCCGGGCTGCGCGCGCCGGCGTCGGCCTCGACGGCCGCGAGCCAGTGGCCAAGCGCGGCGATGCGCAGATCGGCGATCGCGCGCGGGGCCATCGGGTCGAACGCGGCGCGGGCGTCGGCGTTGCGCCCCTGCTGGAGCAGCAGCATGACCATTTCGCCGCGCGCAACGTCGTTGCCCGGGTTGGCGGCGAGCGCCTGCTCCAGGCGCGCGAGCGCGGCATCGGCGTCGCCTTCGGCCGCGAGCGCCTCGGCCTCCTCGATCTTCTCCTCGGCTTCGAGCAGTTCCTCGGTCGGCACGTGGCGGTCGAGGAACTCGCGCACCTGCGCTTCGGGCAGCGCGCCGACGAAGCCGTCCACCGGCTGGCCCTGGTGGAACAGCACGCAAAACGGGATCGAGCGCACGCCGAAGGCCTGGCTCAGCTGGCTGGCGATTTCGGGCTGGTCGTCGCTGTTGAGCTTGGCGAGCTTGAAGCGTCCGCCGTAGGCGGCCTCGATCTTTTCGAGGAGGGGGCCGAGCGTGCGGCAGGGCCCGCACCAGGGCGCCCAGATGTCGAGCAGCACCGGTTGGTGCATCGACGCCTCGATGACGTCGGCCTCGAAATTCTGCAGGGTGATGTCGTTCATGTCTGTGGATTCAATTTGTGGGGCCTGGCGTCATTTTCGCGCGGCGGGTGCCGGGCGCGGATCACGGATCAGTCAGGGTCGAACGGCAGGGCGGCGCCGCGGATCATGGACGAACCGCACGGCTGCGCCTTGCCGTGCGCACGAACACGTCGCGGCCGCGTGCGTTGCGCTCGAGGCGGCGCGCGACGTTGCCGCAGACGAGGTCGCACAGCGCGTAGACCGAGGGGTCGGCGATGCGGTAGTACACGCTCGTGCCGCGCACCTCGCGCTCGACCAGCCCGTGCTGCGTCAGCAGGGCCAGATGGCGCGAGACGTTGGCGGCGGTGAAGCCGCACAGCTGCGCGAGCTCACCGACGTTGCGCTCGCCGCCACGCAGCAGGTTGAGCAGATTCAGGCGCGTCGGTTCGGACAGCACCTGGAAATAGGCGGCGACCTGCTCGAGCGCCTCCTTGGGCAGACCTTCCATGCGGGGACAGGCATTCGATTGCGAAGTCGCCATCATGCCCGATTGACTCTTCATCGTGTGTGCACTTGCGTGAGAATGTACTTGACTATTTAACTGAATACGCAAATAATACATCAAGAACTTGCGCAAGGCCAGCGTTTTGTATCGATCCGATGGGGGATCCGGCGCTTGCGGCACGACACGGAGGAATGCATGGGTGAGTCGATGGTGCGTGGTGTGGCCTTGCTGGCGGCCTGGTTGGCTGCCGGCGCAGTGGCGGCGGCGCCCGTCGCGGCCGGCGGCACGCCTGCAACCGGCGGCGCGCTGGCGACCGCGCCGGTGCAGCAGCTGAACACCGCTGCCGGCCGCACCTTCGACGCCGTCGTCGAGGCGGTGCGCCAGACCGTGATCGCGGCGCAGGTGCCGGGCGCAGTGACGGCGCTCGACGTCAAGGCGGGGGACGCCGTCAAGGCCGGCCAGGAGCTGGTGCGCATCGACGCCCGCGCCGCCGAGCAAAGCGCGAACGCGAGCGCGGCGCAGGTGCAGTCGGCACAGGCCCTGCTCGACGTCGCGCGCAAGGACTTCGAGCGCCAGCAGCAACTGTTCCAGAAGAACTACATCAGCCAAGCCGCCCTCGAGCGCGCCGAGTCGCAGTTCAAGGCGGCGCAGGCGCAGGCCGCGGCGCTGCTGTCGCAGGCGGGCGCCGCGCGCACGCAATCGGGCTTCTACGTCGTGCGCGCACCCTATGCCGGCATCGTCGCTGAGGTACCGGCCACGGTCGGTGACATGGCGATGCCCGGGCGCACGCTGATGACGCTCTACGCGCCCGGCGCGTTGCGCGTGACGGCGTCCGTGCCGCAATCGGCGCTGGACGGTTCCGGCGAAACAGGTGGCGAAACAGGTGGCGCGAAGGGCAGCGCAAAAGCTGGTGAAAAGGGCGGCGCCTTGAGCGGCGTGCGGGTCGAGTTCCCCGCGCTGCCCGCCGATCGCCGCTGGATGGACGCGGCCGAGGTGCAGTTGCTGCCGACCGTCGACGCGGCGACGCACAGCGTGACGCTGCGCGTGCCGCTGCCCGTCGGGATGCAGGGCGTTGCTCCCGGCAGCTTCGCGCGCGTCTGGTTGCCGGGCGCGACGCAAGGGGCGGCGCGCTACGCCGTCCCTGTGTCGGCGATCGTGCGGCGCGCGGAGATGACCGGCGTCTACGTCGTCGACGCGAAGGGCACGCCCTTGCTGCGCCAGGTGCGGCTCGGGCGTGCGCAGGGCGATGCGGTCGAGGTGCTCGCGGGGCTGTCTGCCGGTGAGCGCGTCGCGCTCGACCCGCAGGCAGCCGCGCGGGTTCGCTGAGGCGCAACGATGAAGCCCACGCTCGGCATCTCGGGTCGCATCGCCGGCTATTTTCAGTCGGCGCAGATCACGCCGCTGCTCGCGCTCGTCGCGCTGCTGCTGGGCATCTTCGCGGTGCTCGTCACGCCGCGCGAAGAAGAGCCGCAGATCAACGTGACGATGGCCAACGTGCTGATCCCGTTCCCGGGCGCCGCCGTGCGCGACGTCGAACAGATGGTCGCCGCGCCGGCCGAGCAGGTGCTGGCGCAGATCGCCGGCGTCGAGCACGTGATGTCGGTCTCGCGGCCGGGCCTCGCGATCGTCACCGTGCAGTTCAAGGTCGGTGTGCCGCGCATCGAGGCGCTGGTGCGGCTCTACGACACCGTGAACTCGAACGCCGACTGGCTGCCGCGCGGCCTCGGCGTACTGGCGCCGATCATCAAGCCCAAGGGCATCGACGACGTGCCGATCGTCACGCTGACGCTGTTCAGCACCAATCCGCAGACCGGCTCGTACGACCTCGAGCGCGTCGCGCACAGCATCGAGGAAGACCTCAAGCGCGTGCCCGGCACGCGCGAGGTGACGACGATCGGCGGGCCGGGCCGGGCGCTGCGCATCGAGATCGACCCCGCGCGCATGGCGGGCAGCGGCATCACGGTGCCCGACCTGCGCGCCACGCTGTTGTCGGCCAATCTCGGCCTGCCGGTGGGTGACCTCGTCACCGGCAACCAGTCGGTGGCGATCGAATCCGGCCCGTTCCTGAAGGACGCGCGCGAGGTGGGCGAGCTCGTCGTCGGCGTGCATGGCGGCAAGCCGGTGTTCCTGCAGGACGTGGCGACCGTCATCGACGGGCCGCTGCCGGCGCTGCGCTATGTGTGGCATGGGGTGGCAGGCAAGGACGGCGGCAGCTTCCCCGCCGTCACGATCAGCGTCACGAAGAAGCCGGGCGAGAACGCGATCGACGTCGCCAACGCGGTGATGGAGCGCGTGCAGAGCTTGAAGAACACCGTGATCCCCGCCGACGTGCAGGTCGCCGAGACGCGCAACTACGGCGCGACGGCGAACGACAAGGCGATCAAGCTGATTCAGAAGCTGCTGTTCGCCACGGCCGCGGTCGTCGCGCTCGTCTTCATCGCCTTGGGCCGGCGCGAGGCGGCGATCGTCGGCACCGCCGTGATCCTCACGCTGACGGTGACGCTCTTCGCGTCCTGGGCCTGGGGCTTCACGCTCAACCGGGTGTCGCTGTTCGCGCTGATCTTCTCGATCGGCATCCTCGTCGACGACGCGATCGTCGTCGTCGAGAACATTCACCGCCACCAGCAGCTCCACCCCGGCAAGACGCTGGTGCAGATCATTCCCGGCGCGGTGGACGAGGTCGGCGGGCCGACGATCCTCGCGACGCTGACGGTGATCGCCGCCCTGTTGCCGATGGCCTTCGTCTCGGGGCTGATGGGGCCGTACATGAGCCCGATCCCGATCAACGCGAGCATGGGCATGATCCTGTCGCTCGCGATCGCGTTCGTCGTCACGCCCTGGCTGGCGCGGATCTGGATGAAGGCAGTGCCGGCGTCGGCGGGTGCAGCCGACGCGGCCACCGACGGCACGCACAGCGTCCAGCCGCACGGCCTGTCGGCGCGCCTCGCACCGCTCTTCGCGCGCATCTTCGCGCCCTTGCTCGACGAGCGGCGCGGCGGGCGCAATCGCGGCCTGCTGTGGGCCGGCGTTGCGCTGCTGATCGCGATCTCGGTCGCGCTGCCGGCGATGGGCCTCGTCGTGCTCAAGATGCTGCCGTTCGACAACAAGTCGGAGTTCCAGGTCATCGTCGACATGCCCGCCGGCACGCCGGTCGAGCAGACGGCGGCCGTGCTGGGCGAGCTCGGCGCGCATCTGGCCACCGTCCCGGAAGTGACCGACTACCAGGCCTACGCCGGCACCGCAGCGCCGATCAACTTCAACGGCCTCGTGCGCCAGTACTACCTGCGCAGCGGCGGCGAGGTCGGCGACCTGCAGGTCAACCTCACCGACAAGCACCATCGCGACGAGCAAAGCCACGCGATCGCGACCCGGCTGCGTCCGGCGCTGCAGGAGATCGGCAAGCGTCACGGCGGCAACGTCAAGGTCGTCGAGGTGCCGCCTGGGCCGCCCGTGCTCTCGCCGCTCGTCGCCGAGATCTACGGCCCCGAGGCGGCGGGCCGGCGCGAAGTCGCGAAGGCCGTGCGCGCGGTGTTCGCCGGCACGCCGGGCGTCGTCGACATCGACGACAGCAGCATCGCCGATGCGCCGAAGAAGCTCCTGATCGTCGACCGGCGCAAGGCGGCGATGCTCGGCGTGTCGCAGCAGGAGATCGTCTCCACGCTGCGCGCCGGCCTCTCGGGCGAGGCCACGGCCTACCTGCATGACGCCAGCAAGTACCCGGCTGCCGCGACGATTGCACTGCCCGCCGACCGTCATGGCGACCTCGATGCGCTGCTCCAGCTTGCGGTTCGCAACGCGCAGGGCCAGCTCGTCGCCATCCGCGAACTCGTGACGGTGAGCGACACCCTGCGCGAGCAACCGGTCTATCACAAGGACTTGCTGCCGGTGAACTACGTCGTCGCCGACATGGCCGGCGCGCTCGACAGCCCGCTGTACGGCATGTTCGAAATGCGCGGCGCGGTGAATGCGCTGCCGACGCCCGGCGGCGGCACGCTCGACGAGCACTTCATCAGCCCACCGCAGGACCCCTACCGCGGCTACTCGATCAAGTGGGACGGCGAGTGGCAGATCACCTACGAGACCTTTCGCGACATGGGCGCGGCCTATGCGGTCGGCCTGGTGCTGATCTACCTGCTCGTCGTCGCGCAATTCGGCTCTTACTTGACGCCGCTCATCATCATGGCGCCGATTCCGCTCACGATCATCGGCGTGATGCCAGGCCACGCCTTGCTGGGCGCGCAGTTCACCGCGACGAGCATGATCGGCATGATCGCGCTCGCCGGGATCATCGTGCGCAACTCGATCCTGCTGGTGGACTTCATCAACCTGCAGGTGCGCAGCGGCATGCCGTTCAAGGAAGCCGTCGTCAGCTCGGCCGTCACGCGCGCGCAGCCGATCCTGCTGACCGGGCTGGCCGCGATGCTCGGCGCCTTCTTCATCCTCGACGACCCGATCTTCAACGGGCTCGCGATCGCGCTCATCTTCGGCATCCTCGTCTCGACGCTGCTGACGCTGGTCGTGATTCCGCTGCTGTACTACGTCGCGTATCGCAATCGCCTGTCCGCACTTCTTCCTGAACCTCAACTTCAACCTCAAGGAGCCTGACATGAAATCCTGGCAACTCGTCCGCCTTCTGGCCGGCATCTTCATCCTGTTGTCGCTCGCACTCGGCATCCCGGGCAGCCCGGTCTTCGTGAGTGAGTGGTGGCTCGCGTTCACCGCCTTCGTTGGTGCCAACCTGCTGCAAAGCGCGCTCACGAAGTGGTGCATGCTGGAAACCATCCTGCGCAAGCTCGGCGCGCAGCCCGGCGCATAAGGAGCACGCGATGCATCTCGTTTGCCCCTCCTGCAACGCCACCAACCGCGTGCCCGAAGCGCGCCTGCACGACGGTGCGGTGTGCGGCAAGTGCGGCGCTGCGTTGATGAAACCCGAGCCGGTCGCGCTCACCGACGCGACGCTGCCGAAGTTCGTCGCCGGCACCGAGCTGCCGGTGCTCGTCGACTTCTGGGCCGCATGGTGCGGGCCGTGCCGGCAGATGGCGCCGCATTTCGCGAGCGCGGCGAAGGACCTGCCCGACGTGCGCTTCGCCAAGGTCGACAGCGACGCCTCCCCCAAGGCGAGCGCCGCCTACGGCATCCGCAGCATCCCGACGCTGATCCTGTTCGACAAGGGCGCCGAAGTGGCGCGCGTGTCGGGGGCGATGCCGGCGCGCGAACTCGTCGCCTGGGTGCGCCAGCACACTTCCGCAAGGGCTGGCGCGTGAGACTGCGCCGCACCGCCATCGGGTTGGCCGCAAACTGCCTGGCCGCAGGCTGGCTCGCCTTCGCGACGCAGCCCGCTTCGGCGATCGATCTGCTCGACGCCTGGCGCGCCGCGGAGCAGCACGACCTGGAGTACAGCGCGGCACGCTCGGCGCGCGAGGCGGGCGCGGCGCGGCGCGAGCAGGGCGCGTCGCTCTGGCGCCCCAGCCTGCAGTTCAGCGGCACGGTCGGCGTGGCCAATGGCGACACCGCGACGAGCGGTGCCCAGTTCACCGCGCCCGGGCTCGGCAGCTCGAACGGCGTCGACTTCAACACCTCGATCAACGGCGGCACGGCGACGCGCTGGGCGCTGCAGGCGCGCCAGCCGCTCCTCAATCGCGAGCGCGACGCCAACAAGCGCCAGCTCGAGCTCTCGGCCGACATGGCCGAGCTCGAATGGGCCGAGGCGCAGCAATCGTTGATGCTGCGCACCGCGCAGCGCTATTTCGACGTTCTGCTGGCCGCGGAGACGCTGCGCGTGCTGGAGCGCCAGCAGCTTGCGGTCGAGCGCGCGTGGGTCGAGGCGAAGGACCGCTTCCGCCTCGGCGACGTGCCGATCACCGACACCCACGAAGCGGCGGCGCGCGCCGAGGCGGTGCGCGCGCAGGTGCTTGCCGCGCAGACGCAGCTGCAGCTCGCGCAGGCGGCACTCGCCGACATGACCGGGCTCGTCGCACCCGAGCTGAACACGCTGGCGCGCCAGGGTGACGTGAACGGTGAGGCAAAGGGCGGCGCCCTGCCGCCGGCGCCGGCACTCGCCGAGTGGCTGGCCGAGGCCAAGACGCGCAACCCGAAGCTGCGCGCGCAGCTTGTCGGCGCCGATGTCGCGACGCAGGAGGCGGCGAAGTACGACGCGCTCGCCTCGGCCACGCTCGATGTCGTCGCCGAGGTCGCGCAGGACCGCCTGAGCGGCAGCGGCGACTATGGCGACGCGAGCAACCGCCAGAACAACGCGCTGATCGGCCTGCAGCTGACGGTGCCGCTCTACAGCGGCGGCTTTCGCGGCGCGCGGCAGACCGAGGCGCAGCGTCTGGCCGAAAAGGCCGTGACCGAGGCCGACCGCGGCGCGCAGCAGATCGCGCTGCAGACGCGCGCGGCCTGGCTCGGGCTGACGGTCGGCGCGGGCCGCGTCGCCGCGCTGGACGAGGCGCTGAAGGCGAGCCTGGCGCGGCTCGACGCGACGCACGTCGGCCGAAAGGCGGGCGACCGCACGACGCTCGAGTTGCTGGGCGCCGAGAACGACGCCGCTGCCGCCGAGCTTGCGCTGCTGCAGGCGCGCATCACGCTGTTGCTCGACCGCCTGCGGCTCGCCGCGCTTGCCGGCCGGCTCGACGAGACGCAGCTGACGCAAGTGAACTCGACGCTCGCGAGCCCGGCCGCGCCGCGCTGAGACGAAGCGCTGACACCGAACCCCTGACCACGCTCACCACTGGAGAACGCACATGGCACACATCGTCATCCTCGGCGCCGGCACCGGCGGCATGCCCGCCGCCTACGAGATGCGCGAAGCGCTCGACAAGACGCATCGCATCACCGTCGTCAACGCGGTCGACTACTTCCAGTTCGTGCCGTCCAACCCCTGGCTCGCCGTCGGCTGGCGCGAGCGCGATGCGATCACCTTCCCGATCCGCCCGTATCTCGAGAAGAAGGGCATCGAATTCGTCGCGCAGCGCGTGACCCGCATCGACGCCGCAGGCAATGCGCTCGAGCTGCAGGACGGCAGCAAGCTCGCCTACGACTACCTCGTGATCACGACCGGCCCGAAGCTCGCGTTCGACGAAATACCCGGCTCCGGGCCGGAGGCGCACACGCAATCGATCTGCGTCGTCGACCACGCGGAGCGCACCTGGGCCAACTACCAGAACTTCCTGCAGGCGCCCGGGCCGGCGATCGTCGGCGCGATGCCGGGTGCGTCGTGCTTCGGCCCGGCGTATGAGTTCGCCTTCATCCTCAACACCGACCTCAAGCGCCGCAAGCTGCGCAACAAGGTGCCGTTGACGTATGTGACGAGCGAGCCCTACATCGGCCACCTGGGCCTCGGCGGCGTCGGCGATTCGAAGTCGATGCTGGAGAGCGAATTCCGCAACAACGACATCAAGTGGATCTGCAACGCCAAGGTGACGAAGGTCGAAGCCGGCAAGATGTTCGTGACCGAGCTCGATGACGCGGGCGCGGTGAAGAAGGAGCATGAGCTGCCGTTCGCGTTCAGCATGATGCTGCCCGCCTTCAAGGGCGTCGACGCGGTGGCGGCGGTCGAGGGCCTGTGCAACCCGCGCGGCTTCGTGCTGATCGACGAATTCCAGCGCAGCAAGAAGTACAAGAACATCTTTTCGGCCGGCGTCTGCGTCGCGATCCCGCCGGTCGAGGTGACGCCGGTGCCGACCGGCGCACCCAAGACCGGCTACATGATCGAGACCATGGTGACGGCGATCGTGCACAACATCGCTGCCGACATCGCCGGCAAGCCGGCCGACGCCAAGGGCACGTGGAACGCGATCTGCCTCGCCGACATGGGCGACACCGGCGCCGCCTTCGTCGCGCTGCCGCAGATCCCGCCGCGCAACGTCAACTGGTTCAAGAAGGGCAAGTGGGTGCACCTGGCGAAGATCGCGTTCGAGAAGTACTTCATCCGCAAGATGAAGACCGGCGGCTCGGACCCGGTGTACGAGAAATACGTGCTCAAGCTGCTCGGCATCGAGAAGCTCGAGCGCAGCTGAGTGCGCGTGGATGAATTCGTCAACTGAAGGAGAAATCGCATGAAGATCAATGTCGGAACCCCGGATCGCGTGCTGCGCGTCGTCATCGGCGCGGTGTTGATCGGCCTCGCCGCGACCGAGACCATCGGCTGGTGGGGCTACATCGGCGTCGTGCCGCTGGCGACGGGGCTGTTCCGCTTCTGCCCGGCGTATGGGCTGCTGGGCATGAACACCTGCCCGATGAAGGAGCGCTGAGACCATGGCTGAAACCCCCACCACGACGGTCGAGTTGAAGCAGCTCGCCGACTACCGCTTCGAGGCCAACTTCGGGACGCCCGGCATGCCGGTGCTCGTGACCGACGAGCCGCCGCCGCTCGGCGGCAACGCCGGGCCGAGCCCGGATCACATGCTCGGCACGGCGGTCGCCAACTGCCTGGCGTCGAGCCTGCTGTTCGCGCTGCGCAAGTTCAAGAACCAGCCGGAGCCGATTCGCGCCGTCGCGACGGTCGAGAAGGCGCGCAACGAGCAAAAGCGCATGCGCATCTCGCGCATCGGCGTCGATCTGCACCTCGGCGCGCCGTCGGCCGGCATGCAGATGCTCGACCGCGCGCTCGCGCAGTTCGAGGAGTTCTGCGTCGTCACGCAAAGCGTGCGCGCCGGCATCCCGGTCGACGTGCGGGTGTTCGACGCCGACGGGACGCAGCTCGCGCCCGGCTGAAGCACGCGCCCTCGTGCGGCGCGCGTCGATCGGCGCGCGCCGCCGGTGTAGGGATTGACATCTGTGGCAGGCGGCGTAGAAGCGGGTACTCCCAACGCCAGCCGGTGATGTGCGGCGGAGCTTGCAGGCACAGCGCTGCATCTCGTCTCCTGGCATCCACAGGAGGCACGCATGTTCGAGAAGCTTCGTCCCGACCCCACTTTCCACCCCTCACCGCGCCTGGCGATGCAGGCCGAGCGCGAGCGCATCGCCTACACCGCGCTGCTGTCGCCCGATGCCTCGCGCCCCGACGCGATCGCCGTGGTCGACGTCGATCCCGGCTCGCCGACCTACGCCAAGGTGCTGCACCGGCTCGACATGCCGAACAAGGGCGACGAGTTCCACCACTTCGGCTGGAACGCGTGCAGCTCGGCGCTGTCGCCGATCTCCGGGCACGCCTTCCTGAAGCGGCGCTACCTCGTGATCCCGGGCATCCGCTCGTCGCGCATCTACATCGTCGACACCCAGCCCGACCCGACGAAGCCGACCCTGGCGCACATCATCGAGCCCGAAGAGGTGCTGAGAAAGACCGGCTACTCGCGCCCGCACACCGTGCACTGCGGGCCCGAAGGCATCTACATCAGCACCCTCGGCGGCGGCGGCAAGGACGGCACGCAAGGCCCGCCCGGCATCTTCCTGATGGACTGCGAGAACTTCGAGGTGCTTGGCAGATGGGAGATCGAGCGCGGCCCGCAGAAGCTGCACTACGACTTCTGGTGGAACCTGCCGCGCGACTACATGGTGTCGAGCGAATGGGGCCTGCCGCCGCAGTTCGAGAACGGCATCGTCGCCGAAGACCTGCTCGCGAACCGCTACGGCCACCGCATCCATTTCTGGGAATTGAGCTCGCGCAAGCATGTGCAGTCGATCGACCTTGGCGAGAACCACCAGATGGCGCTCGAGCTGCGTCCGGCGCACGACCCGACGCGCGAGTACGGCTTCCTCGGCGTCGTCGTCGACACCACGAACCTCGAAGGCTCGATCTGGACCTGGTATCGCGAGAACGGCAAGTTCCAGGCGAAGAAGACGGCGGTGATTCCGCCCGAGCCGGCCGATGCCGCAGTGCTGCCGGCGCTGCTGAAGGGCTTCGGCGCGGTGCCGCCGCTGATCAGCGATATCGACCTGTCGCTCGACGATCGCTTCCTCTACGTCGCCTGCTGGGGCACCGGTGAACTGCGCCAGTACGACGTGGGCGACCCGATGACGCCGAAGCTCGCCGGCAGCGTGCGCATCGGCGGCATCGCCAAGCACACACCGCACGCCAACGGCGCGGCCTTCGGCGGCGGGCCGCAGATGACCGAGATCAGCCGCGACGGCAAGCGCGTGTATTTCACCAACTCGCTCTACAGCAAGTGGGACACGCAGTTCTACCCCGACGGCGTGCCCGGGCGCCAGGTGATGTGCAACGTCGGCGACGACGGCGGCATCATGCTCGACAAGGAGTTCGTCGTCGACTTCGGCGACGAATACGGCGCGCACCAGATCCGGCTGCAAGGCGGCGACTGCTCGACCGATTCGT
Source organism: Rhizobacter sp. (assembly GCA_023954175.1). Taxonomy (GTDB): domain Bacteria; phylum Pseudomonadota; class Gammaproteobacteria; order Burkholderiales; family Burkholderiaceae_C; genus CAIKUF01. The sequence continues at coordinate 26,467 of JAMLIM010000011.1, forward strand.
TCTGCTACCCGTCGGCCTGATGCCGGCGTGCGCGGCGTGCCCGGCGACGCCGCTCTCTGGTTCGGCGTCGTCGCGATCGGCGCCTTTCACGGGCTGAACCCCGCGATGGGCTGGCCGCTGGCAGTCGCCAACGGCCTGAGCGAACGGCGCGGCGCGGCAGTGGCTGCCACCTTCGTGCCGCTCGGCCTCGGCCATCTGCTGGCGATGGCGCTCGTGCTGGTGCCGTTTGCGCTGCTGTCGTGGCTGCTCGCCTGGCAGCGCGAGCTGCGCATCGGCGCCGCGGGGCTGGTCGTGCTGTTCGGCGTGTCGCGGCTCTTCTATCGGCGCCATCCGCGCTGGATCAAGCGCGTGGGGCCGAGCCAGCTGCTGCTCTGGTCGCTGCTGATGGCGACCGCGCACGGTGCGGCATTGATGCTGCTGCCGTTCTACATCGGGCTGTGCGCGGCGCCGGCGGCGAACGCATCGACCGGCCTCTTCGACCATGAAAACGTGATGGCGCTGATGGGCGCGAACCTGGGCACCGCGGTGGCGGTGTCGGTGCTGCATTCGATCGCGATGATCGGCGCCGGGCTCGGCACGGCGTGGCTGTTCTACCGCTGGCTCGGCCTGCGTGCGCTGCGCGCCGCCTGGTTCGACCTCGACCTGGTGTGGGCGCTGAGCCTGATCGCCGCCGGCGCCGCCGCGCTGGTGCTGGCCGCCGCGTGAGCACTGCCGAGCCTCACGCCGCGTGGTGGTTCGACGTCACGCCGGATCGGCGCCCCCGGCAGGCTCGAGCGCCGCAGGCAGCACATCGTCGAGCGTCTCGGCCCAGATGAACTCGAGCGCTTCGCGCGCAGCCTTCGGGATGTCCTCGTGATCCTTCTTGTTGCGCGCGGGCAGGATCACGCGCCGGATGCCCGCGGTGTGGGCAGCGAGCACCTTCTCCTTGATGCCGCCGACTGGCAGCACGAGGCCGCGCAGCGTGATCTCGCCCGTCATCGCAAGGTCCGCGTGGACGCGGCGCCCGGTCAGCAGCGAGACGAGTGCGGTCGTCATCGCCACGCCCGCGCTCGGGCCGTCCTTCGGGATCGCGCCGGCCGGCACGTGCACATGGATGTCGCGTTCGTTGAACTTTGCGGCATCGATGCCCAGCTTGTCGGCGCGCGACTTGATGAGCGTGATCGCAATCTCCACGCTTTCCTTCATCACGTCGCCGAGCTGGCCGGTGAGATGGAGCTTGCCCTTGCCGGGCGTGGCCGCCGCCTCGATGAACAGGATCTGCCCGCCGACCGGCGTCCACGCCAGCCCGGTCGCGACCCCCGGCACGCTGGTGCGCAGCGCCATCTCGTCTTCGAACTTGCGCGCGCCGAGGATCTCGTGCAGGTCCTCGGGGCGGATCGTGTACGGGCCCGGTTTGCCTTCGGCGATGCGGGTCGTGATCGCACGGCAGACGGCGCCGATCTGGCGTTCGAGCTGGCGCACGCCCGCCTCGCGCGTGTAGCCGTCGATGATCGCGGCGAGCGTTGCGTCGGGCAGCACGATCTCGTCTTCGCCGAGGCCGTTCTGCTCGCGCTGGCGCACGATCAGATAGCGGCGCGCGATCTCGAGCTTGTCGGTCTGCGTGTAGCCCGGCAGTTCGATCACCTCCAGCCGGTCGCGCAGCGGGCCCGGGATCTGGTCGAGCACGTTCGCGGTGCCGATGAAGATGACGCGCGACAGATCGACCTCGACGTCGAGATAGGTGTCGCGAAAAGAGCTGTTCTGCGCCGGGTCGAGCACTTCGAGCAGCGCCGCCGCCGGGTCGCCCTGATAGCCGACGCCGAGCTTGTCGAGCTCGTCGAGCATCAGCACCGGGTTGCGCGTGCCGGCGCGCTTGAGCGCACGCACGATGTTGCCGGGCAGCGCGCCGATGTAGGTGCGCCGGTGGCCGCGGATCTCGGCCTCGTCGTGCGTGCCGCCCAGGCTGAAGCGCTCGAACTTGCGCCCCATCGCACGCGCGATCGATTGGCCGAGCGAGGTCTTGCCGACCCCGGGCGGGCCGACGAAGCACAGGATCGGCGCGTGGCCTTCCGGGTTGCGCTTGCGAACTGCGAGGAACTCGACGATGCGGCGCTTGATCTTGTCGAGGCCGAAGTGGTCGGCGTCGAGCACCTCGCGCGCGGCGGCAAGATCGTAGTTGTCCGCCGTTTCCGTTGACCACGGGAACTCGATCAGCCAGTCGAGATAGGTGCGCACCATCGAGTACTCGCCGGCCGCTTCGGGCATGCGCTCCAGGCGCTTCAACTCGCGCTCGGCCTGCTCGCGCGCGGCGTCGGGCATGCCGGCCTTGGCGATCGCCTCGCCGAGCTCCTTGAGCTCGGCGCCTTTCGCGTCCTCGCCCTCGCCAAGTTCCTTCTGGATCTGCTGCAACTGCTCGCGCAGGATGAACTCGCGCTGCTTCGCGCCCATCGACTCCTGCGTTTCACGGCGGATGCGCGAGGAGATGCGCAGCACCTGCAGGCGCCCTTCGAGCAGGCGCGACGCCTCGGCAAGGCGCGTCGGCAGATCCAGCGCCTCGAGGATGCGCTGCTTGTCCGCGGATTCGATGTCGAGGTAGCCCGCAATCAGATCGGCCAGCGCGCCCGGCTCACGGATCGAGCGCACCGCGGCCGCCAGTTCCTCGGGCACTTGCGGCAGCAGGCTCAGCCCCTCCAGCGCCTGCGCGCGAAGGGCGAGCAATTGCGCCTCCAGCTGCGGCCCGAGTTCGCCGCTCGGGTCGCTCAGGCGTTCGGCGTACACCGTGAGGTAGCCGCCGGTGTGCGTGAAGGCGCCGGCGCGAAAGCGGGTGACGCCCTGGCAGACCAGATGATGGCCGCCGTCCGGCGCGGTGACGAAGCGCAGCGGTGTCGCGAGCGTGCCGATCCGGTAGAGGTCGTCCGGCTGCGGCGCCTTTGCCTCCTGGTTGCGCTGCAGGAGCAGCGCGATCGGCCGCTCGTCGCGGATCGCCGCCTCCACCGCCGCCACCGATTCGGGCCGCCCGATCGCGAGCGGCAGCATCATGCCGGGGAACACCACCGCATCGCTCAGCGGCACCACGGGCACCGTCTCGGCGGTGGAAAGCTCACTCGTGCCGCCCGCCTTGGGTTGCTCCTCGCTCCTGGTCGCGTCGCTCATTTCGCCAGCACCAATGTCAGGCAGCCATTGTCGAAGGACGAGCGCAGCAGCGTGCGTGCCGCGATCGCGAGGCGGCGCTCGAAGCGCCCCTGCGGGATCTCCATGCGCCGGATCGCCGTGCCGGCAAGCGCGGCGGGAAAGCGGCGCTCGCCGGTCACGGTCAGTACCTGCGCCTCGAAGCCGATCTCGATCCGGTCCGGCGCGACGTCGGGCAGCGCAATCAGGACGAAGAACTCGCTCGCGCTCTCGAACACGTCGGTCGGCGGCGCCCAGCACGCGCGGCCCCGCTCGCCCCCTGCCGGCAGGAAGAACTGGCGCTGCAGACGCTCCGCCCGCTCGAGCGTCGCGAGCGCCTCGGCCCACATGCGCTCAGGAAAACCCCCGTTGCCCATTGCCGCCTCACACCAAGTCAGACCCGAGCCATTGTGCGCGCTGTTCGCGAAGCGGTCGCGGCCATGCTGTCGTGCGGGGATTGGGTGTTCAAGGGTGTGATTCGCGCTTGCATGAGCCAGGTCGGATTTCTCTACGACCGCCTCGTCTCGCGTCGGCGTTGCTCCTGTGGCGCTCGGCCTGGATGCTGCTCCTCACCTTCCCGCCGTTCATCGCGCCGCGCGCTGCCCGGCTGCAGCAGCTCGGCGAGTTGCAGCAGGCGGTCCGCGATGCTCGGCCGAGAGTTCGTGTTGTTCATTTCGTCGTTTCAATCCGCGCGCGCCCTGTGAAGGGCGCGCGACGCCGTTCGCGCAACCAGTTGACATGAAACACAGATACCTGCGTCGAACGCGAACCTCGATACCGTCGAGCGGCACCGACATCGTTGGCGCCATCAAGCCTGGGATTCCTGTGATCTGGCAAGCACTTACGGACGGCGCGAACCTGCCCCGGTCTCGGCGGCCACTTCGGGTTCGCGCTTCGTCTGAATCATAGGACCAGTGGCGCGTCGAAATCCGTGGCCTTGAACTTGCCGAACTCGCGCACTTCGCAGCCCGCACCATCGGCCAGCCGGTACAGGCGAAGGCAGTCATGCTCGAGGTCGATGACGGAAAGCAGCCTGCGCTCAAGGGTATCGAGCTGCATCGCCGTGACCTGGCATTCGAAGACCGACTTTTGCACGCGCTGGCCGATGCTCTCGCAAACCTTCGCGGCACGGCGCAGCCGGCGGCGACCGGCACTGGTCTCGGTGCTTACGTCGTAGCAGACAACCACGAGCATCGCTTGCTACCTCATCAGGAACGGCACATAGCCTTCGGCTTCGCCGCGCACGTGCCGCGCCAACAGGCGCGCCTGTACCAGTGGCACGATGCCAAGCGCGATGCTCTGGGCCAGCAGCGCATGCGTCAACGCCTCCTGCTTGCGCTCCTGATAGGCCACGACCACGGCCTTGCGTGCATCGCCTTCCAGCAGCACGGCGCCACCCTCGCGTTCGACGAAGTCCTTGGCCGATACCTGGGCGCGGTTGATCAGCGTGAGCGCCAACCGGTCGGCGAAAGGCCGGAACTCCTCCATCAAATCCAGCGCCAGCGCTGCCCGGCCAGGCCGCACGGCGTGCAGGAAGCCGACCTGCGGATCCAGCCCGGCGGCCTCGCAGGCGCTGCGGCAGTCGTTCATCCACATCGAGTAGAAGAAGGACAGCAGGGCATTCATGCGGTCGCGCGGCGGGCGCCGGGTGCGCCCGTCCATGGCGAAGACGCCGCGCAGATCCGGGCGCACCAGGCGGTTCAAGGCGGCAAAGTAGGTGCGTGCGCCTTCGCCTTCGATGCCGCGAAGGGCGTCGAGGCTGCCGGCCGCCGGCAGCGCGCGCAGGCTGGCTGCGAGGTCGAGCGCGGCCCGCGTCAGCGCGGCCTCGTCGTCCGCCTGCTTGGCTTCACGTGCGCCGCGCAACAACACCTGGCGCTGGTTCTTCAGCTTGCCGGCGACCACGGCGCGCGCCACGCCAAGCGTGAACGCTGCGTCGCGCACGGCAGCGTGTTGCGCCTGGCGCAGCAGCACATTGCCGCTCACCGCGCCTTCGAGCCGCGCCTTGAAGCGCCCGTGATTGTCGAGCAGGACGAGCGCGATGCCGTCCTCGGCCAGTCGATGCATGAGCGGCGCGCTCAGGCCGGTGTGGCCGAAGCAGACAACGGCCTGCAGGTGATGCAGCGGCACGCGCAAGCGCGTTTCGCGCTCGACTTCCACGCGCAGGGTGTCGTTGTCGAGCCGCAGCCAACTGTCGGGCGTGGTGACGTAGAGCGTGTTCAGCAGTTGCATGTCGCTGCCTGGATATCACGCGTCGGGGTCGAACAGTCGACTCGCCGCGAGGCCGTCGTGCAGCCGGGACAGGGCCTCGTGCTGACAGCGCTCGTGCAGCGAGCAGCCCTTGCAGCGGCGGGCATCAGCTGTCGGTGGCGGCAGCGCGCCCGCGAGCAACATCTCACGCACCGCGAGGGTCGTCTGGCGCACCAGCGCGCGCAACTCGGGCGTGATCGCCACGACGCGTCGGCGCTTCGAGCTGGCGTAGTAGAGCGCGCCCTCGGGGACGGTGCGGCCGGTCATCGCCTCCAGGCACAGCGCCTGTGCGGCAAGCTGCACGTCGTCGCAGGCGGCGATGTCGGCCGCCTTGTTTCGGCTGCCGTGCTTGTATTCCACCGGGTAGGGCGTGCCGTCGGGTTCGAACTCCACCACGTCGGCCTTGCCGATCAGGCCCAGTTCGTCGCTCCACACCGGCAGGGCGCGCTCGACGCGCAGACCCTTGCGTTCCTCGACGCCGGGCTTGTCCACCTGCGCATGCACCGCCTGCCCGCGCTGCGTAAGCAGGTTGTCGTCGAAGGCCTGCTCGAGGTGGATCAACCCGCACTGGCGCGGGCAATAAGCCCAGTGCTGCACGGCCGACAGGGGGAAGGGGTCGGGCTCTTCCATGTGGGTGGCACGTTCGCCGGCGCGCGACTAGACTGCCAGCAACGACATGACGGAGGCGCACATGCCAACTCCTATCGAAATCGTCGAAGCCGAGGCCATGAGGCTCACGCCGGGCGAACGCGCTGATCTGGCCGACAGGCTGTGGCTCAGCGTGCACTCCAAGGACGAAGTCGACGCCGCGTGGGATGCCGAGATCGCGCGGCGCATCCGGCAGATCGATTCCGGCGAGGTCGAGTGCATCCCGTGGGAAACCGTGATGGCTGAACTGCGCGCCCGACTCGATTGATGCAGTTGATCGTCCACCCTGCGGCACGACGCGAACTCGACGCCGCGCTGGAGTGGAGCAAGGCAACCTTCGGCCGCCGCACGGCGGCGCGAATGCAGCGCCGGCTTGAACAGGCGGGCCGGATGTTGATGCGCGAGCCGGCGATCGGCACGTCGGCGTCGCGCGGGGCGCGCAAGCTTCCGCTGAGCAGCTTCCCCTTCACGCTGGTGTATCGCGTGGAAGGCTCCGTCATTCACGTGCTGGCGCTGATGCATCAAAGCAGGGAGCCGGGATACTGGGTGGACAGAACGTAGGCGTCTTCAGCCGAGTCTGCGGATGAGCTTCACACCTGTCGGCAGGTCGGCGTCATCCACTGCGATGGCGTAGTCACTGAAGTCCCGAGCGACCTCCACGCCTTCGCGGCGGCTGACGGACACGCGATCGAACAGCGCATGGGCGTGGGCATTGCCGAGTTCGCCAGCGTGCTCGAAAACGTAGAGTGCCCGGGTCGCCATCTGCCCACGCGCAGCCGAGCGGTCGTGCTCGAACATGTCTTCCAGCGACTTGAAGAAAAGCTCGAGGTCGGCCTCGCCGAAACCGGTCTGCTTGGCGAGAAAAGCCGAGACGAACCCATGCGCGCGGTAGATGCCGTAGGGCACGGTGTGCTTGCGGCCCATGGTGCGGTTGTCTCCTTCCTGGCTCTCCGATTCCTTCTCAGTCGCCACGGCCATGCGGGTGATGGAATGCTCGGTGGCGACGATCGGGTCGATCGAGCGCGCGAAGGTCATCTGCACGGGGCCACGCACCTGGCCGCAGTTGACGCCGATGGACATCACGGCGCCGAAGGTGCGCACGTCGTAGAAGTTCTTGCAGATCCAATCGCGGGCCTTCTTCACACTCTCCTCGCTGCCCTTGCGCTTGGCCTTCTTCTTGTCGTCCTTGCCATCGTCACCGAGTTCCGCGCTGGCGCCGATGGCCTCGTAGGCCGCGCGATGCGTGCGTTCGAGCACGCCCTTTTCCTTGATGTAGATGTCGAACGGTGGCTTGCACTCGTTGACCATGCCCACGTAGTTGCGCACCTTGCGCTTGAGCGCTACGTCGGTGACAAGGCCATGACCCGTCTCGGCGTCGAGGCGCGGCATGTTGCCGGCATCGGGATCGCCATTGGGGTTGCCGTCCTTCACGTCGAACAGCAGCACGAAGTCGTAGCGGTGGCTCAGGGACATGTCATTCCTCCTTGGTGGTCGGGGTGTCGGCAGCGTCCTTGCGCGCGAAGAACGCTTGCCGCTGGTGGTAGTAGCCGAGCGCGAATCGGCCCTGGTCGGGCAGGGTCAGTTGGCGTGGAAAGTCGGTCACGGGCTCGAGCACCTCGCCGATCAACCGCTCGAAATAGGCGGCCGGCCCGTCGGCGAGCTTCTTCAGGTGCGCGTTCTTGAGGCGCAACAGCGTCGTGAACACCGCAACCGGTGTGGTCGAAGCAGCGCCGTAGTAGCGGTCGCGGATGGTGGCGTTGATGCCGGGCATCGCCTGCTGCTGGATGCGCTCCAGCACGGCGAACAATCGGCCGAGCCGGTAGGCGACGTCGGTTTGCTGCATGTCCAGGGTCTCCTTGAAGTGGCTGTAGGTGGCGGGCAGGTGACGATGCTGGCGGCGGTGGTCGCGGTTGAGCCAGGCCTTGAGAACCGCGGCGCGCAGATAGGTCACGTCCTGCTCCGCCTTGCAGCGGATGACGGCGGCATTGAGCAGCAGCGCGGGGTAGGGCAGGCCCTCAAGAATGGCACGCATCCATTCGCCCGCGAGCCGCGGCGGAACGTTGTCGAGCTTGCGCTGCAGTGCCAGGTCGCGGAGCAGGCGGAACAGGGAGGGCGTGACTGGATCGCTGTCATAGCAACGCACGATCCTCAGGTCGTCGAAGTGCTGCGCGATGCGTGGTGCCAGTTCGGACAACGGCGCGCGCAGCCAGAAGCGGACACTGATGCGCGCAGCATTGGGGGCCAGACCGAGCACGAAGAATTGAACGTCCCGTTCGGCGACCGGCAGCTGGCCGCCCTTCAGCGCCTCGAACAGCGCCTGCACGGCGCGCACGCCGCGGCCGGGATCGTCCTTGTTCTCGCCGAAGAAGTCTGCCAGCGTGAATTCGCCGTCGAAGCGAGAAGGACTGTCAGCCCAGAACACGGTCGAGGCGTCGCCGACCTGCACCCGATTGCGTGGCGAGGCCAGGAGGAAATTGAGGCTCGTCGAATAGGCAGCCGAAGCGCTGGAGCCCACCGGTGCGATCTCCTCCGTGCGCCCCAACTTCCCATAGGAAATGAACGCAGCCGCATTGAACGACACGAGGTTGGCGCCGGCCGGCTGCGAGTTCCACACGCCCTTCAAGACCGTTTCGTTCAGGGCAAGTGGCACGTCCGTCGCGCCGGTGACCAGGCATCGCCCACGGACTGCATCGACGAGCAATGCCGCTGTTTGCGCGGCGTAGTCTCGACGCGCTGTCTCCCGCTCATGTACGTTGATCGGCCCGTCGCTCGCCAATCGAAACGCGAGAACCGGATCACGGTCATCGAAGTCTGCCGTCGCGCTGAAGCGCTCGATGAGTGCGTTGGCTTTCGCTGGATCCGTTTGCAGCGATCTCAAGAACAGCCCGACTGCCCGCACACCCACGTCGGTCGCGCCGGGAAACCAGTGGTTGATGGTCTGGATGAAGCTTTCGAGCTTCATTGCACCACGATTGCCGACACCGAGCACGAAGCTGGCGTTGTCCCAAAGCAGATTCGCGTCCTTGCCGCTGTTGGTGTGCTTGAGCGCTTGCTTGCCTATCGACGGAAGGAGTTCAGGTCGGCCCACGCGCTTGCCGTTCTCCACTGTGAAGAGGGGCTGAAGGTCAACGCACTGGCCGTCGTCTCGCAGCACGATGATGTAGTCGAGCGGCCTGCGAATCCATCCGGGCGGTGCGATGTCGCTGTCCTGCAGGTTTCGCTGACGCTCGTAGAACCGCACCAGTTCCTGGAGGATCATCGCGCGCCTCCCTTCGCGTCGACCTCAATCACACCGTCTTGCATCTGCGCCCGAAAGAACACCGGCTGCGGGTCACTGGGATTGTGAAAGTCCAGGTCATGCAACATCCAGCCGAGGTCGCGCGACTCGGCAATCGGTGGGCGTTCGCTGGACGGATCGGTGATCAGCCTGACGGCCGCGGCGAATTCGCGGCAGCCGAGGTAGGGCTGATTCACGCATTGGCCGTTTGCGGCTCGGCGCTCGAACATGGCGAAGAATTTCTGCGCGGGTTCCGGATCGCTGCGATCGTCGCGGACTCCAAGGTCGGCGTGGACGCGATAGGCCACGTCGCGCAGAAACAGGCTGGCGCGCTGCTGGCGATCCTCTTCGACGTAGATCGCGAGATCGCCTTCGCCTTCGGTCATCGCCTGTTGGACGTTGTGTGTCGAAATAACGGACGCCACTTCATTGCGCCGAAGGTTGATCCAGCGGATCGGCGCCAGCACCTCGATGCGTCTGATGTGCCAGCGGATCGCCGGCTTCCAGAGGATCGACTCGAACACCGCGCGCGCCGCCGAAGGCGTGATCACGTCGTACGAGACTCGCTCGACCTTCATCTCCGGTCGGGTGAAGCAGGCGAAGTCGCCGGAGATTTCGAGGCAGTAGGACTTCATCTTCTCAAGCACTCCGTTTCGATGGCACGCAACTATTGCACGAGGCTCGCCGCATCCAGCGCGCGGCCCTCGGGCAGCAAGCCGAAGCGAGCGTCGTAGCGCAGTTCGTCGATCAGCAGAAACAGGCCTGGCTGAACCTCCAGCACATCGCCACGATCCTGCCATTGCTCAACCTGCCTTCGGCGCGTATTGACGGTGTAGCGCTGCAACGCGCGCAGCAGCCAGCGGTCAGTGTCGCCTCGCCGAAGACAGGCAATCAGCATACTGACCGAGCGCGCGTCGGGCGAAGGGCTCACGTACGGCACGATCACGCTGGCCTGATCCTCGTCATCGACGAGGCGGAACTTCTTCGCGGCAGTGCGAAAGGCGAAGCTCAGATCGGCATTGCTTCGCAAGTCCTCGACGATGCCGCGCTGGTCGCGGCTCTTGAAGCCCGCGTAGTACAGCGGGAAGTAGCGTTCGAACGCTTCAGGTCCGAGCGTCTGCAGGCGTTTGTCGACCAGGGTACTTCGTGTGGCTTGCGCAGCGGCGCGTACACCGTTCAGCGGCGAAGGGATGTCTCGCACGAAGACCACGACGAGGCCCTTTGCCCCGCCAGGCAACAGGCCTTCGCGATTGCAGCGGCCAGCAGCCTGGGCAACTGAATCGAGCCCCGCGAGCGAGCGATAGACCACTGGAAAGTCGATATCGACGCCGGCCTCCACCAACTGGGTGCTGACGACTCGCAGCGGCCGAACATCCACGCCGGCGCGGCGCGCGGCGAGTCGTTCGCGAATCTCGCCAATCACGTCGGCGCGGTGCTGGCCACACATTGCGGCCGACAGATGCAATGTCATGCCGTCGGTTCGTGCATCCAGCGCGGCGACGATCTCGGCCGCGTCGCTGCGGGTGTTGACGATCGCCAGTACGCACTCGTGCCCAGCCAGGCGAGCCGCAAGCTCAGCGGTGGGCAGACTTGCCTGGAGATCGACGGGCCACTCGATATGCACGCGGTCGAGCGTACGGAACAACGTCGGCTCGTCGTCAACGATGCGCACAGGCGGGGGCAAGCCACGCAGGCTTTGGCGTGGGTCGAAACGCGGCAAGTCGGTCAACGTCGGCTGGGTGGCGGTGCACAGCACGACGGTGACGCCGTAGTGCGCCACCAGCAGTTGCAAGGTGTCGAGGATGGGTTGCAGAAATTCGGGCGGTAGCAGCTGTGCTTCGTCGAGCACGATCACGCTGTTGGCGATGTTGTGCAGCTTGCGGCAGCGCGAGGTGCGAGCTGCAAACAGCGACTCGAACAACTGCACGTTGGTGGTGACGACAAGCGGTGCATCCCAGTTTTCGCAGGCCAGGCGGGTTCGTGCGGTTTCGGTGCTGGCGTCGGTGTCGGCCTGGCTGTGGTGCTCGACGATCGCATCGCGACCGAAGATTCCGGCGAAGACGTCGGCCGTCTGCTCGATGATGCTGGTGTAGGGTATGGCGTAGATCACCCGCCGTTTACCGTGCGCCACCGCATGGTTCAACGCGAAGGCGAGCGAGGACAAAGTCTTGCCCCCGCCGGTAGGCACGTTCAGCGAGAACACGCCTGCCGGCAGCGAGGCTTTCTCTCGACATTGGCGCAATACGTCGTTGCGTGCCAGCATCACCGGATCGACTGCGCGCCCCTGCGACTCGACTTCGGCGGCCTTTGCTTGCAGGTGTTCGTCCAGTTGGCGTCGATAGATGCTTAGAGCAGGAAATCCGGCGCGGGTCTGCGACTTCGATTCGCTCATGAACCCTTCTGTGTCGAGGAAGTCGGCATCCACGAGCGCCGAGAAGAGCATCCGGATCCACAACGCGCAGGCCAGGGGATTGCCGCTGCGGACGCCGGGAATCGTGGTGAACGCGCGTTGTAGGTCGAAGTCAGCGGGCAGCGGCAAGATATCGGGGCTTGCCGCCATGCAAGCGTTCAATGCCTGGTCGTACTCGCACCCACTGTCCGAAGCTCGTGTGCCGAGCAGGCGATCGTCGAGGCTGGCTACCCAATCCGCCAAGCCGGCATGGTGGCCCGCGATGACATAGGCAAGAACGCGCGCTGCACGTTCGCCTTCAGCGCCGAATCGGCTGCGAAAAACATGCATGGCATGCAGTGCGCCCGCTGCGGAGTGGGTCTTGTCACTGGTCCTGGGCAGCTTGCCTTCGATGTGAGCGTCGCTGTTGAGCCGGATGTAGGACTGGAAGCCCGCGCGGTACTTGCCGAGATCGTGCCAACAACCGGCGAGGCGCGCCCAGTCTGGCCCGAATCCCTGAGCGAACGTCGATGCAAATTTGGCAACAGCGACCAGATGAGACGAAAGCGCGTGGGACACGATCTGCCCCGTCGTGCGGTCGATTCGCGAATGTGCCCAGAAGTTGTCGTCCACGTGGATGCCTCGGGTGCTTGGCCTTTGGACTATGCTCCGCTTGAGGCTCATGACATGAGCCTATCAAATCTCGCGTGCGGCTTCTCTACCACGACCTCGCGCGACACCGTTGGCCCCGGCTTGTCGGCCTTCGGCACGTGACGCTGGATGTTCCTCGCCAGTTCGCGCGAGTCCGCGTTGCGCATGCTTGGGCGCTGGCGATTCATCCAATCCTGCGACGCAATCGTCAGTTCACGAATAGCTCTCGGCGAACATCAACGGCGCTGCTTCGCGGGCGCCTTCTTCGCCGCCGTCTTGCGCGCCTTGGCCGGTGCACGCTTGCGCGCAGCGGGTGATGTCTTGCGTGCGGCTGTCTTGCGTGCGGCTGTCTTGCGTGCGGCGGGCGCCGCAGCCGGCGGCTCGGCGTTGCCCCCCGGCCGATCATCGCGCCGCCCGCTGCCCGGCTGCAGCAGCTCGGCGATTTGCAGCAGGCGGTCCGCAATGCGCCGGTGCTCGGCCGCGTGGCGTGGCGCACGCGTGCGGTCGACGACCGACAGCGCATCGTGCAGGCGCGACATCAGGCACAGCTGCGACAGCACGGCGTCGAGATCCCTCGGCTTGAAGATGATGTTGGACAGCGCCTCGCGGTAGGCCGCGGCAACGGGCTCGAAGGCGCTGCGGCCGGCGTCGCCCGTCTTGCCGAGCGAGCCGTCGAGCTTGGCGGCGACGAGCAGGGCTTCGGGTTGCAGCAGCGCATTGAAGAAGCCGCCGTCGCGCCTGAATGCATCGGCCGCGGCCTTTGCGCATTGCTGGCCCAGGGCGAGCGCGGCGTCGCGCTCGGCCATGCTGCCCCACGGCGTGAGGGCCTCGAGCGCGAGGCGGTTGAGCGCCAACGCGGGCTCGAAGCGGGCCTGCCCGGGCGCGCCCTCGGCGCGGCCGAAGGCCTGCAGCGCCTGCAGGAGCGTCGCGCGCATGGCGTCGCCCGCAGCGGCGACGTCCTTGTCGGACGCGCCCGGCGCAAGCACGCGCCGCGCCTGCACGCCGGCGAGGCGCTTGAGCGCCGCGCCCTGCAGTGCGCAGCGCGCGGCGTTCGCACACGCGGCGTCGGCGCCCGACACGAGGGCGTCGAGCTGGCGCAGGCGCTCGAGCGCGCGCTCGATCATGTCCTCGTCGCCATTGGCTTCGCCGAGGCGGCTCTCGACATCGGCGAGCTGCTCGATGTCGCGTATCGGCACACGCCCGCTGCGGTCGTCGGACTGGATCGCACGCAGGAAAGCGGCGCGCGCCTCGTCGTACAGACCGAGGTCGCGCCAGGCCGCACCGAGCGCCGACTGCAGGGGGGGCAGTTCGAGCCAGCCCGGCGGGCAGCGCTGCTCGATGAGCTGGCGAATCGAGCGCGCCTGCGCCTTGGCTTCGCGTTCGGTCTGACGGTGCTTCTTGCGTGACAGGTCGGCGCGCAGGCTCGCGAGGGCGTCGAGCAGTTCCTCGGGTGACGCGAAGGGCGCGCCGGCGGCGCTGCCGCGCGCGCCTTCGACGCGCGGCTCGGCACGCCAGGCCGGGTCGCCGTAGGCCTGGAAGGCGCCCCAGGTGATGTCGTCGCTGCGCTTGTTCCAGGTCGCCTTGCGCGCGGCATGGACGGCGTCGCCGAAGGCCAGGCGTTGCTGCAGCAGCGCGCGGTAAAAGGTTTCGCCGAACAGTTGCGCCTGCTGGTCGTCCACCGCCCAGCCGGCGACGACGACGCAGCGCACGCCGATCTCGATCAGCTCGGTCGCGATGCTCGCGGCGAGCTTGTTGCCGTCGCGCACCGTCGCATCGACCTGGCCGAGGTGGCAGCAGCTGAGGTAGACGAGCTCGGGCACGGTCTCCATCGCCGCGATCTCGGCTGCGGTGATCAAGAGCCCGCCCGACAGCACGACACCGCTGCGCCGGCGCCCGTCGCGGTGCTGCAGGTCGAACACGCCGTGCGCCGAGACGTGCAGCAACCGATAAGGCTGGCGGTAGAGCAGCCCGAGGATGTGGCTCGCCGGATAGTCGGCGCCGATCGCCGACGTGACGGCGTAGTTCAGGCCGCCCAGCACGGCGGCCACCGCATTCGCTTCGGCCTCGGCGCCGGGCAGCGGCGGCGGGTCGGGGGCGTCTGTGCGGTCTGGCTGGCGCGGGTCGGGGAAGGCGGCGCCGAAACCTTCGACCGACGGATTGCCGACCACGAGCGCGCTGCGATCGAGCGCCTGGCGCACCTGGGCGCGAAAGCGCGTCGAAGCCAGCTGGCGCACGACCGGCGTGCGCACCGCCATCGGCAGCGCATCGTCGGCCGCGCCGGCGGCGTCGGCCAGCATCAACTCCCACGGCAGGTTGGCGGTGGCGGCATCGACGACGAGCACGACGCGTTCGAGCTGGCGCGCGGCATCCTTGAACTCGTGCGGCACCATCAGCTGGAACAGCATGCGGCCGATGTCTTCCTGCCAGGCGGTGTTGTGGATCTGCTGGCGCACGAGCGCCTCGATCAGCCCCGGCTGGCGCTGCTGCACGACCGACTCGGCACGCGCGCGCTGGCCGACGTAGAGGAAGCGCAGGCGCGTTGCGATGCCGGTGCGCGGCGCGCGTGGGTTGGCCTTGACTCGAGACGAGGTCGGCGTCGCGTCAGCGTCGACATCGGCGTTGGTCTCGGCGTTGGCATGAGGCGCGGCGCTGTCGTCGCGATCGGCGTCCGTCACCAGCAGGCGCGGCCAGTAGCTCTGGCCGCCGGCGTCGAACAGGCGCTGGCGCATGCCTTCACCCTGCTGCAGCTCCGGGTTGCAGACGAGCAGCGTGCCCATGCGGGCGGCGACGTCGCCGAGCTTGTCGGGGATCTGGCGCAGCGCGTAGACGGCGCTGATCGCGCTGTCCTGATACAGCTCGACGATGTCGAGGCGGGCGACGCGGATGTTCAGGCGCGTCGTCTCGAAGAAGCGCGCGTTCGCTTCGAGCACGCCGCGCACGAGCGCTTCGACCGATGCGCCGATCGTCATGTTCGCAGAGGAGTTGTAGCCGAGCAGCAGCGCGGCGAGCGGCAGTTCGCGCTCTTCCTTGCCGAGCACGTCGATCACCTGCAGCAGGTAGCGCAGCACGCCCGCGCGCACGGCGTCGGTCAGCGCGCCGACGCTGAGCGCACCGTCGTAGGCGCCGAGGCCGACGACGATCGCACCGCCCAGGCTGCCGCGCTGGCGCTCCTGCAGGTTGGGCACGCGCAGCACGATGGTCGCGCTGCCGAGCGTGCCGGCGTAGAGGCCCAGGCTCTTGCGCTGGCTCAGGTCGCCGTCGAGCAGTTCGCGGTCGATCAGCTTCTGCGGGCCGGCGATCGGGTCCTGCTCGTACGCACCAACGAGCACCGGGCAGCTCAGGAAGCGCAGGTCGGTCGCCTTCACGCTGACTTCGACGCGGCGCTTCGGCCGCGGCGCGATGCGGCTGCGCGGGCGTCCGCCCATCAGGCCGCGGGCGATCGCCTCGGCGCTGTCCGCGGTCGGCGCCCCGGCGTCGTAGGTGACCGGTTGCGGCTGCTCGATCGCGCGCACGCTCGGCGCGCTCGTCGCGAGGCTGCGCGTGGTGCCGGTCGCAAGGAGTTCCGCCAGCGCCGGGAAGTACTCTTCGGTCGAGGGCAGGTCGCCGTGCTCGGCCGGCATGTAGTACGAGCTGTCGACGTGTTCGATGCGGCCGGATTCCCAGCTCACCGTGCCGTCGCCACGCGTCGTGCCGACCATCTTCAGCGTGCCGCCCTGTTCGCGGATGCCGCAGGGCGTGTTCGCCGCCTGCCCGTAGACGTAGGCGCTGCGGCTTGCGTACTCGGCCGGCAGCGCGGGGCGGGCCAGGCCATCCTGCTGCCACAGCCAGCCCGCGGCGTCGAGCACGTCCTGCGCCGGTGTGGCGCAACGGCCGTCGCCAAACCAGGCGTCGCGCAGCCTGGGCTTGAACGCGGCCCAGGTGTCGGCCTGATCGAGCGCATGCAGCTCGCCGCCTTCGGCGTCGCCCTGGAAGGTGTCGACGAAGCCCGGCTTGGGCAGCAGCGCGAGCGGCCCACGAAAACCGGCGACGAGGTCGAGCACCTGCTGCATGTCGTGCTTGACGTCGAGCCGCACGAGCGAGCGCAGCGTGCTGCCCTTGCCGAGCAGGTTCTCGACCATCGAATACGCGCCCTGGTTCGGCGTGCCGAGCATCACGAAGCGCGCGCCGTCACGCGCCATCAGTGCGTCCATCACCGCGCGGCGCTTGTGGATGCAGGCGCGCACGACGAGGCCGCCCATGCTGTGCGCGAGCAGGCGCACGGGTTGGTCCGTGCTCTTGAGCAGGCGGTCGAGGAACTCGCCGAAGCGCTCGGCCAGGACGTCGAGCGGCTGGCGCCAGTCGTAGGCGAAAGGCTCGACGCGGTGGCTCTGCGCAAGGTGCTGGCACAGCTTGCCGTAGAACATGGCGAAGAGCTTCTCGGCCTCGACGTCGGGCCGGCCCCAGGCGATCTTGTCGAGGCCGCCAAGTGCGATATCGGCCGGGTCGAACCACACCCGATCGTCGGCGCCGACCGCGAGGTGCGAACCCATCACGCCGGGCAGCACGACGACGACGGGCAGGGCGGCGCTGTCGGTGCCGCGCGCGGTCGAGATCGAGCGCAGCAGCGCCATCTCGACGAGCGCGTCGATCTCCTCGAAGCGGCCCGGCAGTTCACTGAAGGCAGCGACCGCGGCCGGGTCGGGTGCGACGAGCCAATCGCGCAGCGCGCTGCGCGTGTCGGCGTTCGTGAAGTAGCGGAAGTGCGAGACATCGGCGCCCCGCTCGAACAGCGCGCGCGACCCGGCCTGCGGTGCGATGCCGCCGAACATCGCCGCGGTGTCGACGACGAGGTCGTTGAGCACGTTGTCGAACAGCAGCGTGTCCGTCAACAGCACGCCGAGGCGCTTCAACAGGTTGCCGCCCTCGATGTCACCCGCGATCACCGCCATCTGCACGCCGGGCACCACGGGCGCCGCGCGCAACAGGCCGGCCATCGGCGAATCCGGCAGCATCGCCTCGATGCCGGGCACGAGGTGCGGATTGGTGCGGTTCTTCGCGATCTCGAGCACGACGCGCTTGAACGCCGAGTACGCCGGGTTGCCGAAGAAGAACGGCACCTGCCCGATCAAGGTCAGCAGGCTCGAGAGGAACAGATCGAAATTCGCACTCGCGAGCCTGGTGCCCTGCGCGGGGCTGGCGACGCGCACATAGCGCTGCAGCACGAACTGCTTGGCGCGCAGCTCGGCCGCGAGTTCGCGCAACTGCGCGCGCTGCTCGGCGTGCGCGCCGCCCAGCTCGCGCATCACGCGCGCACTCTCCGCGGCATCTGCGTCGCCGCTGCCCGGCAGCTCGGACGCGTAGCCGTCGATCAGAGGCTCGAAGTTGGCGAGGCACATCAGGTCGGCGACGAGCCCGCCGCGCGAGTGCGACACGAGGTTCAGGCGCGTGCCCGCAGGCAGTGCGCGCGCCAGCTGCAAGGCGTTCTCGATCGGGCTCTCGCTGAGCGTGCGGTGCTCGAGCGCATAGATGCCGCCGCTGTAGCCGCGCTCGAGCGCGGCCCAGACGTCGCCGGCGCCGGCTTGCAGTTCCCCGAAGCTGCCAAGCGTGCTCGATCCGGTGCCGTGCACGAAGACGAGCACCGGTTGCCCGGCTGTCGCCGCGGTGGCGAGTGCGGCCGCATCGGCGGCGACCAGATCGTTCGCGTCGCGACCCGCGCCGGACCAGCGGTAGAGCCCCGGCGCGTGCTCGAGCCGCGATTCGATCGCCCACATCAACGCCTTCGTGCCGGCCCAGCTGACACCGACGTCGGCCGCGTTGCCGACGCGCTTGCGCGCCGCGTCGAGGATGATGTCGGCCGTTTCGCCGACCGCGAGCGAGAACACCTTGGCGACGAGGCCGCCGATCAGATCGCCGACGACACCGCGCGAGGCCGCGCCCTCGATGCGCAAGCGCTCGAAGAGGATCGCGCCGTCGGCGCCGATCAGCTCCGGGTGGCTGATCGAAAGCGACGCCTGCAGCCGCGCCGCGCTCGAGATGAAGGTGCTGCCGTCGGCGAGCTCGAGCACCAGCACTTCGTCCGCCGCGGCGGCGTGGCGCTGCGCGCCGCCGCCCTCGGCCGTGCCGCGCGCCGCCGGACCGACGTCGAAACTCGCGCGCGGCTGCAGGTAGCCGGCGGGCAGGAAGGGGTCGTCCGCCTCGCCGGCGCCGCGCGTGGCGCTGCGCAGCAGGGTGGGCAGCGCCGGCGCCAGCTTGCGGCCGTTGAGTTCGAGCGTGATGTGTTCGGCCAATCCCGATCTCCTCGAGGCGACGCCGGGCGCAAGCTCAGTTGAGCGTCAGACGGTGAACGGCGTTTGCGTCAGGAACCGGCCGACCGCGCCGAGCGTGAACAGGTTCGGCGACTGGCTCGGCGGCAGGCGGGCGCGGATGCGCGCATGAAAGCTCGCATAGTTGCCGGTGAACGCGCCGTTGCTCCACACCTTGAGCAACTGCTCGGTGAAGGCGCCGTTGTGCTCGCCGTCCATCGAGGTCTGGTTGTCCTGGCAGCCCGAGATCAGGATCACCTTGGCCTTGAAGCGCTTGACGATCGCCGACAGCCGCCCGCTCACCGCGACCTGCGCGAGCGCGGTGTCGGGGTCGATCATCCTGTCGTCGCCCGCGGCCTTGGCGACGTCGCGCTGCAGCTTGTCGTAGAAGGACTGGTGCTCGCGGTAGGTGCGCATCGCGACCGCCTCGGGCATCAGCTTGGGCCGCTGGTTCAGCGGGAAGTCGCTCATCTGCGGCACTTCGCGCGTCACGGTGCCGCTGTGGCAGCTGTCCGACAGCACGAGCACACGCACGCCGGCGGCGAAGCGGCCGAGCTCGGCGTACAGCTCGTCGTCGATCAGCTGGCCGTCGAACAGGCACCAGGTCTCGTCCTTCTTGTCGATCTCCTCACCCGTCACGTCGGGCACCTGGCCGCCGTGGCCCGAATAGGACAGGAAGAAGAAGTCGCCCGACTTCAGCGTGCTGGCCGCAGTGCGCATGGCGGCGAGCATGTTGGCGCGCGTCGCCTTCTTCGTCAGCAGCACGGTCGACTTCATGCCCTTCATCGCGGCGATCGCGGCCATGTCGTTGGCGTCGAATTCGCACGCCGCGAGCGGCCCGGTCCAGCCGCCGTAGGCCGCAGCCGACACGGCGTTGAGCCCCAGGTGCAGCGACATCGCCTTGTGGGCAGCGGGCTTCTTGGGGGAAGCCTTCTTTGCTGCGATCTTCTTCGAGGCCACCTTCTTGGTGGCAGCCTTCGGTGTCGGTTTGGCTTGCTTGCTCGACATGGTGTTCTCCTGTGAAGGCGCTGCGAGCGCCGTGCGTGAAACAGGCCCCGGATGATCGGCGCATCCCCCGGCCCGTGCCATCCCCAAGTTCGAATCGCCGGGCGCTATCTGCGCTCGACGATCACCGGCTTCAACTGCAGCGCCTGACCGATGCGCTGCGACGCGCTGCCCGCCTCGCCCCGGTTCGGATAAGGGCCGGCCTGCAATCGATGCAGTTTCTGGTCGTCGAAGATCGCAAGCAGGGGCGCGAGCCAGCCGAGCTCGTCGGCGACGCGGCGCTGGAAGGTCTCGGCGCCGCTGCGCTCGCGAAACGCGCCGATCTGCACCCAGTAGCCGCGCGCCGCCGGCGTGTAGGCCGTCAATGCGGGGGCAGCGGCCGGGGTCTCGCTCTGCGCGGTCTGCGCCGCCGCGTCCTTCGTCTCGGCGACAGGCAGCGGCGGCAGGGGCGACAGCGGGGTCGTGCTCGGCGGCGCGATCGGTGCTGCGATGGGTTCCGCGGTTGGCACCGCGCCAGGCAGCGCGGTCGGCACCGCGGCCGCCGCGACGGTGGCCGAGGTATCCACAGCGGCGTCTGTCGCGGCCGCCGTCGCGCCCGCAGCCGTCACCGCCGCAGAAGCTGGCGCTGCCGCGGTTGTCATCGGCGCTGTGCCCGTGGTCGGCGGCGAAGCCGCCGCGGCCTTCACCTCGGGCGTCGCTTGCGGCGTCGTCGAAGCGGCCGCGCCGCGCTGCGCCTGCAAGGCCACTGCCTCGCCGCGTTGCCAGGCGCCGCTGCGGATGTCCTCGGGCGTGATGCGTTCGAGTTCGACCGGCGCGACGCCGCGCAACACGTCGAGCTTCAACGCGGCGGTGTAGCTCAGGTCGACGATCCGCCCCGGGTGAAACGGCCCGCGGTCGTTGATGCGGACGACGACCTCGCGCCCGTTGGCGGGGTTGCGCACGCGCGCGTAGCTCGGGATCGGCAGCGTCGGGTGCGCGGCCGTCATCGCATACATGTTGTAGAGCTCGCCGCTCGACGTGCGCCGGCCCTGGAATTTCTTGCCGTACCAGGACGCGAGGCCGCGTTCGACGAACGGGCGGTCGTCGGTGAACGGCACGTAGTTGCGGCCGAGCGCGTCGTAGGGCTTGTTCGGCCCGCCCGCGCGCACCGGCTCGATGCGCGGCTCGGCGTCGGGGATGGCCGCCAGGTCGGCGGGTGGGTTCGCTTCCGGGCCGTCGCGTTCGGAGGCAGGCGCCGGCCCGCTGCGGGCGACGACGCCAGGCACCGAGCCGACGGGGCTCGCCTTGGGCGGCGGCGCCGAGGCGCAACCGGCGAGCGCTGCAGCCGCCGCCAGCGCGAACCAGCGCAATGCACGTGACTCAGCCAAAGCCCGCCCGGAGCCATGCAGCGCGGCCGATGCGCCAACGCATCCAGATCAAGCGGCGCCGCGCCGACTTCGACACCGGGTGCTCACTTGACCTTGGTCGATGCCGACCCGGGCGCCGCCGCGGTCAGCGCGTCTCCCATCGCACGGTCTTCCTCGCCACCGATGAAGCGGTACGCCAAAGCGCCGAGCAGCGCGCCGATGATGGGCGCCACCCAGAACAGCCACAGCTGGCTCGTCGCCCAGCCGCCGACATAGACCGCCACGCCGGTGCTGCGCGCCGGGTTGACCGAGGTGTTGGTGACCGGAATGCTGATCAGGTGGATCAGCGTCAGGCACAGGCCGATCGCGATCGGCGCGAAACCACCCGGCGTGCGCTTGTCGGTCGCGCCGAGGATGACGATCAGAAAGAACGCCGTCATCACCACCTCGCACACCAGCGCGGCCTGCAGCGAATAGCCGCCCGGCGAATGCTCGCCGTAGCCGTTCGAGGCGAAACCGCCGGCCACATCGAAGCCGGCCTTGCCGCTGGCGATGACGTAGAGCACGCCGCCGGCGACGATGCCACCGAGCACCTGCGCGACGATGTAGGGCAGCAGCTTGCCCGCCGGGAAGCGCCCGCCGGCCCACAGTCCGATCGACACGGCCGGGTTCAGGTGGCAGCCCGAAATGTGGCCGATCGCGAAGGCCATCGTCAGCACCGTCAGCCCGAAGGCCAGTGCCACGCCGACGAAGCCGATGCCGAGTGCCGGAAAGGCAGCGGCCAGCACCGCGCTGCCGCAGCCGCCCAGAACCAGCCAGAAGGTCCCAAGGAATTCAGCACCGTATGCCTTCATGTCGTCTCCTCGTGTTGATTGTTGGTGCAGCGTCGTGACCGACCCCGGGGGCGAGAATACTTCAGGGGCGCGCTGCCGCGCTACCCGAGACCGCCCCATGCATGCGGTTGATGCGGGGCGTCGGGCTCGAGCCCGCGACCCTGTGGCGTGCGGCAAACCGATCTCGGCGCGCAGTTGCAGGAGGCGCTCTGTGGCGCGCGGCCCGAGGTCCTGGAGGGCGAGAGCGCGTTGCCGCGCATCCGGATCGCGCCGGGTAGTCCCGGCAGGACGGGCCACGCCATGTACGCGCGGCAAGCCGGAACCGGCTTTTCCTGAGGAGACCCTGTGGCGCGCCCGGCTGGGATCGAACCAGCAACCCCTGCCTTCGGAGGGCAGTACTCTATCCATTGAGCTACGGACGCACAGGCGCGAATCTTAACTGCTCGGCCGCGCCGGGCCGCGCTGCAGGTGGGCCGTCGCAGGGGGCGCCGTCTACAATCCGCGCCCCTTCGCTTTCGCCCGTCACCCGTGCCTGTATCGCGCGAACCGCATTCCGTACCGATGCCCGCACGCGAGGCCGCCTGCGCGATCGACTTCGGCACCTCGAATTCGGCCATCGCCGTCCTCGGCGGTGCGGCCGGTACGCGCCTCGTCGAGCTCGAACCCGGCGCGCGGACGATGCCGACGGCCGTGTTCTATCTGGTGGATGGGCCGGACGACAGCGCGGGCCCGCCGCGCCTGTTCGGCCGCGCCGCGATCGCGGCCTACGTCGATGGGCTCGACGGCAGGCTGATGCGATCGATGAAGAGCATTCTCGGCTCGAGCCTGCTCGATCAGACGACAGAGGTCGGCGGCGGGCGCGGGGTGAAATACCGCGATGTCGTCGCCGGCTACCTGCGGCATCTGAAACGCCTCGCCGAGGCCGAGGTCGGCGCGCCGATCACGCGCGCCGTGCTCGGCCGGCCGGTGTTCTTCGTCGACGATGATGCCGCCCGCGACGCGCAGGCGCAGGCGGCGCTGGCCGCGGCCGCGCATGCGGTCGGCTTCGAGGAGGTGAGCTTTCAGTACGAGCCGATTGCCGCGGCGTTCGACTTCGAGCGCAGCGTGGCGCGCGAGGCGGTCGTGCTGGTGGCCGACATCGGCGGCGGCACGTCGGACTTCTCGGTCGTGCGCGTCGGGCCGCGGCGGGCGCGGCGCCTCGAGCGCAAGGACGACATCCTCGCCAACCACGGCGTGCACGTCGCCGGCACCGACTTCGATCGCCGCATCGAGCTCGGCAGCATGCTGGGCGAACTCGGCTACGGTGCGCTCGGCCCGTCGGTGGGCGGCGCGCCGCCGCGCGAGGTGCCGAGCGCCGTCTACTTCGACCTTGCGACCTGGCACCTGATCAACACCGTCTATGCGCCGCAGCGCGTCGCCGAACTGCGGGCGATGCGCAGCTTCTACGCCGACTTGCGCCACCACCGGCGCCTGATGACGGTGCTCGACGAACGGCTCGGGCACGAGCTCGTCGCGCGTGCGGAAGCAGCGAAGATCGCGGTCGCCGAAGGCGGTGCGACAAGCATCGCGCTGGACCTCGTCGAGTCGGGCCTGCAGGTGGGCCTGAGCGAGGCGCAGGCGCTGCAGGCGATCGCCGACGATGTCGAGCGCATCGTCGACGCGGCACGCGCGACGGTCGCGCAGGCCGGGCTCGCGCCGGGGCGGGTCGACGCGCTCTACTTCACCGGCGGCTCGACCGGGCTGCGCCTGCTTGCCGAGCGCATCGCCGCGCAGTTCCCCGCTGCCCGCGCAGTGCGCGGGGACCGCTTCGCGAGCGTCGCCAACGGCCTGGCGCTGGATGCGGCGCGGCGCTTCGGCCTGGCTGACGATTGAGCTGCCCGTTGAGGGGCGCTTGAGCGGCGGCTGACCGGCAGGTGAGCGCGGCGAATCAGCGGCGAATAAGCGGCGACCGAGCGGCGCTTCAGCGGCGCGCCGAGCGCGTCGGCCGCGGCGCGTGAGGCCGGGTGCCGGCTCGCGGGCGCTGATTCTGCGGATGCTGGGTCTGCGCGCGCGGTCGCGACACGTCGGCGAGCAGCAGCGTCGCGCGCACCAGCTCCTCGACGGCCTGCGTCAGGTCCTCCGGCGGCGCGAGCGATTCGATCTCCTCGAGCAGATCGTCGGCGTCCTCGAGGTCGTCGGCTTCGAGGTGGCGGTACAGCAGCGCGAGCGGCGCGGTGAGCGCCTTGGCGTCGAGCGCCATCAGTGCGGGGAAGTGCTCCATCGCGAGCGCGAACCCCGCGACCCACGGGTAGACGGCCTGCGAGGCAGGGTTGGCATCCGCATCTTCGATATCGGCGTCGGCCTCGGCATCGACATCGGTGTCGGCGTCCGGCATTGAGTTGTCGCGCGCCTCGTCGTCGAGCTCGAACACCCACGGATCGAACCACTGCCGGTGTTCGATGGCAGTCGCCAGCTCCGCATGCCGGCGCCGCAGCAGCGCGTGCAGGGGTGCGGCGTCGAGGCCTGCGGGCAACGGGCGGCCCTCGGTGTCGGTGACGAAGCGCAGCCAACGTTCGGCGCTCACGGGCTGCGGTTGCAGCAGCACGCCGCACAGATAGCCGTCGAGCATGCTCACGTCGAGCGGATCGAGCGGCGCGGGCAGCGCGTCGAGCAAGGCCTGCAGGCGCTCGATGTCGGCGCCGTCGAGCGGCTTTTCCGGCGGGCGTGGCCTCGTGCCTGGGCGCAGGCGCGGTTGCGGGCGCGGTTGTGAGTTCACGCCGGCATTGTCGCGCTACCCGTCCGGGCGGTGCTCAACGCCTCGCCGTGCAAACTGGCGCTCAATCTGTTCCACTCACGGTCCATTCCAACCCCGCGTCGCCAAATGATCGACCTCTACACCGCCGCCACGCCCAACGGGCACAAGATCTCGATCGCGCTCGAAGAGCTTGCGCTGCCCTACACGGTGCATGCACTCAAGCTCGGCGAGGGCGAGCAGAAGAAGCCCGCGTTCCTCGCGATCAGCCCGAACGGGCGCATCCCGGCGATCGTCGATCGCGAAGAGGACGACTTCGCGGTCTTCGAGTCCGGCGCCATCCTCGTCTACCTGGCCGAGAAGACCGGCCGCCTGATGCCCACGGACACCAAGGGCCGCTCGCGCGTGATGCAGTGGCTGATGTTCCAGATGGGCGGCATCGGCCCGATGATGGGCCAGGCCAACGTGTTCTTCCGCTATTTTCCGGAGAAGATCCAGCCCGCGATCGACCGCTATCAGCGCGAGAGCCTGCGCCTGTTCGGGGTGCTCGATACGCGCCTCAGGGATCACGAGTACCTCGCCGGCGACTATTCGATCGCCGACATCGCGAACTGGGCCTGGGTGCGCACGCACCGCTGGTCGGGGGTCGAGGTCGACGGCCTGCCGCACCTGAAGCGCTGGCTGGACGCGATCCGCGCGCGGCCTGCGGCGCAGGCCGGCATTCTGAAGCCGCCGTCTTCGATGAGCCTCGCGACCGATACCGACGGCGACAAGGCGAAGCAGTTTGCCGAGGAAGCGCGCAAACTGGTCGTGATGGGCCCTTCCGGCCCGACGAAAGGGGAAGCATGAAGCTCTTCGTCGCCCCGCGCGCGCCGAACCCGCGGCGCGTGCTGATCTTCCTTGCGGAAAAGGGCATCGATTCGATCGAGCTCGTCAACCTCGACCTGAACGCGGGCGAACATCGCGGCGACGCTTTTCGCGCGAAGAGCCCGCTCGCGCGCGTGCCGCTGCTCGAGCTCGACGACGGCCGGGCGCTCGGCGAGACGCGCGCGATCTGCACCTACTTCGAAGGCCTGCAGCCCGAGCCGAACCTGATGGGCAAGGATTTCGAGGAGCGCGCCTTCATCGAGATGGCCGACCGCCGCTGCGAGCTCTACCTCGGCGCCTATTTCGCCAACGCGATTCGCCATACGCATCCGGGGCTCGCGACGCTCGAGCAGCCCCAGTTCGCCGACTTCGGCCGCTCGCAGGGTGAGAAGGCGCTCGACGTGGCGCGCTGGCTCGACAGTGTGCTGGCAGCTCAGCCCTACGTGGCCGGCGCGCGCTTCACGATTGCCGACATCACGGCGTTCTGTCTGCTCGAGTTCGCGCGCGGCCTGCTGAAGTTCAAGCCCGGCGACCAGGGTCTGGCGCAGCTGCAGGCCTGGCGCGACCGCATCGCCGAAAGGCCGAGCGCAAAGGTGCTTTGAAGCGCCGTCCGCGGCGCTGTCCTATGCTTGCGGCTTGAACACAAGGAGATTCGTCATGGGTGCACCCGAAGCCTTCACCGCCACCGCCGAGATCGGCCACTACATCGGCGGGCGCGTCGTCAGCAATCCCGGTGCGCGCCGGCAAGCCGTCTACAACCCCGCCACCGGCGCCGTCGCACGCGAGCTCGTGCTCGGCACGGCGGACGATGTGGCAGCGGCCGTCGCCGCGGGCAAGGCTGCATGCCAGGCCTGGGCCGACACGCCGCCGATCCGCCGCGCGCGCGTCCTGAACGCATTCCTCGCGCTGCTCAACGAGCACCGCGACACGCTTGCCGCGATGATCACCGCCGAGCACGGCAAGGTCTTCACCGACGCGCAGGGCGAGGTCACGCGCGGCATCGACATCGTCGAGTTTGCCTGCGGCATCCCGCAGCTGCTCAAGGGCGATTTCACCGACCAGGTCAGCACCGGGATCGACAACTGGACGCTGCGCCAGCCGCTCGGCGTCGTCGCCGGCATCACGCCGTTCAACTTCCCGTGCATGGTCCCGATGTGGATGTTCCCGGTCGCGCTCGCCTGCGGCAACGCCTTCATCCTGAAGCCGAGCGAACGCGACCCGTCGCCGTCGCTCCTGATGGCCGATCTGCTCAAGCAGGCCGGGTTGCCGGACGGCGTCTTCAACGTCGTGCAGGGCGACAAGGTCGTCGTCGACGCGCTGCTTGCGCACCCGGACGTGAAGGCGGTGTCGTTCGTCGGCTCGACGCCGATCGCGAACTACATCTACGAGACCGGCGCGCGCCACGGCAAGCGCGTGCAGGCGCTTGGCGGGGCGAAGAACCACATGGTCGTGATGCCCGACGCCGACATCGATCAAACCGTCGACGCGCTGATCGGTGCCGCCTACGGCTCGGCCGGCGAGCGTTGCATGGCGATCAGCGTCGCGGTGTTCGTCGGCGACATCGCCGACAAGGTCATCCCGCTCGTCGCCGCGCGCGCGAAGGCGCTCAAGATCAAGAACGGCATGGAGCTCGACGCCGAGATGGGCCCGATCGTGACGAAGGAGGCGCTGCAACGCGTCGAGGGCTACATCGCCGTCGGCGTCGAGGAAGGCGCCAAGCTCGTCGTCGATGGCCGCGGCCACAAGGTGGCAGGCCACGAGGGCGGCTTCTTCACCGGTGGCACGCTGCTCGACCACGTGACGCCTTCGATGCGCGTCTACAAGGAAGAGATCTTCGGCCCCGTGCTGTCGTGCGTGCGCGTGCCCGACTTCGCGACCGCGGTGCAGCTCGTCAACGACCACGAGTTCGGCAACGGCGTCGCCTGCTACACGCGCGACGGCCACGTCGCGCGCGAGTTCGCGCGCCGCATCCAGGTCGGCATGGTCGGCATCAATGTGCCTATTCCCGTGCCGATGGCGTGGCATGGCTTCGGCGGCTGGAAGCGCAGCCTGTTCGGCGACATGCACGCCTACGGCGAGGAGGGCGTGCGCTTCTACACCAGGCAGAAGTCGATCATGCAGCGCTGGCCGGAAAGCACCGCCAAGGGTGCCGAGTTCGTGATGCCGACGGCGAAGTAGGGCGGCACGCCGCGCGGCCGGCGCGTCTTCCTGCACGCGGGGCATGGGGCGCCCTCGAAACCCGCATGCCGCCACAACGTCGACGCATCGATTCATGGAGACCCCTGAACGACGGCGTCGACTTGGTCGACCCTGCGCTGCCGGCCACTTGCTGCCGCTCATGGCCCGCAAGTTCCGGGCTGGGCCGCCCGTCATCAAGAAGACCCTTGCCGAAGCGACCCGGTCGCAGCCGGGCGCAACCTTCCCTCAGCTCGCGTGCGCAGCCGCTCGGTAGGTCAAGAAGTCGCGCCCACTTTGATCTGTTGCTGCGATGCGGTCAGTCGCCTGCCAGGTAGGCCGGCACCGGGTCGGGCATCTCGAACGCCTTCAGCCCCTTCGCGCTTGCCCTTGGCGCCGTGCCCGGCAGGATCTCGAAGTCCGGCGTGAACGCGACCATCAGGCCGCGCAGTTGATCGAAGGGCTTGCGGTCGCCTTCGAACCTGGCTTTGCCGGCCTTGATCAGGTCGTCGAAGCTGGTCACGCCCATCATCACCATGTTGAGGTCGCTGCGGTTGAGCGTGATCGTCAGGTCGGCATTCTTCGCCTGCTGGCCCTTGATGTTGGTCAGCGTGGCGTTGCTCATTTCCACCAGGTACTTCTCGCCGTTGTCGGGAGTGACCAGGTTGATGGTGAAGCGCAAACCCTCGGCCTTCTTCGGGTCCATGCTGATGCCGAGGAAGTCGAGCCACATCTCGGTCGACATGGCGCGCACCACGTCCGGCCCGGTACTGCGCTGCGGCGTGCCGCCCGGCAGGCCGTTGCGCAGTTCATAGGCGCCCTGCAGGAAGCTGTTGCGCACGCTGGTGCTCTCGGCCTGATAACCGAGCTGTTCGTACGCGTCGGCCAGCAGGCGGCGCGCCGGCTGGTTCTGCGGCTGGGCAAACACCAACTTGTTGAGAATTTCGGTGGCGAGCAGGTACTGGCCCTCGCCGATCAATTGCCGGCCCTTGGCCACGATCTTGTCCGCCCCGCCCATCATCTCGACGTACAGCGGCGCCGAATCCTTCGGCGACAACGGGTGCAGGTTGACCGGATTGCCGTCGTAGAAGCCGAGGAAGCGGTTGATGACGGCGCGCGAGTTGTTCTGAACGTCGCCGTGGTAGCTGCGCGCGGCCCATTGCTGCTGCAGGCTCCGGGGCACCTCATAGACGTTCTGGATCTCGTTGATCGTCACGCCCTGGTTGGCGTAGTGCAGCGCCTGGTTGTTCAGGTTGGCATAGGTGTCGCGCTGCGCGCGCAGCACCTCCTGGATGCGCGCGTTGCCCCAGCGCGGCCAGCTGTGCGAGGCGAACATCACCTCGGCCTCCTGGCCGAACTGCCACAGCGCGGCGTTGATCTCCTTCGACCAGTTCAGCGCGTTGCGCACCGGTGCACCGCGCAGCGTGTAGATGTTGTGGATCGTGCCCGTCACGTTTTCCGCCGCCCAGAAGGCCTTGAACTGCGGGAAGTAGGTGTTCATTTCGACCGGCGCTTCGGTGTCGGGCGTGTTCTGGAACACCATCTTCACGCCGTCGAGCGTGATCTCCTCGATGCCCTTGCTGATCAGCACATTCGGCGCGATCAGCCCGGTGTTGCCGTTGGCCACGTTCTTGCCGATCGCCTGGTCCACATGGCCGTGCGCGTCGCGCGGCAACAGGATCGCGTACTGCCACTGCGTGCGCCGCGACATGGCGTTGCCGGCGAACACGTTCTCCTCGATCGCGGCCTGCATGAAGCCGGCAGGCGCGATCACCTTGACCTTTCCGCTGGCCACGTCGGCTTCGTCGACGACGCCACGCACGCCGCCAAAGTGATCGACATGCGAGTGCGAATAGACGACACCGACGACCGGACGCTTGCCGAGCTTGTCGTTGATGAATTCGAGCGCCGCACGCGCCGTCTCCTTGGCCGTCAGCGGGTCGAACACGATCCAGCCGGTGTCACCCTTGATGAAGCTGATGTTGGCCAGGTCGAAGCCGCGCACCTGGTAGATCCTGCCCGGCACCACCTCGTACAGGCCATAGGCCATGTTCAGCACCGCCTGGCGCTGCAGCGAGGGGTGGATGCTCTGGAAGTCCTTGCCCTCCAGCAGCCACTCGTAGCTGCCCATGTCCCAGGCCACCTGCCCGGCATCGGCCTTGATCTGCTTGTACGGCGGCGCGGCGATGAAGCCCTTCTTGGCTTCGTCGAAGTCGCGCTTGTCCGCGAACGGCAGTTGGGCCGTGATGCCCTTGCGCAGCTCGAGCGTGAAGGTCGAAGGCGGGCTGCCGTTCGGGTCGAAGTGCTTGACTTGCGCTGGCGGCTTGTCCACGGAGGCGCCCTGCGCCTGCACCGCGCCAACCATGCAAGCAGCGCATGCGATCAGCAAGCCCCGCGCAGTAACCTTCTTGAACAGCATCGTCGACCCCAGGCGTTGTTGTGGGCAACTCGCCGGACGGCGAGAAGCAAGCGCGATTTTCCGCCATCTTTTCGACCGCCGGCTGGGCGATGGTCGGGCTTTTCATCGGCCGATAACCAGTTCAGGCGATGCGCTGTCCGACATCTTGCCGGTCGTACCCGGCGCGTGACCAATGCGGGCGGTCTGCCTGATGTCTCTCGAGGAAACGCCGGGCCGCCCCGAGCCTCCTTGTTCCCCCTCGGGGGGCGGACGCCGCGAGCTGGCGGCCTTGGGGGTGCTCAATGGTTCGCCCCGATAATTGCGCAACCCGTGCGGCGCACGACACTGGCAGTGAATCGATCCGAGTTCGCCCCATCCGCATGTCGCAAAGCATCCACGACTTCCACGACGATCCGCGCAACGCGCAGATCCGCATCTGGGTCAACGGCACGCTGAAGCCGCGCGCCGAGGCGGTGGTGTCGGTGTTCGACAGCGGCTTCGTGCTCGGCGATGGCGTGTGGGAGGGCTTGCGCGTCGTCGGCGGGCATCCGGTGTTTCTCGACGCGCATCTCGATCGACTGTTCGAGGGCGCGAAGGCGCTGATGCTCGACATCGGTCTCTCGCGTGAGGCGATCACGCGCGCGCTCTACGACACGCTCGCCGCCAACGGCATGACGGGCGACGGCGTGCACATCCGCCTGATGGTCACGCGCGGCGTCAAGCGCACGCCGTACCAGGACCCGCGCGTCACGGTCGGCCCGGCGACGATCGTCATCATCCCCGAGTGGAAGGTCGCCAAGCCCGAGACGCTGGCGGCGGGGCTGACGCTGTTCACGGTGCATGTGCGGCGCGGCTTCCCGGATGTGCAGGACCCGAAGCTCAACAGCCACAGCAAGCTCAACTGCATCACCGCCTGCATCCAGGCCACCGCGGCGGGCGCGGACGAGGCGCTGATGCTCGACCCGCACGGTTTCGTCGCCACCTGCAACTCGACACACTTCTTCATCGTGCGGCGCGGCGAGGTGTGGACGTCGAGCGGCGACTATTGCCTGGGCGGCATCACGCGCAGCAACGTGCTCGCCGTCTGCCGCGAGGCCGGCATCCCGGCGCGCGAGAAGAACTTCAGCCTGACCGAGGTCTATGGCGCCGACGAGGCCTTCGTCACCGGCACCTACGCCGGCGTGGCGCCGGTGCGCAGGATCGACGGCCGGACGCTCGGCGATTCCGGCGAGGCGCTGCC
Organism: Rhizobacter sp.; assembly: GCA_023954175.1. Taxonomy (GTDB): domain Bacteria; phylum Pseudomonadota; class Gammaproteobacteria; order Burkholderiales; family Burkholderiaceae_C; genus CAIKUF01. The sequence continues at coordinate 57,702 of JAMLIM010000011.1, forward strand.
CGGGCCGATGGTCACGCGGCTGCAGGGCTTGTACCGGCAACTCGTCGCCCGAGACGTGGCGGCGCGCTCGATGCCATGACGCTGCGCCTCGCGATGTGGAGCGGCCCGCGCAACATCAGCACGGCGCTGATGCGGGCGTGGGAGAACCGGCCCGATTGCACCGTGACCGACGAGCCGCTCTATGCCGCCTACCTCGCGACGACCGGGCTCGATCATCCGCTGCGCGACGAGGTCATCGCGGCCGGCGACTCCGACTGGCAACGCGTGGCGACCTTCCTCACCGGCCCCGTGCCCGACGGCCGCGCGATCTGGTACCAGAAGCACATGACGCACCATCTGTTGCCCGGCATGTCGCTGGACTGGGTGCACGCGCTCACCAACGTGCTGCTGATCCGCGACCCGGCGCAGGTCGTCGCGTCCTACCTGAAGTCGCGCGCGACGGTGACGCCGGCCGACATCGGCCTGCTGCAGCAGGTGGTCCTCTACGACGAGCTGTGCCACGCAGGCGCCGGCGAGCCGCCCCTCGTCATCGACGCCGACGATTTCCTGCGCGACCCTGCGGCGCACCTGCGCGCGCTCTGCGCGCATCTGGGCGTCGACTTCGACGAAGAGCGCATGCTGCACTGGCCGCCCGGGCCGCGCGCAAGCGACGGCGTCTGGGCGCCGGCCTGGTATGCCGCGGTGTGGCAGTCGACCGGTTTCGAGCCATGGCGGCCGCGCACGCCGCGCCTGGATCGCGCGGCACAATCGGTTGCCGATGCCTGCCGGCCGGCCTACGAGCGGTTGCGCGCGGCGCGGCTGCGTGTCGAAGCCGACGGCGCCCGCATCGGGACACGACCCCTGGACACCAAGCAATGATCGACGACAGCAACTATCTGGCCGAGGAGACGCTGCGCGACGGCCGCGCGGTCATCGTGCGCGCGATCCGCGCGAGCGACAAGCAGGCCATGCTCGACGCCTTCCATGGCCTCGAGGCGCAGACGATCTACATGCGCCTCTTCGCCGCGCAGGGCGAGCCGACCGAGAAGACGCTGCGCGAGTGGACCGAGATCGATTTCAGCAAGCTCATGCGCCTCGTCGTCTGCCTGCCGCGGCCTGACGGCAGCGAGCAGATCATCGGCGGCGCGTCGTTCGCGATGCTCGAGCCGGGCAACCCCGCGGCTGGCGCCGAGATCTCGTTCACGCTCGAGGAGGACTTCCAGGGCCAGGGGCTGGGCGGCAAACTGCTCGCACACCTGGCGCGCATTGCGCGCGAAAGAGGCATCACCCGCTTCGTCGCCGAGACGCTGTCCGAGAACCGCGCAATGCTCGCCGTGTTCGGCAGAAGCGGCTTCCCGATGACGCATCGCCGAGAGCAGGGGGTGATCCACGTCGAACTCGACATCGGGGACTGAACGGTCCTGTTGCCGCGCAACACGAATCCGATTCAACGTCGCGCGTCAGGCTCCGCCGCTACAGCCGCTACAGCCGCTACAGCTTCTCGCTCTCCCCCGCCTTCGGCTGCCACGTCGCAAGCCTGAGCAATGTCAAAGGCGTGGCTCGTCGCCAACACTTCGCGCACGCGGGCCGCCACGGGGAAATAATGCCCCTGTCATGGCGACTTCCGACCCTCGCTCCCCGGCCGGCTTCGCTCGCAGCGCGAAGCCACACCGGGCTGCGGGCCGAGTGCGGCGATGACGAAGCCGGCGGGCTGGTCGGCGGCCGCGGCTGCGCCCGAGCGGGCGCTGGCGCCCGGCACGCGGATCGACGACTACGAGATCGAGCAGGCGCTGGACCAGGGCGGCGTCGCCATCGTGTACCGCGCGTTCGACCATGCGCTCGGGCTGCAGGTCGCGGTCGAGGAGTACATGCCCGACGCGATGGTGGTGCGAATCGTCGACGGCCGGGTTGCTTTGCGCGCGCGTGCGCAGGGCCACGCGTTCGAGGAGGGGCGCCAGGCTTTCATTGCCGAGGCGCAGACGCTGGCGCGTTGCGAGCATCCCGCGCTGCTGCGCATCGACCGCGTCCTGCAGCGCCACGGCACCGTATATCGCGCGATGCGTCTGTACGCCGGGCCGAAACTGCTCGAGCATCGCCGCGCGCTGGCTGAGGCACCCGACGACGTCACTTTGCTGCGCTGGGTCGAAGATCTGCTCGGCGCCTTGTCTGCGCTGCACGCCGAAGGGTGCGTGCATGGCGCGCTCGATCCCGGCCGCATCGTGCTGCGCGACAGCGGGCACCTGCTGCTGCTCGACTTCGATGCCGTGCGCAGGACGCTGATCAGCGGGCGGACGCAGGAGATGCTGGCGGCGATGGAACCCTGTTTCGCTGCGCCGGAGCAGCGCGGACCGTCGGCCGGCGCATCGGTCGGGCCCTGGACAGACCTGTACGCGTTGGCGGCGACGCTGCGCTTTTGCATCGACGGGGAGTTGCCACCGCCAGCGTCCGCCCTCGCGCCGGATCAACCCGCCAGGCTCGTCAGCGACGCCTGGCGAAGCGTGGAGCGCGAAGCAGGGGACGTATCGGGCGCGGCCTGGATGCGTGCGATCGATGCATGCCTAGCCGACGCGCCGCAGGACCGGCCGCAGAGCGTCGCCCAGCTGCGTCACATGATCGACGAAGCGGTGGTGCTTGCATCGACCTTGCCGACATGGCCGGCGCCCCGCATCGCGGCCGGGCCGCCGCAAGAAGTCGATGCCACGCCCGAAGGCGACGACAGCGTCGAGGCACCGGACGCCGTTGCCGAGACGCAGCCGCAGCAATCGCCACAGCAACCCTCGGAGACGGAGCCGGAGCCGGAGCCGGAACCTGCACCAGTGCCAGTGCCAGTACCGGCGCCGAAACCGGAGGTTGTGCCGCAGCCGGAGCCAACCGTCGAGCCCGCGCCGAAGTCCACGCCCGCACCCGCACCCGAGGGCGCAGTGGTCGACACGCCAGAACCGGACTCCACGATGGACGCTGCCGCCGGCTCGGCGCCGACCGCGGACGAGGCACCGGCCGACGCGGTTGTCGCCAAGGTGATGGCCGACCTGGAGGAGACGCTGGCGCGCATCGCCGCGACGACGACCAACACGACGGTCGAGGCGGTGCGTCCCGCGCCTGCGCGGGACCTCGCGCCCGAGGCGGCACGCGAACCTGAACCCGAATCCGCTCCCTCGTTCGCAAGCACACCTGCGTTCGTGCTCGCAAGTCCGCGCAAGTCGTGGCGCCATGAATTGCTCGCGCTGTGGCGTCTAAGCCCCACCGTGTGGGCGATGGTGACCGTTGTCGTGATCGCGATGGTCGGCCTGCTGGTCGTTCAGATCCCGCGCTCGCCCGCCAGGCTGGACTTGGGCGATTCGGCGTCCGCCGCGCCAGCCGCGATGATTCAGGCGCCAGCGTTCGCGACGGCCGACGCGCAGGCCGAGGGCCTGGGCAAGCGCTCGCCGGTACCGGTCGAAACCATCGTCGAGTCCGCGCCGCCAGATATTCCGCCAGTTGAAGCCGCACCGCCGGCCGTGAAAGTGGCGGCGCCGCGGCCGCCGCCGCGCACGCAATGTCGCGGGCAGAGCGGCTATGCGCTGTACCAGTGCATGCAGACGCAATGCGCCAAGCGCAGCTACACGAAGCATCCGCAATGCGTGCGCCTGCGACGCACCCAGAATCTCAACTGACAGGCGACCGCGTGGCGTGGACGTGACGCGCTACAGCTTCTCGCTCTCCCCCGCCTTCGGCTGCCACTTCATCAGGCGCCGCTCGGCGAGCGTGACGAGCGCGTCGAGTGCGAGGGCGAACGCAGTCAGCACGAGGATGCCCGCCATCACGGTGTTGATGTCGAACGCGCCCTCGGCCTGCAGGATCAGGTAGCCGACGCCCTGCGCCGAGCCGAGGTACTCGCCGACCACGGCGCCGACGAACGCGAGGCCGACGCTCGTGTGCAGTGACGAGAAGACCCAGCTCATCGCGCTCGGCAGGTACACGTGGCGCAGCAGCTGGCGGCCGCTCGCGCCCAGCATCCGCGCGTTCGCGAGCACGACCGGGCTCACCTCCTTCACGCCCTGGTAGACGTTGAAGAAGACGATGAAGAAGACGAGCGTGACGCCGAGCGCGACCTTGCTCGCGATGCCGAGGCCGAACCAGACGGCGAAGATCGGCGCCAGGATCACGCGCGGCATCGAGTTGAGCGCCTTGATGTAGGGGTCGAAGATGGCAGCGGCGAATGGGCTCAGCGCCAGCCACAGCCCGCACGCGAGGCCGAGCGCGGTGCCGATCGCGAACGCGAGCGCGGTCTCGATCAGCGTGACGCCGAGGTGGCGGTAGATGTCGGCGGCGACGACGAACCAGTTCCAGATGCGCGCGAAGATCGTCAGCGGCTCGCCGAAGAAGAACGCCGCCTGCGTGTCGTTTTCGAAGACGAAGTTCGGCAGCAGGCCCGGCTTCGTGAGCGCGTACCAGACGCCGAACACGGCAACCAGCACGCCGAGCTGCCAGGCGCGCAGCCTCCAGCCGCCGACCGTTGACGATGAATTCGGCTTGCTGCTCATCGCGCCCGGCTCACAGCGCGATGCGGTACTGCACGAAGCCCGGCCGCTCGGCGACCTGGTTGTAGAGCACCATCGCGACCGCGTTCGTCTCGTGCGTCAGCCAGTGCACCTTGGCGCAGCCCATTGCACGGGCGCGTTCGCACACATGCTTGATCAATGCCCGGCCCACACCGTGGCCGCGCGCGGCAGGTGCGGTGAACAGGTCCTGCAGGTAGACCGAATTCGCCTCGGACCAGCATGTGCGGTGCTCGATGAAATGCACCATGCCGACCACCACCCCGTCGCGCTCGGCGAGCGCGAGATGCATCGGCTCCGCCGGGTCGAGCAGGCGCTGCCAGGTGATGCGCGTCTGATCCTCGGCCTGCTCGACCTTGTAGAAGGCCTGATAGCCGCGCCACAGCGGCAGCCAGGCGGCGTCGTCGGCGGCGGTCGCGGGGCGGACGGTGAGGGTCGAAGCGGTCATGCGTGGCGCTCCTTCAGACGGCAGCGAGCCCGCGCGTCAGCTCGGCCGCCGGCACGGCGCGGCAGCCGCTCGCGTTCTGCCCGCACCACAGCGGCGAGAAGTCGCCCGAGCCCTGGCTCTCGGCCTTCGCGCGCAGCGGCGCGAGCGCGGCGACGGCGAGCGGGAACGCGGGCGCGGCCGGGTTGAGCGGCCCCAGTTCGCGCATCAGCCGGTTGACGATGGCGCGCGCGGGGCGGCCGGTGAAAAGCCTCGTCAGCGCCGTGTGGCGCGCCGCATCGCTCGCCAGCGCCGCGCGGTGCACCGCGCTCGTCGTCGCCTCGGGGCACAGCAGAAAGGCGCTGCCGACCTGCGCCGCCGTCGCGCCGAGCGCGAGCGCCGCGGCGACGCCGCGCGCGTCGGCGATGCCGCCGGCGGCGATCACAGGCAGCCGCACCGCGCGCACGATCTGCGGCACGAGCGCGAGCGTGCCGACCTGCGTCGTCACGTCCTCCGACAGGAAGATGCCGCGGTGCCCGCCGGCCTCGGCGCCCTGCGCGATCACGGCGTCGACGCCGCGCGCCTCGAGCCAGCGCGCCTCGTCGACCGTCGTCGCCGACGCGATCACCTTTGCGCCGGCCGCCTTCACGCGCGCCAGCAGCGCCGGCGCGGGGAGGCCGAAGTGAAAGCTCACGACCGCCGGCCGCGACGCCTCGACGATCGCCGCCGCCTCGTCGCCGAACGGCGCGCGGCCCGGCCCCTGCGCGATGTCCGGCGGGGCAATGCCGAACTCGCGGTAGTAGGGCGCGAGCGCCTCACGCCACGCCGCCTCGCGCGCGTCGTCGGGCGTGGGCGGCTGGTGGCAAAAGAAGTTGACGTTGAACGGCCGGCCCTGCGCGCCCGCCTTCAGCGCCGCGACTTCGTCGCGCAGCGCCGCGCCGCCGAGCATCGCGCACGGCAGCGAGCCGAGCCCGCCGGCGTTGCTGACCGCGATCGCGAGCGCGCTGCCCTGCACGCCGGCCATCGGCGCCTGGATGATCGGCAGCTCGGTGCCGAGCCATGCGTTTGCTGTCATGGGCTTGCCTCCTTCGTCGTCACGCCGCGAGCTGCTGCCGGTAGCCGGTCAACACCTCTTCGCGCAGCACGCCCCAGATCGCCGCGTGCAGCTCGACGAAGCGCGCATCGGTCTTGACCTCGGCGACATCGCGCGGGCGCGGCAGGTCGATCGCGAATTCGCCGATCGGGTGCGAGCCCGGGCCGGCGCTGAGCACGACGACGCGGTCGCTCATCGCGATCGCTTCGTCGAGATCGTGGGTGATGAAGAGCACCGCCTTGCGTCCCTGACTGCCCCCGGCGCCGCCCCACAGCTCGAGCACCTCGTTCTCCATCAGCTGCCGCGTCTGGATGTCGAGTGCGGAGAAGGGCTCGTCCATCAGGATGATGTCGGGGTCGAGCGCGAGCGTCTGCGCGAGGCTGGTGCGCTTCCTCATGCCGCCCGAAAGCTGGTGCGGGTAGCGGTCGCCGAAACCGCCGAGGCCGACGCGCTTCAACCATTCCTCGGCCTGCGCCGTCGCCTCGGCAATGGCCACGCCGCGGAACTCGAAGCCGGCGCGCACATTGGCGAGCGCGGTGCGCCACGGCATCAGGCTCTCGCCCTGGAACATGTAGCCGGCGCGCCTGTTGATGCCCGTGAGCGGTTCGCCGAACACGCTCACGCTGCCGCTGCTCGGCGCCAGCAGGCCGGCCGCCATGTTGAGCAGCGTGCTCTTACCGCAGCCGGTCGGCCCGACGACGCTGACGAACTCGCCCGCGCCGACCGTCAGCGTCACGTCACGCACCGCGGTGTAGCGCTGCCCGGGCGCGTCGCGGCTGATGAAGGTGCAGGCCACATCGACGAGCGAGAGGGCGGCTGTCACGGCGGGGTCCGATCGATGGGTCGTTGGGGCGGTGCGCGCCGCGATGGCGGCGCGAGGGCCTGCAAAGTCTAGTGCAAGCGGGTACCCGGCCTTCGGGCGCGGACACTGAACTGGGGATGGCGGCGTGGGGCGCGTGCGCCTAAGTTGCCCCTGTCCGGTCGCGCGCGGCCGACATGACAGGGGGTTCACGGATGAGGAGGGTCTGGCTCGTCTGCGTCGGCCTGCTGCTGTTGATCGCAGCAGGCGGCGCGTGGGCGCAGGAGGTCAAGCCGAAGCCGCCTTCGGTGGGCGACATGAAGGTGTTCCTGCCCCCGCAGATGCAACTGCCGGGGCAGGCCACACCCATGCCCGCGCCGGTTCCTTCGGCCGCACTGCCCGACCTGCGCGGCAAGACCTGCGATCAGGCGCAGGCCGAGTTGCGGCGCCTGCATGTCGCGCTGATCGAATGCAGACCCGGTGTCTCGCGCATTCCCTATCCCGCGGGGACGATCAACGCGCAGTCGGTCCCGCCCGGAACGCCGATCGCGCGTGTGGAAGGGTTGCGGGCCACGTTCGAGCCGGGCCCCGCTGCCGACACCGAGGAGACGCCGACGACTCGCAACCAGGGCGGCAACCCCGCCGCCGGCGCCGCCGCCGCGGCGATCCTCGACGCCATCATCAAGGGCAGCGTCAAGGCCGACCCCGAGGTGCGGCCCGACCGGCCCGGCTTGCCCGACCTGCGCGGCATGACCTGCGACGAGGCGCGCGCCGCATTGCGG
>JAMLIM010000110.1 GCA_023954175.1 Rhizobacter sp.
CGGGTCCGTCAGCAGGCGATCGGTCTGCAGTTCGCCGCCCGCGGCCGAATGGGCGTGCAGCGCGGCGAGATCGACGAACTCCGACGTCATCATGCCGGCGCCGACCGCGCAGCCCCAGCGCGTCGCGTCCTCCGGCGTCGGCCGGATGCCGGCATCGGCGAAAGCCTGCTCGGCGGCGACGAGCGCGAAGCGATGTGGGCGCGTCGTGTGCTTGAGCAGGCGCCTGTCCCCCGCGAGTTCGTCGCGGAAGTTCTTCACCTCGGCCGCGATGCGCACCGGGAAGCCGCTCGCGTCGAACTGGCTGATCGTCGCGCCGCCGCTGCGCCCTGCGAGCAGCGCGGCCCAGGTCGTTTCGACATCGTTGCCGACCGGCGTCACGAGGCCGATGCCGGTGATCGCGACACGGCGCTTGTGCGAGGTCATGGTGCCTCCGTGGGGGTGAGCTCGAGCCGCGCGGTGGCGACGGTCTTGCCGTCGGTCTCGGCACTCAGCCGGATGCGCTGCGCGTCGCTGCGCCGGGCCTCGAGCTTCAGCACCTGGCCGGGCGCGATGAAGGAACGCATCTTCACGTGCGTCATGCGCGCCGGCTTCGCGCCGGGCGCGGCGAGCTGCATCGCGAGGCCGATCTGCGCGTCGAGCAGCAGCGTCGCCGGAAACACCGGGCGACGCGGGAAGTGGTCGCCGAAGAAGGGCGCTGCGGTGGGCACCGTGAGCGTCGCGCTGACGGCGTCGCCCGGCGTGGTCGCGTCGGGCTGCACCTGCGGTGCGACGACGCCGTGAAAGCGCCCGGGCACAGCGCCCAGGCCGCGCAACAGCACGAGGCGTTCGGCGAGCGCTTCGGGCGCATCGAAGTCCGCCACCGGCAGCATCGGCCCGAGGCAATCCTTCAACTCGATCACGCGCCGCCCCCCGACGCTGGCCCAGCCGGCGTAGGCGACGGCGTCGTCGTCGCAGTGTTCGATCTCGACCGCGAGGTCGAGCGTGTCGCCGGGCCGCACCTCGCCGTGAAACGTCGTCTCGTTCGCGAGCGCGGCCACTGGTCGGCCGCGGAATGCGATCTTCTCCATCGCGACCCAGGCCGCGAGCTGGCCGACCGCCTCGGCGACGAGGCACGACGGGAACGCGGCAATGGCGTCCGGCACGGCGAACATGCCGCGTGCGCGCAGGCCGGGTTCGAACGCGGTGATGCGGTCGACGAACGAGAACGCGGCGAAATGGGCGGACATGAGGCCCGGTGGCGGAACGCGGATCAGGATGCGTTGGCGGCGTCGCGCTGCGCGGTGATCACGAGCTTGCAGAAGGTCTCGGGCGTGAACAGGCGCGGGATGTCCTTCGCCTTCATCGGCGTCTTGAAGCGATCGGCCGGAATCTCCGACAGATAGGCGCGCAGTTGCGCCATGCCGGCGTCGGTGACGACGCCGCCGGTTTCGAACTCGGCCTCGGTCAGCGCGCCGCGTGCGTTCTCGACGATCTTGCCGCGCGGGATCTTGATCTTGAACGCGCGCTCGAGGCGGAACACCATGTCGAGGAAGTCGATCGATTCGGCGTCCAGCCCCTCGATCAGCGAGACGTCGAGCTTGATGTCCTCGATGTCGCAGCCGAGCGCGTCGGCCATGGTTTCGGCGACGGTCGGGAAGACCGCGTTGATTTCGTCCTTGGTGATCGGTGTCGTCATTTGTGTTCTCACTCCATTTTGAAGCCGCCATCGACGGTCAGGATCTGGCCCGTCACATAGCTGGCGTGGGCGCTGCTGAGGAACCATACCGCATCGGCGATTTCCCTGGGCTGGCCGTAGCGTCGCAGCAGGATGCGCGCGAGCACCTGCTCGCCGGCGAGCTCGCGCACCTCGGCCGACATTTCGGTTTCGATGACGCCCGGCGCGACCGCATTCACGCGCACCTTGCGCGGGGCGAGCTCGACCGCGAGCGCGCGCGTGAAGGCGTTGATCGCGCCCTTGCTCGCGGCGTAGTTGGTCTGCCCGCGCCCGCCCTTGTCGCCGGCGACCGAGCTCAGGTTGACGATCGCGCCGGCGCGCTGCGAGGTCATGTAGGGCACGACGGCGCGCGCCATGTTGAACACGCCCGTCACGTTCGTCGCGAGCACGTCGGCGACATCCGCGTCCTCGAACGCTGCGAGCGGGTTGTCGCGCGTGACGCCGGCGTTGTTGACGAGGATGTCGATGCGCCCGCAGCGGTCGGCGACGCGCTCGACCGCCGCCGCGCAGGCGGCCGAATCGCGCACATCGAGCTGCTCGGCGCTGACCTTGTGCCCGGCCGCGGTCGCGGCAGCGACCACTTCGTCTGCGGCGGCCTGGTTGCCGCGGTAGAAGAAGACGACCTCGGCGCCATCGGCCGCCAGCCGCTCGACGATCGCGCGCCCGATGCCGCGGCTGCCGCCGGTGACGATGGCGATCTTGCCTGCGATGCCCGATGCGCTGGACATGCTCATCCCGAAATCGCGAAGCCGCCGTCGACGATCAGCGTGTGGCCGTTGATCATGTTCGCCTCGGGCAGGCACAGCAGGTAGACGGCGTCGGCGACGTCCTGCGGCCTCAGCACCGGGCCGGCAGGCGTGCGCGCAGCGTAGTTGGCGAGCACCTCGTCGCGGTTCGGGAAGTAGGCGAGGGCGTCGGTGTCGACGACGCCGGCGCTCACCGTGTTGACGCGGATGCCGCGCGGGCCGAGTTCCTGTGCGAGCGCGCGGGCGAGCGCCTCGAGCGCGGCCTTGGAGGCACCGATGAAGCCGTAGCCCGGCATCGCACGCGATGCGCCGAGGCTCGACAGCGCGATGATGCGCCCGCCCTCGGGGGGGATCAGCGGCAGCGCGCGCTGCGTCAACAAGTTGAGCGCGAGCGCATTCGTTTCCATGCACCAGCGCCAGTGCTTGAGCGTCATCTCGGTCGTCGGCTTCAAGACGCCGCTCGCGGCATTGCTGACGACGATGTCGAGGCGGTCGAAGTGCTTGCCGAACTCGGCGAAGAGTTCGTCGACGCTGTCCGGGATGCCGACGCTGGCCTGGATCGCGACCGCGCGCCGGCCCATGGCGCGGATCTCGGCGCACAGCGCTTCGGCCTCATCGGCGCTGTTGTAGTAGTTGGCGGCGACGTCGCAGCCCGCCGCGGCGAGCTTGAGCGCAATCGCCCGGCCGATGCCGCGTGCCGCGCCGCTGACGAGCGCAACCTGGTTGCTGAGTGCGCCTGACATGGTTTGCAAGGTTTGGCCGAGCCCGGCGTGGTGGGAGCCCGACGCGAACTGGGCTCGGCGGACAGGGACGCGCATTTTAACTGCCCGCGCGTGCCGCCGGCCTGTGCGTCCGGCGCGCCCGCCCGCACTCGGGGGCCGCCGCCGGGTGTGGCCGCAAGGAATAGCTGGCGCCCTTAATCCTCGCTTCATCTTCAGCTAATCGAGGCCTAACCGCAGCGGCATAGCTTTCGCATGCCGGGATGCGCCGCATCCCTCTACAGCTCACTCAAGCAAAGGATCACCTTCATGACGCTCAAGCCTCTCGCCTATGCACTGGCCGCTGCGGGCCTTGTCGCCGTCGGCTCCAGCGGTGCGTTCAGCCTGAACCCGTCGCACTGGCTCGCGAAGGACACGACCGTCGCCGCCGCCTCGCCGGGCGCGATGACGGCGGCCGCGGTCGTCGCGCCGGCGGCGCCGGTGGCGCCACTCCCGGCGGGCGCGACGCCCAACTTCCGCGCGATCGTCGAGCAGGCCGGGCCGGCCGTCGTCGGCGTCATGGTCGAGGGCATGCACAAGGCGGACGCCGAAGACATGCAGGAGTTGCCGCCGCAACTGCGCGGCTTCCCGGGATTTCCGGGCTTCCCGGGCATGCCCGGCATGCCGGGGCGCGGCGGCGAGATGCCGTTTCGCGGCCAGGGCAGCGGCTTCATCGTCAGCAGCGACGGCCTGATCCTGACCAACGCGCACGTCGTGCGCGAGGCGAAGGAAGTGATCGTCAAGCTGAGCGACCGGCGCGAGTTCAAGGCCAAGGTGCTCGGCAGCGACCCCACGACCGACGTCGCCGTGCTGCGCATCGAGGCGACCGGGCTGCCCACCGTGCGCCTGGGCGATCCGAAGCAGTTGCAGGTCGGCGACCCGGTGCTCGCGATCGGCTCGCCGTTCGGCTTCGAGCAGACGGCGACGCAGGGCATCGTCAGCGCCAAGGGCCGCTCGCTGCCGGGTGACGGCGCGGTGCCCTTCATCCAGACCGATGCCGCGGTGAACCCGGGCAACTCGGGCGGGCCGCTGTTCGACGGCAGCGGCGCGGTGGTCGGCATCAACTCGCAGATCTACTCGCAGTCGGGCGGCTACCAGGGCCTGTCGTTCGCGATCCCGATCAACGTCGCGCTGAAGGTCAAGAGCGAGATCGTCGCCACCGGCAAGGCGCAGCATGCGCGGCTCGGTGTCACGATCCAGGACCTGAACCAGACGCTGGCGCAGTCGTTCGGCCTCGACAAGCCGGACGGCGCGCTCGTCGCGAGCGTCACGCCCGGCAGCGCGGCCGCCGCCGCGGGCCTGAAATCGGGCGACGTCGTGACCGCCGTCAACGGCGAACCGATCGTGCGCTCCGGCTCGCTGTCGAGCCGCATCGGCCTGGCGACGCCGGGCGAAGAGGTCAAGCTCACCGTGTGGCGCGACAAGGCGGCGCGCGAGTTCGACGTCAAGCTCGGCAGTGCGGAGGAGTCCGACAAGACCTTCGCCAAGGCCGGTGGCGAGGTGCAGCCGGGCCAGCTCGGCCTCGCGCTGCGGCCGCTGACGCCGAACGAGCGCGCCCAGGCCAAGATCGAGCAGGGCCTGCTGATCGAAGGCGTCGCCGGCCCGGCGGCGCGCGCCGGCCTGGCGCAGGGCGACGTGCTGCTCGCGATCAACGGCCAGGCGGTCGGCTCGATCGAGCAGGTGCGCAGCGTGATGCAGAGCAAGCCCAAGAGCGTCGCGCTGCTGGTCGAGCGCCAGGGCGAGCGCATCTTCGTGCCGGTCAAGCTCGGCTGATCGCTGATCGGCCGCGGCGACGGATCGCGCCGCTTCACCCACGCAAGCCGGGCCGCCTCACGCGGCCCGGCTTCTTCGTTCGTGCGTCAGAGGTCGGTGCGCAACTTCCAGATCTCGGGGAACAGCACGACGTCGAGCATCTTGCGCAGGTAGCCGACGCCGCTCGTGCCGCCGGTCCCGCGCTTGAAGCCGATGATGCGCTCGACGGTCGTCACGTGGCGGAAGCGCCAGAGGCGAAAGCTGTCCTCGAGATCGGTCAGCTCTTCGCCGAGCTGATAGACCTCCCAGTGCGTCTGCGGTGCGCGGTAGGCGACGAGCCAGGCGGCTTCGACCGCGTCGCTCGCGACATACGGCTGCGTCCAGTCGCGCTCCAGGTGGCTCGCCGGCACCGCCAGCCCGCGCCGCGCGAGCAGGCGCAGCGCTTCTTCGTAGAGCGACGGCGCGCGAAACGCCGCGTCGACGCGCGCCAGCACCTCGGGGTGGTGCGCATGCGGTTTGAGCATCGCCGCGTTCTTGTTGCCGAGCATGAACTCGATGCAGCGGTACTGCCAGCTCTGAAAGCCGCTGCTGCTGCTCAGGTAGGGGCGGATCGCCGAGTACTCGGGCGGCGTCATCGTCGCCAGCACGTCCCAGGCGTGGACGAGCTGCTCCATGATGCGGCTCACCCGCGCGAGCATCTTGAACGCGCTGCCGAGCTCGTCACGCGCGATGCAGGCGACGGCGGCCGACAGCTCGTGCAGCATCAGCTTCATCCACAGCTCGCTCGTCTGATGCTGGATGATGAAGAGCATCTCGTCGTGCGCGGGCGACAGCGGATGCTGCGCGCCGAGGACGGCGTCGAGGTGCAGGTAGTCGCCGTAGCTCATGTCGGCGCTGAAGTCGAGCTTGGCGCCTTCGTCGGCGACGATTCTTTCGGTGCTCATGTAACCGCCGATCGCTGGTTGAAGCGCGCTTCGCGCCATTCTTCCGCCTGCATCACCTGGCGCAGATGCTCGACCGCGTCCCATGCGTCGACGAAGCGTGTATAGAGCGGCGTGAAGCCGAAACGCAGGATGTCGGGCGTACTGGAATCGCCGGCACGGAAGTCGCCGACGACGCCGCGCGCGATCAGCGCCTGCACGACCGCGTAGGCGTGCTTCGCCTCCCGGTCCGCCGGCGCCAGGCAGACCTGACTGCCGCGCTCGCTGGCGTCGCGCGGCGAGACGACGACGAGGCCCATGCCGGCGCAGCGCGCTTCGACGAGTGCCGCGAAAAGCTCGGTCAGCGCGATCGACTTCTCGCGCAGCGCGGCCATGCCGCCGTGCGCATCCGCGGCGAGCACGGTGTCGACGCCGCACTCGAGCGCAGCGAGCGAGAGCACCGGCGGCGTACCGCACAGGTAGCGCGCAATGCCCGCCGCCGGACGGTAGCCGGGCGTGAACGCGAACGGTGCCGCATGGCCCATCCAGCCCGACAGCGGCTGCCAGAAGCGCTCCGCATGGCGCGGATGGGCCCAGACGAAGGCCGGTGCGCCCGGCCCGCCGTTGAGGTATTTGTAGCCGCAACCGACCGCGAAATCGGCGTCCGCCCCGCGCAGGTCGACCGGCACCGCACCGGCGCTGTGCGCCAGGTCCCACACCGCGAGCGCGCCCGCGGCATGCGCCTCGGCGGTGAGCGAGGGCATGTCGTGCATGCGCCCGGTGCGGTAGTTGACGTGGGTGAGCATCAGCAGCGCCACGTCGGGGCCGAGCCGGGCGCCGATCGCCTCGGGTTCGAGCAGTTCCAGGTCCCAGCCGAGCGCTTCGCAGACACTCTCGGCGATGTACAGGTCGGTCGGGAAGTTGCTGCGTTCGCTGACGATCGCGCGCCGCTCGGGCGCGTCCTCGCACACGATCCGGGCCGCCGCCGACAGCACCTTGAAGAGGTTGGCCGAGGTCGAATCCGCGACGACGAGTTCACCCGCTTGGGCGCCGACGAGGCGCGCGATCTTGTCGCCGATGCGCTGCGGAAGCGTGATCCAGCCGGCGCTGTTCCAGCTCTGGATCAGGTCACGCCCCCACTCGCGCTGCACGACGTCCTGCACCCGCGCGGCGGTCGCGCGCGGCAGCACGCCGAGCGAGTTGCCGTCGAGGTAGATCAGGTCCGGCGGCAGCTCGAACTGCGCGCGCAGCGGGGCGAGCGGGTCGGCGGCGTCGAGCGCCAGGCAATCGTCACGGGTCATGCGGGTCATGGCGGCGTATTGCGGGTCAGGGGGTTGTGGCTTGGGGCCTCAGGGTCGCAACTCGCGCAGGATCGCGCGCACCGGGCTGGCGTCGGCGTCGACCCACTTGAGCGGCAGCGCGATCAGTTCATAGTCGCCCTCGGGCACATCGTCGAGGACGAGGTTTTCGAGCACGCGCAGGTCGAGCCGGCGCAAGCGCTGGTGGCTGTCGAGCGACTTGCTCGCCGCCGGGTCGACCGACGCGGTGTCGATGCCGACGAGCTGGACGCCCATCGAGGCGAGCCATTCGATCGTCTCCGGCGCATAGGCGCTGAACGCGTCGGTCCAGTCGGCGGGCGCGCGCGCGAAGGTGCGCACCAGCACGCGCGGCGGCAGGCCGCGCACCGCATGCGCGAGATGGCGTACCTCGACCAGCGGCCCGCAATCGATCGCGTGGATCACGCGACAGCGCCCGAGGTACGGCGCGAGGCCGAGCGTGCCCACCGCGGCGCCGTCGTCGGTGTAGTGCAGCGGCGCGTCGGCGTGCGCGCCGACATGCGGCGACATCGTGACCGCGCTCACGTTGACCGGGCAGCCCGGCCCGATGCGCGCGACCCAGTCCTGCGCGTAGGCGGTGTCGCCGGGAAACACCGGCGAGGCGGCCGACACGGGCGGTGAGATGTCCCAGATGCGCATCTTCGGATCGCTGAGCGTGGATGAAGATGGGGCAACGGTAGCATCCCGCCGGCGTGCAGGTTGTAATTGTTTCCTGCGGCGCCGTGCCGATCGCCGGCGCGCGCGCGTCAGCCGAAGATCACCTGCCCCTACCTGCGTCCACCTCCGCCCTTGCCGCACCACCTGCTTGCCGACGCCGTCCTGTTGCTGCATCTGGCCTTCGTCGCCTTCGCCGTCGCCGGCGGGCTTGCGGTGTGGCGCTGGCCACGGCTCGCCTGGCTGCACCTGCCGGCCCTCGCGTGGGGCGCCTATGTGGTGCTCAGCGGCACGGTCTGCCCGCTCACCCCGCTCGAGAATGCGCTGCGCGAGGCGGCCGGCGCGAGCGTCTATCGCGGGTCGTTCATCGAGCACTACCTGATCGCGCTGATCTACCCGGCGGCCGTGCAGGGGCCTACCGGTCGCGGCGTGCAGATCGGGCTCGGCCTGGCGCTGCTCGTGTTCAACGCGCTCGTCTATGCCGTCGTCTGGCGCCGCCGCAAGCGCCGCGGCGCAGGCTAGAACTGGACGCTCGGATCGGGCGCGCGACTCAGAGCGACCAGCCGCCGTCGACCAGCGCCGTCGTGCCGGTGGTGAAGCCCGACTCGTCGCTTGCGAGGTGCACCGCGAGCGCGGCGACTTCCTCGGCCGTGCCGAGGCGCCCCATCGGCTGGCGGCCGATGAACATCGCCTCGACCTGCTGCTCGCTCTGGCCGGAGGTGCGCGCGAGCGCGGCGATGCGCTCGCGCAGCGAGGGCGATTCGATCGTGCCGGGGCAGATGGCGTTGCAGCGCACGCCCTTGGTGACGAAGTCGAGCGCGACCGACTTCGTCAGGCCGATCACCGCCGCCTTCGTCGCGCCGTAGACGAAGCGGTTCGCGGCGGCCTTGATGCTGCTCGCGCCCGAGGCGACGTTGATGATCGAACCGTTGCCGCGCGCGAGCATGCCGGGCACGAAGGCCTTGATCGTGCGGTACATCGCGCGCACGTTGAGGTCGAACGCAAAGCTCCATTCGTCCTCGGTGCAGTCGAGCACGCTGCCGTGGTGCACGAAGCCGGCGCCGTTGAAGAGCACATCGACGTTCGGGTGCTGCTTCGCCGCCGCCTGGATCGCGGCCGGGTCGAGCACGTCGAGGATCTGCGTGCGCAGGGACAAGCCCTTGGCGTCGGCGGCGAGCGTTTCGAGCAGCTTCGCGTTGACGTCGGTCGCGATCACGGTCGCGCCCTCGCGCGCGAAGGCGAGGGCGACGGCACGGCCGATGCCGGCGCCGGCGGCGGTGACGAGTGCGGTTTTGTTTGCCAGGCGTTGAGTCATGGTTGTTCAGGTGGGTCAATGTGTGTCAATCGGCAGTCGAATCGCGTGTTGCTGGATTGTGGCTTCGGCCGGCGCTTCGCGCCTTGACTTCGCACCCGCGAAGTCAGCCTTCGCCACAAGCATCGTCGGTCTCTGACCGTCAATGGTTGTCCTTCGGCACGAACGCGCCGCGCTTGCCGACGAGGAAGTCGAGGTCGGTGCCCTGATCGGCCTGCAGCACATGGTCGATGTAGAGCTTCCAGTAGCCGCTCGTGAGCGGCGGTGCGGGCGGCGTCCACTGCGCGAGACGGCGCGCCAGTTCCTCGTCGCTGACGTGCAGATGCAGGCGGCGGTTCGGCACGTCGAGCTTGCCGTGCTGTGCGACTGCGGATCCCGGCTGCGCACGCGGTGTTTCAAGCTTGCCACCTCAAGGCATTGAAGCAAGCTCGACCCCGTATCTGAGGAAGTGGCCGTCCTGCTTGTCGGGGCTTCGACAAAGTGCGCGGCGTTGCCTATCGCGACGAAGTCTGCGACGGGTTCCGTCTTGTGCACCATGCCGTTCGGGCCGAGGCGGTTGATGTGGGCTGCCAGGATTCGAGCACGGGTAGGATGAGCGTAACGGCCTCGACGTCGGCGTCACGCGCTACGGGGCAGACCGGTGGGCGACCTTTGCGTGAAGCTTGTACGATGACTCAATCCGCATCCAGATCGAGCCTGCTCTTGCAAAGTCGGTGCGGGCACCCTCCAAGGCGCGCCGCCAAGCCCCGTCGCCGGCGGAACGTCGCTTCGTGAATGACACCGACGTCGACTGCATTCTGGAACGACACATGCCCGACATCGATCTCCCCACCCTGATGACGCCACTACTGGCGCGGGAGCGCCAGGAGGCGCAATGACGTACGATTCGTTCGTCAAGGTCTCGCTCGTCACCGGCGCCGACGGCCGCGCCGTGTTTCGCGAGGATCGCGTCGCCCTCGACCAGGGCACGCCGCAATCACGCCTGTCGGCCCTGATGGCGAGCGCAGGCATGCAGTTGCGCTCGAGCCCGGTCGGCTTTCGCAGTGACTTCCACTGCACCGGTTCGCCGCAGTGGGTGTTCATCCTCGGCGGCCGGATGGAGATCGGGCTGCAGGACGGCGGCACGCGCGTGTT
>JAMLIM010000111.1 GCA_023954175.1 Rhizobacter sp.
GCTGCCGCATGCGTGCGCAGCGCGGCGCCCTGGCCGAGATCGAGCTTCGTGTCGTAGGCGCTCACGGCGACGCCCTGCTTGCGCAGATCCTCGGCCAGGATGCGGCCGACTTCGCCGTAGCCGACGAGGCCGATGTGCCAGTGCAGGGGGTTCATCGCCGTCATGCTCAATCGATGTACTTCAGCCCGGCCTTCTCGAGCGGCCCGCGCATGTTGTACATGTCGAGGCCGAGCACGCCGGAGGCGAGCTTGGCGCGCTTCTCGCCTTCGAGGTTCTCGCGCGCCTCGGCGGCGTCCGCCACCTGCTGCGCGTAGGCGGCGGGGACGACGACGACGCCATCGGCGTCGGCGATGACCACGTCGCCCGGGTTCACCGCCGCGCCGGCGCAGACGACGGGCACGTTGACCGAGCCGAGCGTCGCCTTGATCGTGCCCTTCGCGCTGATCGCGCGGCTGAAGACGGGAAAGCCCATCCGCTCGAGCTCGGCCACGTCGCGGCAGCCGCCGTCGATGACAAGGCCGACCGCGCCGCGCGCCTTGAAGCTCGTCGCGAGCAGGTCGCCGAAGAAGCCGTCGCTGTTGTCGGCAGTGCAGGCGGCGACGACAACGTCGCCCGGCTGGATCTGCTCGGCGGCGACGTGCAGCATCCAGTTGTCGCCCGGCTGCAGCAGCACGGTGACTGCGGTGCCGCACAGCGCCGCGCCCGGGTAGATCGGCCGCATGCAGGGCTTCATCAGGCCGGCGCGGCCGAGCGCTTCATGCACCGTCGCCACGCCGTAGCGCGCGAGCTTGTCGACCGCCGCCCGCTCGGCGCGGGTGATGTTGCGCTTGACGATGCCCAGGTTGTTCATGCTCATCGTGCTCCCCTTCACTTGCCCTTGGCCTTCAGCGCCGCGTCGAGGCGCGGGAACACGCGCCGCGCGTTGCCTTCGTAGATCTTGTGGCGGTCGTCGCCGACGACGATCGTCGAGGCTTCGATGTAGCGCTTGGTGTCGTCGTAGTAGTGCCCCGTCTCGGGGTCGATGCCGCGCACGGCGCCGATCATCTCGCTCGCGAACAGGATGTTGTCGACCGGGATCACCTTCGTCAGCAGGTCGATGCCCGGCTGGTGATAGACGCAGGTGTCGAAGAAGATGTTGTTCAGCAGGTGGTCCTTCAGCAGCGGCTTCTTCAGCTCCTGCGCCAGGCCGCGGAAGCGCCCCCAGTGGTACGGCACCGCGCCGCCGCCGTGCGGGATGATGAAGCGCAGGGTCGGGAAGTTCTTGAACAGATCGGAGGTCAGGCACTGCATGAAGGCCGTCGTGTCCGCGTTCAGGTAGTGCGCGCCCGTGGTGTGAAAGCACGGGTTGCAGCTCGTGCTGACGTGGATCATGGCCGGGATGTCGTGCTCGACCATCTTTTCGTAGATCGGGTACCAGTGGCGGTCCGACAGCGGCGGGCTCGTCCAGTGCCCGCCGGACGGGTCGGGGTTCAGGTTGATGCCGACGTTGCCGTACTCCCTGACGCACTTCTCCAGCTCGGGAATGCAACTCGCCGGATCGACGCCGGGCGACTGCGGCAGCATCGCGACCGGGATGAAGTTGTCGGGGAACAGTTTCGAGACGCGATAGCACAGCTCGTTGCAGATCGCGGCCCAGGTCGAGCTGACCTCGAAGTCGCCGATGTGGTGCGCCATGAAGCTCGCGCGCGGGCTGAAGATCGTCAGGTCGCTGCCGCGCTCCCGCATCAGGCGCAGCTGGTTGGTCTCGATCGACTCGCGCAATTCATCGTCCGAGATCTTCAGGTCGGCGACGCGGGGCCTGGCCGCCGGATCCTTGATGCCGGCGATCTGCTGGTTGCGCCAGTTCTCCAGCGCCTTGGGCGCCGTCGTGTAATGGCCGTGACAATCGATGATCATGGTGTCTCCATCTGTAGGCTGAGCGTCATGGGGCCCCGAGCCACGGCGGCCGGTGTCATGCCGGCGCCATGCCCTGGCGCCGCTTGGCCTCGGCGGCGGCGGGCGACTGCATGAACGCCACCAGCGCGGCCGCCGCTTCCGGCTGTTGCGACGCCGTGCAAAGCCCGGCCGAGAACGTGGTCACGATCTGCGTCCCCGGCGGCAGCGTGCCGAGCAGTTCGATCCCCTCTTCGTGCATCAGTTCGCTGAGTTGCTGGAAGCCGAGCTCGGCGTCGCCGCGCGCGATCAGCGCGCCCACCGGCACGCCGGCGGGTGCCTGCACCAGGCGGCGCTTCAGCTCGTCGGCAATGCCCCAGCGCTCGAACAGTTTCAGCAGCGCGGTGCCGCTCGGCCCGGTCGAGTAGCCGATCGACTTCGCGGCCCGCGCGGCGTTGCGCAGCGCTTCCTCGGTGTCGATCGCCGGCCGTGGCGCGCCGCGGCGCACGCCGACGGCGACCGCCGAGGTCACGAGGTCTGCCCGGCTGCCGGTGGCCACGGCGCCGGCAGCGATCAGCTTGTCGATCGCGTCGGCGGCGAGCACGACGATGTCGAAGCCTTCGCCCGCCTGCACGCGCCGGGCGGCATCGACCCCACCGACGGATTCGATGCTCACCTCGCCGCCGCCGGCGGCGCGGTACAGCTCCGCGAGCTCGGCGAGCACGAGGCGAGTTGCCATCGATGAAATGACGCGAACAGGCGGTGTCATGCGGGCATTGTTGAGTAGCATCAGCTATCTGGCAACAGGCGAGTCTGCATAGCAGCTATCTCGAATCGGCATGGATCTGAAGCAGCTCGACTATTTCGTGCACGTCGCCGAACTCGGCAGCTTCAGCCGTGCCGCGAGCCTGCTCATGGTGGCGCAGTCGGCGCTCAGCCGTCAGGTGCGCTCGCTCGAAGTGGAGCTGCGCCAGCCGCTTTTCGAGCGCACCGGCCGCGGCGTGACGCTGACCGAGGCGGGCCGCCGGCTGCTCGATCATGGCCGCGGCATCCTCGCGCAGGTCGAGCGCGCGCGGCTCGACATCGAGCACGAGCGCGACGCCGCGAGTGGCCGCCTCGTGATCGGGTTGCCGCCGAGTGTCGGCCGAACGCTCACCGGCGTGCTGGTGCGCGCGTTTCGCGAGCGCTTTCCGGCGGCGACGCTGAGCGTCGTCGAGGGCCTGTCGAACTACGTGATGGAGTGGCTCGCGATCGGTCGCGTCGATTGCGCCGTGGTCTACAACGTCACGCCCTCGCCGACGGTCGATCTGCTGCCGGTGCTCGACGAGGCGCTCTACCTCGTCTCGGCGCGCCCGCCGGGCAGCGGCGAACTGATCGGCGCGCCGGTGACGCTGGCCGACGTCGCGGAACGCGAACTCGTGATCCCGAGCCGGCCGCACTCGATCCGCATGCTGCTCGAAGCCGCGCTCGCGGGCGTCGGCCGGCGCGCGAACGTGGGCATCGAGATCGAGAGCGTGCCGGCGATGCTCGAGCTCGTGCGCGACGACGCGCTGCATGCCGTGCTTGCGCTGAACGCGCTCAAGTCGAGCGCCAACGAGGGCGCCTTCCACGCCCGGCCGATCGTGCGTCCGGCGCTGAAGACGACGCTGTGGATCGCGACCTCGGCGCAGCGCGCGCGCGGGCCGCTGCTCGAGCGCTCGACCGAACTGCTGCGCGAGCTGCTGCTGCAGCACCGGTCCTGAGCTGCGGCGCCCGCCGCCCGCGCGCAGCGGCTTCGGCCGCGGCGGGCGATACTGCGCGCCGATGTCGCTCGTCGTCTTCCTCAAGCTGATCGCGATCTTCGCGATCATCGCGATCGGCTATATCGCCGACCGCGCGCGCTGGCTCGGCGAAGGCGACGTCGCGCGTGTGCTGTCGAACGCGGCGTTCTACCTGTTCATCCCCGCGCTGCTGTTTCGCACCACCGCGCGCATCGACCTGCACACGCTGCCGTGGCGCACGCTGGGGGCGTTCTTCGTGCCGGTGATCGGCTGCATGCTCGTGATCTACACCGTTCAGCGTCGGGCGCGCCCGGCGCCGGCGCAGGCCGCGGCGCCGAGCGTGCGCGCGCTGTCGGTCGGCTTTGGCAACACGGTGCAGCTCGGCATCCCGATGGCGGCGGCGCTGTTCGGCGAGGCCGGGTTGCAGGTGCACCTGACGATCGTCGGCCTGCATGCGCTGCTGCTGCTGACGGTCGCGACGACGCTGGTCGAACTCGACCTCGCGCGCGCGCATGCGCTGCAACACGGTGTCGAGCATTCGATTGCCAGCACATTGCTGTCGACGGTGCGCAATACCGTCATCCACCCGGTCGTGCTGCCGGTGCTCGCGGGGCTCGCCTTCAATCTGGCGGGCGCCCGCATTCCCGCGCTCGCCGACGAGACCTTGCTGCTGCTCGCGCAGGCGGTGGTGCCGCTGTGCCTGGTCGTGATCGGCATGTCGCTCGCACACTATGGCGTGCGCGGCGCGATACGCAGCGCGGCCTGGGTCTCTGCCGCCAAGCTGCTGCTGCTGCCGGCGCTCGTGCTCGTCGTCGGCCACTGGGGTGCGGGCCTGACCGGCACGCCGCTCGCGGTGATCGTCATCTGCGCGGCGCTGCCGGTCGGCTCGAACCCGCTGCTCTTCGCCCAGCGCTACACCACGCTCGAAGCCGAGGCGACGACCGCGATCGTGATCTCGACCTTCAGCTTCGTCGTCACCGCACCGCTGTGGCTGCTGGTGCTCGGCCTGATCGGCTGAACGGCTGAACGGCTGAACGGTTGATCGCGCGCGTTGTCGCCCGGCGTCATGCGACGCGCGCTGGCTTGTACGGCCCGGCCGCCGAATGCTCCAATACGGGCACCGGCCGGGAGCCGGGAACCCTTCAAACCCGTAGGAGCCTTTTCATGAAATTGCTGTTCACCGCCCTTGCCTTTGCCCTTGCCGTCGCGGCAACCCCGAGCTGGGCGAAGAACGACGCCTGCGAGGCGCAGGCCGCAGAGAAGAAGCTGGCAGGCGCGGCAAAGACGAGCTTCCTGAAGAAGTGCGAGGCTGACGCCGCCGCGGCCGGTTCAACGTCGTGCGAAGCGCAGGCGACGGAGAAAAAACTCGCCGGGGCCGCCAAGACGAGCTTCCTCAAGAAGTGCGAGAGCGATGCCGCGCCCGCCGGCTCCGCAGCCTGCGAAGCCCAGGCAACGGAGAAGAAGCTCGCGGGTGCGGCCAGGACGAGCTTCGTCAAGAAGTGCGTCGCCGACGCGAAGTAAGCCGGCGCGCGTTCGCGGGTCGACACGTCATGCACTGGCAGGAGGCGGCAGATGCTCAAGCCCATCATGAATCTCGACGAAGTCGAGTTCGATGACGTCGAGGACAACGGCTGCTACACCTCCCGGCGTGCGCGGTTCAGCGACCGCATCGGCGCGCGCAGGCTCGGCTACAACCTCACGGTGCTGCCGCCCGGCAAGGCGCAGTGCCCGTTCCACAACCATCATGGCGAGGAGGAGATGTTCCTCATCCTCGAGGGCGAGGGTGAGCTTCGCTTCGGTGACAGGCGCTACCCGATTCGAAGGCACGACGTCATCGCCTGCCCGACCGGCGGCCCCGAAGTCGCGCATCAGATCATCAATACCGGCGCCGAGACGATGCGCTATCTTGCGCTGTCGAATGTGGTCGACATCGAAACCTGCGAGTATCCGGACTCCAACAAGATCATGATCGGTGCCGGGCAACGCAACACGGTTCGGCTCTCGAAGATGTTCCGCGCCGAGAACACCGTCGACTACTACGATCGCGAGAGCACGGAGCCTCCGGCGCGTGACGGCTGAGCGGCGCGCCGACCCCCCGGTTGTCGCCGATGGGCGGCGCGTCGGGCGCGTGGGCGGCGCACGCGACGCACGAGTTCTAGCCTGATGACCATGGACGTCTACGCCATCGTCGGCAACCCCCACACGCGCAAGGCATCGGTCGTGCGCAGCCTGACGGGTTGCTTCAATCGCAGTCTGCGCGACATCGAGCTGGTCTCCGGCGGGCCGGCGCTGAAGGTGTATGCGCGCGCCGGCGCGCTGCAGGAGGCGCGGACGCCGCCGGATGCCTTCGTGGCCGAGGCGTCCGCCAGGCGTTGCGAGGCAGTGCTCGTCTGCCTGTCGCCGAGCGCGAGCCTGCTGCACCCGGCCGAGTTGCCGGACGCGCACACCTATCTGGAGCAATTCCGTGACGCCGGCTGGCTCGTGAAGTCGATCGCCGTGCTCGGTCAGAACGCCGGCGACCTGCGCTCACCGGCGCTGCGCCAGTTCCCCTATGCGCCCACGGTGCCGATCAATGTCACGGCGCAGGCCGTGCGGGCGCATTTCGGCTGGCGCTGACGCCTGCCGTGCGTGGCGCGGCCGCGCAATCACGCGCAACGGGAGCCGCGCGCGGGCGCGACGCAGCCAGGCCACGGCCTCTTTCTTCGCGGCGGACGGATGAACGGTAGGAACGGTGCCGCGCAACGGTATCGATCGCGAATTCCTCGCATGGTAGAACCGAGTCGAACCCGGCCACTCACCCGGATGAGGCTTCCGAAGGAGTCACCATGCGTCTCGTCGGCATGCTCGATTCACCCTATGTGCGGCGCGTTGCCGTCTCGCTGCAGCTGCTCGGGCTGCGTTTCGAGCACCAGTCGCTGTCGGTGTTCCGTACCTACGAGCAGTTCCGCCAGATCAACCCGGTCGTGAAGGCGCCGTCGCTCGTGCTCGACGACGGCACGGTGTTGATGGATTCGACGCTGATCCTGGAGTACGCCGAGGGCTTGGCGGGCAAACGCCGCAGCCTGATGTCGCAGGCCGAGTCCGAGCGTCGTGCAGCGTTTCGCACCATCGGTCTCGCGCTTGCCGCCTGCGAAAAGAGCGTGCAGATCTACTACGAGCGCGTCACGCGCCCACCCGAGAAGGCGCACGAGCCGTGGGTGCAGCGCATCACCGAGCAGGTGCTCGCGGCGTATGGCGCGCTCGAAGCGCAGGCGATCGCGCACCCGCTCGCCGCCGACAGCGCGACGATCGACCAGGCCGGCGTCTCGACGGCCGTCGTCTGGCACTTCACGCAGGCGACGCTGCCCGAGGTCGTCCCCGCCGCCAACTACCCGACGCTGCGGGACTATGCGGCGCGCTGCGAGGCCTTGCCCGAGTTCCGCGCCGCGCCGCACGGCGACGGCACCTATCCCCCTGCCGGGTAGTCGGCGCGCGGCCGCAGCCGGGGGTGCGAAAATGCCCTCGATGATCGATCTCGAACTCGAGCCCTACATGGCCGCCGTGGGCCAGGCCGCGCGCGCCGCCTCGGGCGCGCTCGCGGCCGCGCCGACGGCGGCGAAGAACGCGGCGCTGCTCGGACTGGCACGGCGCATCCGCGCGGCGCGTGCGGCCCTGCAGGCGGCCAACGCGCTCGACGTCGAGGCGGCGAAGGCAGCCGGCCTGGCAGCGCCGATGGTCGATCGGTTGCGCCTCGGGCCGGGTGAAATCGAACAGATGGCCGAGGGCGCGGAGCAGATCGCCGCGCTGCCCGACCCGATCGGCGAGATCACCGAGCTGCGCCAACGCCCGAGCGGCATTTCGGTCGGGCGCATGCGCGTGCCGCTCGGCGTGTTCGGCATGATCTACGAGAGCCGGCCGAACGTGACGATCGACGCCGCGACGCTCGCGATCAAGAGCGGCAACGCCTGCATCCTGCGCGGCGGCTCGGAGGCCGTGCACTCGAACCGCGCGCTGGCCGAGCTGGTGCGCGCGGCGCTCGAGGACGCCGGGCTGCCGGCCGACGCGGTGCAGCTCATCGCCACCACCGACCGCGCCGCCGTCGGCCTGCTGATCACGAACCCGGACTGCGTCGACGTCATCATCCCGCGCGGCGGCAAGGGGCTGATCGAGCGCATCAGCCGGGAGGCGAAGGTGCCGGTGATCAAGCACCTGGACGGCAATTGCCATGTGTACGTCGATGCGCCGGTGGACCTCGAGCTCGCGCTGCGCGTGACGGACAACGCGAAGACGCAGAAAGTCAGCCCGTGCAACGCCGCCGAATCGCTGCTCGTGCACGAGGCGGTGGCGGCGGAATTCCTGCCGCGCATCGGCGAGATCTTTGCCGCCAAGGGCGTCGAGCTGCGCTGCGACGCCGCGGCGAAGGCGCTGCTGCAACAGGTCGCTGGCGCGAAGCTCGTCGACGCGAGCGAGGACGACTGGGCCGAGGAGTACCTCGCCGCCATCATCAGCATCAAGCTCGTCGCGTCGCTGGACGAGGCGATCGCGCACATCAACCGCTACGGCTCGCACCACACCGACGCGATCCTGACGACGCACCACGGCCATGCGATGCGCTTCCTGCGCGAGGTCGATTCGGCGAGCGTGATGGTCAACGCGAGCACGCGCTTCGCCGACGGCTTCGAGTTCGGCCTCGGCGCCGAGATCGGCATCAGCACCGACAAGCTGCATGCGCGCGGGCCGGTCGGGCTCGAGGGCCTGACCTCGCTGAAATGGGTCGTCCTGGGGCAAGGTGAAGTGCGCGGCTGAGGCTCGGCGCGCGGTCGGCCGGCGCCGTCGGCGTTGCGGGATCCGCAGCCCTGCGTGACGTGGCCGGGCGATGTTGTCGTTGACCCCCGAACATGCCGGCATCGCGGTCGTCGCGGTGCTCGGCTTCTGGATTCTCGGCGCGCACAACCGCCTCGTGCGGCTGCGCCAGGCCGTGAGGAGCGCCTTCGGGCGGATCGACGAGCAGCTGCGCCAGCGCCACGATCAGCTTGCCGAACTGATCGCCGCCGCCGCACCGCTGCGGGCCGACGCGCCGGAGGTGCTCGACGCCGTGGAGGCGGTGCGGCTGGAGGCACGCGGCGCTGCCGATCAGGTCGCTCAGCGCACGCTGCAGGCCGATCGGCTGGCGCGGCTGGTGCTGGCCGAAAAGGCACTGCGGGCCGAAGTCCAGCGCCTGCTCACGCTCGTCAAGGCCGAGGCCGGCTTGCGCACCGACGAGCGGCTGCGCGGCGCGATGAAGTCACTGTCGGCGACGCAGCATCGCCTGTCTGCCGCGCGTGACGGCTTCAACGCCGCGGTGCGCGATCACAACCGCAGCCTGCGGCAGTACCCGACGCGCCTCGTCGCCGCGATGTTCCGCTTCGAAGAAGTCCGCGACCTCTGAGCGCCCGCCGGCGCGGGCCTCTCGGCGCAGACCTACTGCTGCTGCGAGGCGGGCGTCGTGCCGCCCTGCACACCGAGCGCGCCGCCCGTGCCGAGGCCGCCCTTGACGGTCTGCGCCTTGTAGTTGCGCACCACCTTGACGAGCTGGTTGTAGCTGTCGGCGAAGGAGGCAATGATGATCTTGCCTTCGGGCGTGCTCGTGTAGCCGCCGGCACCGCCGCCGCCGGCCCAGCCGTAGGCTGCGCCGAAGAGCGCGAAGTCGGTGTTCTTCGCCGTGCCCTCGGCGGCGGCGAGCTGCACACCGGAGCGGTTGTCGATCATGATCAGCGTCGTCGAGGCTTCGTTGGTCTTGATGCCGCCGGCGATGGCGGCGATCGCGCCCAGGCCGCGGCTCAGGCCGCCGAGCGCGCCCGCCAGGCCGCCGCCCGCGCCACCCGTGTTCTGGCTGAACTGGATGCTCGGGCTCATCGTGTAGTCGGCGGCGACCATCTGGCCGGCGCCGAAATTGCTGCCGGCGCGCATCTCGCCCGACCGCTGCAGCTGGCGCTCGACGTTCATGTTCTGCATCGCGGCACCGCGTTCGACGACGACGAAGCAGTTCGACTGCTGGATCATCATGCGCAGCACCGGCACCGTCGAGCCGAGCTTGTAAGTCTGCAGCGTGCGGTACCAGCCCGCGGTCTGGTCCTCGACGACGCCGATCGTGCCGAGCGTCTGGTCACAGTGTTCGAGCGTGCTGTTCGCGCCTTCGGAGGTCGCACCACCCGCCGCGCCGGTGACCGCGCCCTTGGAGCCGCCGCCGACCTCCTGCGCGCCGGCCGTTGCGCAGCCCAGCGCGAGCAGCGCAGCGATGAGGGTGAAATGGCTCGGCGCTGACCGCCGATCATTGTTTGGCGCGTTCATGTCTTTTCCTCCTGGGGCGAAGCGGGATCCAACGGGACGAGGTGAACCGTCAAGCATCTTAGTGCGGGCGCACGCCGCGCGCACCCCCCACGATGCGGGTGTGGTGGCGGACGGCCGACATGGCGGCAGAGGCGCGAATGCGGAGAGGCCAGATTGCGGAGAGGCCTGATTGCGAGCCGCTCCTTCCCCGCTTACAGTGGCCGCCAACGATGGAGAGCAAAGCGATGCGACCGAACCGAAGCGGATGCGGCAACACGATGCCGCGCGCGCTCCCCAGTGGCGCCGCGCCTCGGTTTGCGCCGCGCCT
>JAMLIM010000112.1 GCA_023954175.1 Rhizobacter sp.
AGGCAAGCTCCTGCACCGCCGTCGACCCCGCCTCGCGGATGTGATAGCCCGACACCGAGATCGGATTCCACAGCGGCATCTCGCGCGCGGCAAACTCGACGGTGTCGGTCACCAGGCGCATGGAGGGCCGCGGCGGAAAGATGAATTCCTTCTGGGCGATGTACTCCTTGAGGATGTCATTTTGCAGCGTGCCGCCCAGCCGCACCCGGTTGATGCCGCGTTTCTCGGCCGCGGCAATGTACATGGCCCAGATCATGGCCGCCGGGCTGTTGATGGTCATGGAGGTGGTGATGGCGTCGAGCGGCAGGCCGTCGAGCAGCACCTCCATGTCCGCCAGCGACGAACAGGCCACGCCGCACAGCCCGAACTCACCCTCCGCCTCCGGCGCATCGGTGTCGTAGCCGTAGAGCGTCGGCATATCAAAGGCAACGGACAGGCCGGTTTGCCCCTGCTGCAAGAGGTACTTGAAGCGCTGATTGGTCTCCTCGGCGGTGCCGAAACCGGCGAACATGCGCATGGTCCACAGGCGGCCGCGGTAGCCGGTGGCATGCACGCCGCGCGTGTAGGGATACTCGCTCGGCAACCCAAGATCGGCGGCGTAATCGGCCGCGGGGCTGTCGGCCGGCGTGTAGAGGCGCTCGATAGGCACGCCCGACATGGTGCTGAACTCGCCATAGCGCTCGGGGAAGCGCTCCACAGCCTGCCTGACCGGCCCCGCCTTCCATGCCGCTGTCTGCTCGGCCACATCATCCAGTGCCCGTTCATCGTACAAGTTCATGGGTAGTTCCTTTTGCATGGCAACCGTACGGTCTCCCCATTTTCCATGATGTGCGCGCTGGCGGCAACAATTGGAGCCCGACGCGGCAGACTCGTGGATGCAAGCCCTGGCGAGTTTGACGTTGCCGCGCAGAGAATCCATACTACTGCGGCAACCGCCATTCATTTGGGAGCGATGGTGTATGGAGATTTTGGAATCCAGGCTCGACCCGGCCGGCGCCGAGTTTCGGGCCAATGCCGAGCACAACCAAGCCCTGGCCGCCGAACTGCGCGACCGGCTGGATGAGGCGCGCCGCGGCGGTGACGACAAGGCGCACCTGCGTCACACAGAGCAGGGCAAGCTTCTCGTGCGCGAGCGCATCGACCGCCTGCTCGACCCCGGCTCGCCCTTTCTCGAACTCTCAGCGCTGGCGGCGTGGGAGATGTACGACGGCGACGCACCGGGGGCGGGCATCGTCACCGGCATCGGCCGTATCGAGGGCCGCGAGTGCATGGTCGTAGCCAACGACGCCACTGTCAAGGGCGGCACTTATTTTCCCATGACGGTCAAGAAGCACCTGCGCGCCCAGCAGATTGCGCTGGAGAACCGGCTGCCCTGCGTCTATCTCGTCGACTCGGGCGGCGCCTTCCTGCCCATGCAGGATGAGGTCTTCCCTGATGTGGACGACTTCGGCCGCATCTTCTACAACCAGGCCGTCATGAGCGCGGCCGGCATCGCGCAGATCGCGGCGGTCATGGGGTCGTGCACGGCGGGCGGCGCGTACGTGCCGGCCATGAGCGACGAGGCGGTCATCGTCAAGGCACCGGCACGATCTTCCTGGGCGGCCCGCCGCTGGTCAAGGCGGCCACGGGCGAGGATGTCACTGCCGAGGAACTGGGCGGCGCCGATGTGCACACGCGTGTCTCCGGCGTGGCCGACCACTTCGCCGAAGATGACGCCCAGGCGCTCCAGATCGTGCGCGACATCGTGGCGACGCTCAACACGCGCAAGCAGGTTGCGCTCCACGTGGCGCTGCCCGAAGAGCCGCTCTACGACGCGGCCGAACTCTACGGCGTCGTGCCGGCCTCGTTCAAGGTGGCCTACGACGTGCGCGAGGTGATTGCCCGCCTGGTCGACGGCAGTCGCTTCCGCGAGTTCAAGGCGCGCTACGGCACGACGCTCGTCACCGGCTTCGCGCACATCGAGGGCATGCCGGTCGGCATCGTCGCCAACAACGGCATCCTGTTCTCCGAGTCGGCGATGAAGGGCGCGCACTTCATCGAGCTGTGCGGCCAACGCAAGATCCCGCTCGTCTTCCTGCAGAACATCACCGGCTTCATGGTCGGGCGCAAGTACGAGGCCGAGGGCATCGCCAAGCACGGCGCGAAGATGGTGACGGCCGTGTCGACCGTCAACGTGCCGAAGTTCACGATCATCATCGGCGGCAGCTTCGGCGCCGGCAACTACGGCATGTGCGGCCGCGCCTACTCGCCGCGCTTCCTGTGGATGTGGCCGAACGCGCGCATCAGCGTGATGGGCGGCGAGCAGGCGGCGAGCGTGCTCGCCACCGTGCGGCGCGACGGCATCGAAGCCAAGGGCGGCAACTGGTCGGCCGAGGAAGAGGCGGCGTTTCGCAAGCCGATCCTCGATCAGTACGAGCTGCAGGGGCATCCGTACTACGCCAGTGCGCGCATTTGGGACGACGGCGTGATCGACCCGGCGGACACGCGCCGCGTCCTCGCGCTCGCGATCAGCGCGAGCCTGAATGCGCCGATCCCGGATGCGAAGTTCGGCGTGTTCAGGATGTAGGCCGTGATCGGCGCCGCTCGCTTCATTGGCCGCTGCTGACCGCCGCCAAGTCGAACCCGCACATGGATCCGCATCGACACTTCGCCACGCTCGCGCGCTACAACGTCTGGGCGACACGCAGGCTCTGCGAGCATGTCGACCTGCTCGACGACGATGCGTACCGGCGCGACGCCGGGCTCTTCTTCAGGAGCGTGCACGGCACGCTGAACCACCTGCTCGTCGCCGAGCACGAGATCTGGTTCCGCCGCTTCGCCGAAGGCGTGTCGCCGTCGATGCGGCTCGATGCGCAGATCGAATCCGACCGCGGCCGCTTGCGCGCCAGGCTGCTCGACGGCGCGGCCCGCTGGCTGCCACTGATTGCCTCGTTGCCGGCCGCGCGGTTCGGTGCCGATGGCATGCTGGACTACACCTCGACCCAGGGCGTCGCGATGTCGCTGCCCTTCGCCGCCACCCTGGCCCACGTCTTCAACCACGGCACGCACCATCGCGGCCAGATCAGCGCCGCCCTCACGGCGATGGGGCAGGCCTGCCCGGAGCTCGATCTGGTCTGGATGCTGCAGGCCGAGAGCAAATCATCATGAACCCGACCCTCGTCATCGAACGCGTGAGCCCGCACCTCGCGCGTGTCTGGCTGAATCGCCCCGACGTGCGCAACGCGTTCAACGAGGCCGTGATCGCCGAACTGACGCAGGCCTTCGGCGCATTTGCCGCCGACGATGCGCTGCGCGCGATCGTCCTCGGCGGCAAGGGCAAGGCATTCTGTGCCGGTGCCGACCTGTCGTGGATGAAGCAGATGGCGGGCTACGACTGGGAACAGAACCGCGCCGATGCGCAGGCGCTCGCCGACATGCTGTGGGTGATCCAGCGTTGCCCGGTGCCGGTCGTCGCGCGCATCCAGGGCGACTGCTATGCGGGTGGCGTCGGCCTCGCCGCCGTGTGCGACGTGCGGGTTGCGGCGAGCGGCGTCACCTTCTGCCTGAGCGAGGCGCGCCTGGGCCTCCTGCCGGCGACGATCGGCCCCTACGTCGTGCGCGCGATGGGCGAGAGCGCGTCGCGCCGCTACTTCACGACGGCCGAACGCTTCAGCGCCGCCGAGGCGCATCGGGTCGGCCTCGTGCACGAAGTTGCCGAAGCCGAGGCGCTCGACGCGGCGGTCGACACCATCGTCGCCGCGCTCGTCGCCAACGGCCCGCGCGCGGTGCGCGCCTGCAAGCAGCTCGTGCTCGACCTGGCCGGCGCGCCGATCACCGAAGCGCTGCGCGCCGATACCGCGCGCCGGATCGCCGACATCCGCGCCAGCGACGAGGGCAAGGAAGGCGTGCGATCCTTCCTCGACAAGCGCGCACCCGCCTGGCTCGCGGGCGCGGCCCAGGATGGACGACCATGACGACGATTCTCAACCCCGAGTTCTTCGCGACCTATCTGGTCGCGGCCAGCATCGTGATCGCCGCGCCGGGCCCGGACAGCATGAACACGCTGGCGATCGGCATGGCGCGCGGGCGCCGCGAGGCCATGGCCTATGCGCTCGGCGTCGGTATCGGCTGCCTGACGCACACGCTGTGGGCCGTGCTCGGCATCTCGGCGATCGTCGCCGCGTCCGAGACGCTGTTCGGCCTCGTCAAGTGGGTCGGCGTCGCCTACCTGCTGTGGCTCGGCATCCAATCGCTGCGCGAGCGTCGCACGCTGCCTGTGGCGGACGATCGCGCGGCGCGTGTGCAGGCGCCCATCGACGCCTCCACGCGCGTGCTGCAGGGCGCGCTCACGAACGCGCTGAACCCGAAGGTGATGCTCTTCTTCATGGCCTTTTTGCCGCAGTTCGCCGACGCGCGGCTCGGCGCCGTCGGCGCGCAGATGCTGGTGATGGGCCTCGTCTTCGCGGTCATCACCGCGATCGCCTACGTGCTGCTCGGCGCCGGCGCCGGCGGCCTGGGCGAACGACTGATGCAAAGGCCGTCGATCGCCCAATGGCTGAACCGCATCACCGGCGTCCTCTTCATCGGGCTGGCGTTGCGCCTGATGCTGGCCGAACGGCGCTGACCCGCCGATGACGGCGCTCGACACGCCGCAGCTCGTCGCCATCGCCGCGGCGCTCGGCTGGGCGAGCGGGCTGCGCCTCTATGCGGTGCTCTTCCTCGTCGGCATGGCGGGCTTTATGGGCTGGGTCGAGCTGCCGCCCGGCCTGCAACTGCTGCAGCACCCGCTGATGCTGGCGGCGAGCGGCGCGCTGCTGTTCGTCGAGTTCTTCGCCGACAAGATCCCCGGCGTCGACACGCTGTGGGACCTGCTGCACACGCTGCTGCGCATCCCGGCCGGCGCAGCACTCGCCGCAGCCGTCTTCGGCGCCGACCAGGCGACGGCGGCGGCCGTCGCCGCGCTGGTTGGCGGCACGCTCGCCGCGACCAGCCACTTCGCGAAGGCGACCACGCGCGCCGCGGTCAACACCTCGCCCGAGCCGTTTTCCAACATCGGCCTGTCGCTCGCCGGCGACGCCGCGGTGCCGGCCGCGTTGTGGCTGGCGTGGACGCATCCCTGGGCGTTCTTCGGCGTGCTGGCGCTGGCGTTGGTGCTGATGGGGGTGCTGCTGTGGAAGCTTGGGGGCTTTCTGCGCCAGTTGCTGCGGCGCATGTTCGGTGGCGCCGGCGCGGGAACTGCGACGACGACCTAGAGCGAAGGCCGTGCACGGCGACCGTGGCTGGCAGCCAGGTCCCCCTGACTACGTCGGCGCGAGCAACGTGAACTGGCCGCGAGCAAGCAGCTTCCTGAAGTCCCGGTCGAAGCTGACGAGGTGCTCGCCCTGGTGCGCCACGGCGGCCGACAGCCAGGCATCGGGCACGTCGTTGCCGCCCAGTTGCTTGTCGAGGCAGAGCCGCCGCAGCTTCGGCCATTCCGGGCCCAGCGGTGCCAGGTGCACGCCCGGCGACGCCAGCAGCGCATCGGCGAAGGCGATGGCGTCCGCGATCGGGGTGGCCTGCCGAAAGACCTTCGGGCTCGTGACCAGCCGCAGAAAGCTGGCCAGCACCATCGGCATCAGCGTCAACGGCGCCCCGGCCTCGGCGGCGCCGACGGCGGCCTCGAGCCAGCCGCGTGCCACCGCATGATGGGGGTGATCGGTCCGCGAAGCGGCGACCAGGACGTTGACATCAGGCGTCATCGCCCAGGGCCTCGAGCAAGGCCTTGTTGCTCAGCGGGTTCACGCCCGCCACCAGACCACCGCGACCCTTGAAGACAGGCAGCAGGACGCGACCGCGCTTCGCGGAGTCTGCCTGCGCGCGAAGCCGCAACTGCAGACCTTCCTCGATCAAGCGCGTCAGGCTCGTGCGCCGCTGTGCCGCGAGTGCCTTGGCGTCGGCGAGCAGTTGATCGTTGAGGTTCAGCGTGGTTTTCATGCCGTGATTATACAGATTTCTGTATTGACGGCGTGAGCGCCTAGACCCGGTCGGCGCGCGGCTGCCGCGCCGGCGTCGCTTGCGCGCTGGCTCAACCGCACGACCGGTGTGCGCGTTGGCGGCCTCGCGCCGCGGCTTGCTCCGCATCGGAATCCAGGGCGGCGAAGCTCCTTGCGAACAGGGATGTCGAGCGCAGTATCCTTTTGGCGCACGCAACACATGCGCCCGGAACGCTGCTGCGTGGTCGGTGTATCGGCCATGCCTCTATCCTACGCAGCGATCACCGGCAAGGTCGAGACGGCGGGGGCGAATGAGCGAAAGAGATTGGTCAAGGCGCGAGGTGGAGGCGATCGTCGACGACTACCTGTCGATGCTCGCCTCCGAACTCGCGGGCACGCCCTACAACAAGACCACCCATCGTCGCGCGCTGCTCCCGCAACTCAGTGGCCGCACTGAACAGTCCATCGAGTTCAAGCACGCCAACGTCAGTGCGGCGCTGCTTGACGCCGGCTTTCCGTATATCGCCGGCTACAAGCCGCGTTCGAATTACCAGGGGCTGCTCACCGAAGTCCTCGCCGAGCGGATGTCAGTTGCCTCCCAACTGCAGGAGGTCGCCGCCGTCGACGCTGATCGGCCGATGGTGGTCCCAGAGGTCGATGACATCCTCGCCGTGCTGACGGCGCCGCCCAAGGTTGGCGGCGAAGCACACAAGGCGGCCGAATCTTCATCGCCGGCACTTCGTCTGACGACGAATTACATCGAACGTGAGGCGAGGAACCGTTCTCTTGGTGTCGCTGGTGAACTGTTCGTGCTGAACTACGAGCGCGCCAGGCTGACTCACGTTGGCAAGGAAAGTCTCGCGGCACGCATCGAGCACACATCGAAAGTCCGAGGCGACTACGAGGGCTACGACATCCTCTCGTTCGACGAGTCCGGCGCCGAACGTCTCATCGAGGTCAAGACCACGAAGCACGGTGCCGTGACGCCGTTCTTCGTGAGCCGCAACGAAGTATCGGCCTCCGAGCGCCGCTCGGCGCTGTACCACGTCTATCGGCTGTACGGCTTTCGCCAGTCGCCGAAGCTCTACACGCTGTCGGGTGCGATCAGCCGCAGTTGTCAGCTCTCGGCTGCGTCCTTCCTCGCGCTACCGCGGTAGGCGCCATAGCGATTGGAGGCCCTCGCTCCTTGGCGGGCGGCACCCAGTCGCTTATCGTTCCCGCCGTGGCCTTGAAGGACTGCGGATGCTCGGGTCCTGCCACGGGCACTGAGCAAGCGACTGTCCGGAAGCTTGAAGCGAGCAGCCGCAACCGCGGTCACAATGAACGCCTGACGCACGGCGGCGCTGCGCCTGCGCTGCGACCCAGCCAACGGAGCCCGAGATGTTCACGAAGATCCTGATTGCGAACCGCGGCGACAACTGGCGCGCAGCGCCGGTTGCGATGAACTCACACCGCATGGCACGCGAAGCGTGCGCAGGCGAGCTCGCCTCGGGAGGCTGACGTGTTCAACAAGATCCTGATTGCCAACCGCGGCGAGATCGCCTGCCGCGTCGCCGCGACCGCGCGACGGCTGGGCGTCCGCACCGTCGCCGTGTACTCCGACGCCGACGCCGGCGCGCGCCACGTGCTTGCTTGCGACGAGGCGGTCGCGATCGGCGGCGCGGCGCCGAAGGAGAGCTATCTGCGCGCCGATCGCATCCTTGCCGCGGCGAAGGCGGCCGGTGCGCAGGCGGTGCATCCGGGCTACGGCTTTCTTTCCGAGAACGAAGGCTTCGCCGAGGCGTGTGCCGAGGCGGGCATCGCGTTCATCGGCCCGCCGGCCGCGGCGATTGCGGCGATGGGCAGCAAGTCGGCGGCGAAGGCGCTGATGGGCGCGGCCGGCGTGCCGCTCGTGCCGGGCTATCACGGCGAGCGGCAGGAGGCCGCGTTCCTGCGCGAGCAGGCCGACGCCATCGGCTACCCGGTGCTGATCAAGGCGAGCGCGGGCGGCGGCGGCAAGGGCATGCGGCGGGTCGAGAAGAGTGCGGACTTCGACGCCGCGCTCGCGTCCTGCCAGCGCGAGGCGCATCGAGCTTCGGCGACGCGAAGGTGCTGATCGAGCGCTACGTCACGCGCCCGCGCCACATCGAGATCCAGGTCTTCGCCGACACGCAGGGCGAGTGCGTCTACCTCTTCGAGCGCGACTGTTCGGTGCAGCGGCGCCACCAGAAGGTGCTCGAGGAAGCGCCCGCGCCCGGCATGAGCGCCGAGCGCCGGGCGGAGATGGGCGCGGCGGCGGTCGCGGCGGCAAAGGCGGTCGGCTACGTCGGCGCCGGCACGGTCGAGTTCATCGCCGAGCCGACGCCCGACAGCAGCGACCTGCGCTTCTATTTCATGGAGATGAACACGCGGCTGCAGGTGGAGCATCCGGTGACGGAGGCGATCACCGGCGTCGACCTCGTCGAATGGCAGTTGCGCGTCGCGGCCGGCGAAGCCTTGCCCTTGCGCCAGGAGAAGTTGCGCTCTCGCGGCCATGCGATCGAGGCGCGCATCTGCGCCGAGAACCCGGATGCCGGCTTCATGCCGGCGATCGGCAAGCTCGATGTCGCGCGCTGGCCGGCGCATGTCGCGTTCTGCCGCAACGTCGACGGCGAGCCGTTCCACGACCCCGCGCCGGTGCGCATCGACGCCGGCTTCGGCGAGGGCGACACGATCTCCCCGCACTACGACTCGATGATCGCCAAGCTCATCGTCTGGGGCAGCGACCGCGCGCAGGCGCTCGCGCTGCTCGACGTGGCGCTGGCGCAGACACACATCGTCGGCCTGCACACCAACGTCGCCTTCCTGCGGCGCGTTGCCGGTTCGCAGGCGTTCGCCAGCGCCGATCTGGACACGGCGCTGATCGAGCGTGAACACGCGGCGCTGTTCGAGGCGCCGCCGCTGCCGCTGCCCTGCGTCGTCGGCGGCATCGTCGCTCACGCGCTCGCACTCGAACGCGGGCGCGAGACGGCCGACCCGTGGTCGCGCGCCGATGCCTGGCGGCTGTACGGCGCAGCCACGCGCCGCTTCGAGATCGAGGTGCAGGGCGAGCATCACCGCGTGGCGCTCGAGCGCACGCATGGTGGCGCCGAATGGATCGTCGTCGGCGATGCACGCTGGTCGTTCGCATGCGCCCGGCTCGACGCCGATCGCCACGAGATCACGGTCGACGGGCGGCGCTGGGTCGTCGCCGTGTACGCGAGCGGCGAGCAGGTGAGCGTCTTCGCGCCCGAGGGCTCGGGCATTGCGCACGAAGTGGACCTGATCGCGCACGCCGGCGACGGCGCCGCCGAGGGCGGGCGCCTGACGGCGCCGATGCCGGGCAAGGTGATCGCCTTCCTCGCCAAGGCGGGCGACGCCGTCACGCTCGGCCAGCCGCTCGCGGTGATGGAGGCGATGAAGATGGAGCACACCATCTCGGCCCCGCGCGACGGCACGATCGAGGCGCTGCTCTACGCGCCCGGCGATCAGGTCGACGAGGGCGGCGAGCTGCTGCGCCTCGCACCGCTGTGAACGACGAAGGACGATGACGATGAAGCTGCCGAACCATGTGACGCTCGTGGACGTGGGCCCGCGTGACGGGCTGCAGAACGAGAAGCAACCGGTCGACACGGCCGTCAAGATCGAGCTCGTGCACCGCCTGCAGGCCGCGGGCCTGCGCGAGATCGAGGTGACGAGCTTCGTCAGCCCGAAGTGGGTGCCGCAGATGGCCGACAACGCAGCCGTGATGGCGGGCATCGCGCGCCAGCCGGGTGTCCGCTACTCGGTGCTGACGCCGAACCTGAAGGGGCTCGAAGCCGCCCTGCCAAGCAAGCCGGACGAGATCGTCGTCTTCGGCGCGGCGAGCGAGGCCTTCAGCCAGCGCAACATCAACTGCGGCATCGAGGAAAGCATCGAGCGCTTCCGGCCGGTCGTTGCCGCCGCGCACGCGCATGGCATCAAGGTCCGTGCGGCGGTGTCGTGCGCACTCGGCTGCCCCTACCAGGGCGAGGTGAGCGCCGACGAGGTGGAGCGCGTCGTCGTGCTGATGAAGGCGATCGGCGTCGACCACTGCGGCATCGCCGACACGATCGGCGTCGGCACCCCGCGGCGCGTGCAGGCGGCGATGGAGCGCGCGCTGAAGCACTTCCCGCTCGCAGAGGTGAGCGGGCATTTCCACGACACCTAC
>JAMLIM010000113.1 GCA_023954175.1 Rhizobacter sp.
GCCGAGGGTGATGAGCACACGTTTCGGGCCGGTGCCGCTCGAAAGCGCCTCCAGCACGTCCTTGCTCGTCGTCATTTCGAGGCCGCCGCCCGGGATTGCGAGCGTCGAGTTGTAGGCAGCGCTGTCGGCGGGCTGCTTTTCGTGAAGCACGAAGCCGCGCTCGGTCTGCACCGGGCCGCCGAAGTACACCGGCGCATCGGCCAGATCGTCGCGATCGAGGGTGAGCTCGACCTTCTCGAACAGGTTCTTGAGCTTGATGTCGATCGGCTTGTTGATGACGAGCCCGAGCGCACCCTTCTCGTTGTGCTCGCACAGGTAGATGACCGCGCCGGCAAAGGATTCGTCGGCCATGCCGGGCATGGCGATCAGGAACTGGTTGGTCAGGTCGATGGGCGCGCCGGGCATGCCCGCATTTTAGGCCCCTCCCACCACGGGCGGCGGCCGCGGTGGGGCGGCGCGCGTGAATTCGGGATCGTGGACACTTGCCGGCGTGGACAAATCACTCGCAGCGGCGCTCGTCTGGTTCCGGCGTGACCTGCGCGCGAGCGACCAAGCCGCGCTGTACCACGCATTGCGCGCAGCGCGGCGCGTCTGGTGCGTGTTCGTCTTCGATCGCGACATCCTCGACGACTTGCTGGCGCAGGGGTCGAGGGCGGACCGACGCGTCGAGTTCATTCACGACAGCGTGCGCGCGCTCGATGCCGACCTGCGGACCCTGGCCGCAGGCGCCGGCGCCGAAGGCGGCGCGCTGATCGTGCGCCACGGCCACGCGGTCGACGAGATCGCGCGCCTCGCGCAGGAGTTGCAGGTGCAGGCGGTCTACGCGAACCACGATGACGACCCCGCAGCCCTCGCGCGCGATGCCCGGGCGCGCGGTGCGCTCGCCGACCTTGGCATCGCGCTGCACACCGCGAAGGACCATGTCGTGTTCGAGCGCGACGAACTGCTCACCGCCAGCGGAACGCCCTACAACGTCTTCACGCCCTACAAGAAGGCGTGGCTGGCGAAGGTCGATGCGTTCTACCTCGGCGCCTATCCGGTCGAGAAGCACGCCGCGGCGCTGGCCGCGCCGCCGATGCAGACAAAGATGCAGACGCAGGCGCCGCTGCCGTCGCTCGAATCGCTCGGTTTCGAGCGCACCAACCTGCACGCGCTCAACCTCGACGGCGGCAGCGAGCACGGCGAAGCGCTGCTGGCAGACTTCCTGGCGCGCATCGACCACTACGACACGGCGCGCGACTTCCCGGCGCAAAAGGGGCCGAGCTATCTCTCCGTGCACCTGCGCTTCGGCACGCTGTCGGTGCGCGCCGTCGCGCGCGAGGCGTGGCTGCGGATGCAGGCCGGCTCACGCGGCGCGGGCGTGTGGCTGTCCGAGCTGATCTGGCGCGACTTCTATCACCAGATCCTGCACCACCACCCGCATGTCGTCGATGCGGCATTCAGGCCCGCGTACGACGCGCTGCGCTGGGAGCATGGCAAGGCGGCCGACGCGCATTTCGACGCCTGGGTCGCCGGGCGCACCGGCTACCCCTTGGTGGACGCGGCGATGGCGCAGATCGCACAGACCGGCTACATGCACAACCGGCTGCGCATGGTCAGCGCGAGCTTCCTCGTGAAGGATCTCGGCATCGACTGGCGCCGCGGCGAGGCCTATTTCGCGCGCCAGCTCAACGACTTCGACCTTGCGGCCAACAACGGCGGCTGGCAGTGGGCGGCCTCCACCGGTTGCGACGCGCAGCCGTGGTTTCGCATCTTCAACCCGGTCACGCAAAGCCGCAGATTCGACCCGCAGGGGCGCTTCATCCGGCGCTATCTGCCCGAGCTCGCCGCGCTGCCCGACGCCGCGATCCACGCGCCGTGGTTGGCGCGTCCGGCCGAGCTCGAAGCCGCCGGGGTGGAACTCGGGGTCACCTACCCGCGCCCGATCGTCGACCACGCCGAAGCGCGCAAGCGGACGCTGGCGCGCTTTGCGGCTGTGAAGGCAAAGAAGTGAGCGTCGGACGCGTTGCGCTGCAATCGGCCGGCGTCCGCGGACGCGTCTAGGCTTCGACCGCGCTCGTCGTATAGCGCCCGACGAGCGCGAGCAGGTCCTCTTCCGAGTACGGCTTGCCGAGGTAGTGCTCGACGCCGAGTTCGGCCGCCACGTCACGGTGCTTCTGCGCGATGCGTGAGGTGATCATGATCACCGGCAGGTCGCGCAGCCGTTCGTCGCTGCGGATGTTGCGCACCAGGTCGAAACCGTCCATGCGCGGCATCTCGATGTCGCTCAGCACGACCTGCGGCTTCTCCTCGGCGAGGCGCTCGAGCGCATCGAGCCCGTCCTTGGCGACGACGACGCGATAGCCCTCGCGCACCAGCAGGCGCTGCGTCACGCGGCGCACGGTGAGCGAATCGTCGACCACCATCACGAGCGGCGCCACGTTCGCAGCCGTTTCCTCGGCCACCGGCGCCCCGGGATGCTGCGCCTCCACTTCGGCGCGCATCATCGCGTGCGCGCTGTCGGCATAGAGCGTCGCGAGCGCGACCGGGTTGTAGATGAGCGCGACGGCACCCGAGGCCAGCAGCGTCATGCCAGCCAGCCCCGGCAGGCGCGACAGTTGCGGGCCGAGGTTCTTGACCACCGCTTCCTGGTTGCCGAGCACTTCGTCGACGTGCAGCGCGATGCGTTGCTGCGCGCTGCGGATGACGACGACCGAGCGCATGCGCCCGCCCTCGATGCCGCGCGCGCTCTGGTGCAAGAGGGCGCCGAGCCAGAAGAACGGCAGCCTGCGCTCGCCGAGCGGGTAGGCGCCGCTGGCGTAGGCCTGCTCGACCTGCTCGGGCGTTGCGCGCTGCACGACCTCGACGAGCGTGGAAGGCACCGCCACCGTCACGCTGCCGCAGCGCAGCATCACGACCTGCGTCACCGCCGTCGTCAGCGGCAGCACGAGCTTGAAGCTCGTGCCCTTGCCGGGCGCGGTCGCGGTCTCGATGCGCCCGCCCATCGCATTGACGTCCGAGCGAACGACGTCCATGCCGACGCCGCGGCCGGCAAGTTCGGTCACGCTGCCGGCGGTCGACAGCCCGGGGCTGAAGATCAGGTTCGCGAGTTCGGCGTCGCTGTATTGCGCGTCGGCGCTGATGAGGCCGGCGGCGATGCCCTTCTCGCGGATGCGCGGCAGGTCGAGCCCGCCGCCGTCGTCGCGGAACGTGACGGCCACTTCGTTGTGCTCGTGCGCGAGGGCGACGACGATCGCGCCGGTCGCATCCTTGCCGGCGGCGACGCGCGCCTCGGGCGACTCGATGCCGTGCGTCACGCAGTTGCGCAGCAGGTGTTCGAACGACGCCGTCATGCGGTCGAGCACGCCGCGGTCGAGTTCGATCGAGCCGCCGATGATGTCGAGCCGCACCTGCTTGCCGGTCTCCTTCGCGGCCTGGCGCACGACCCGATAGAGGCGGTCGGCCTGGCTTTCGAACTCGATCATGCGCGTGCGCAGCAGGTCGTCCTGCAGGTCGCGCGTCAGACGTGTCTGCGCCGCAAGCTCGTCCTCGGTGCTCTGCACTGCGCGCTGCAGCGTGCGCTGCACGGTGGCGACGTCGTTGACCGACTCGGCCATCATGCGCGTGAGTTCCTGGAAGCGCGTGAAGCGGTCCAGCTCGAGCGGATCGAACGTTTCGGCCGCGGCCTTCGCCGCCTCGAGGCGCGAGCTCATCTGCGTTTCGCCCTGCAACTCGAGCTCGCGCAACTGCTGGCGCAGGCGATCGAGGTTGTCGGTCAGGTCGACCAGCGAGTTCTTGATCAGGCCGACCTCGGCCTCGATGCGGGTGCGAGTGATGCTCACCTCACCGGCCTGGTTGACCATGCGGTCGAGCAGCGGCGCCCGCACCCGCACCGCCGCCGACGACGCCGGGCCGGTGGCGCGGTCCGCCACCTGCTGCTCGTGCGGCAGATCGGCGCCGAAGCGCGACCAGTCGATCTCGGGCGGGGCCTGGGCGGCCGCGGGCGCTTCCTGTGTCGCTTCCCGTGGCGCTTCTTGTGTCGCTTCCTCCGGCGCTTCGGGCGTCGCTTCCGGTGAAACATCCGCTCGTGCTTCCGTTGGCGCTTCGGCCGCCGCTTCCTCCGGCGATGGTTCGTGCGGCTCGAGTACCTCGTCGGCCGGAGCAGCGTCCGCCGCAGCCTCCCGACCGGCCGCTTCGTCGACGGGCGCCACGGCTTCGACCGGGGCTGCCGCTTCGAGCACGTCGACGGCATCGTCGGCGGCCTGCGCCGCGTCGGCGGCCGCCTGCACCGCAGCGGCGGTGGCCTCGGCATAGGCCTGCGCGTCGCGCGATCGCAGCGCCTCGAACACGGCGAGCAGGGCATCGCCGCGCGCCTGCAGCGCTTCGACCTGTTCGGCATCGACCGGCGTGTGCGCCGTCAGGTGTTCGATCCGGGTTTCGAGCCGGTGGCACATCTCGCCCAGCCGCATGGCGCCGGCCAGCCGCGCACCGCCCTTGAGCGTGTGCAGGGTGCGCATCGCGCCGGCCGGGGAACCCGGGTCGGCCGGGCGGCGCGCCCAATCGCGCAGACGCGCCGAGAGCTGCGGCAGGAGCTCCTGCGCCTCTTCCTCGAAGATCGGGAACAGCTCGGCATCGACGGCATCGATCGCGTCGATGTCGTCTTCCGCATCGTCGGCGTCCTCGCGCGCATGGACGAGCTCGGGCTCGGGTTCGGGCAGTTCGGCAAGATCCTTCAGCTCGGGCAGGCCGAACGCGCCGTGCTGGCTGTCTGCACCGGCGAACGCCGAAGCCGCGAACGCAGACGGCCTGGCGTCGGGTAACGCCTCGGGCGCGTCGGTCGATTCGGCGGCTGCCTCGAAGCCCGCCTGCGGTTCAACATCGGCGGCGGGCTGCGGCGGCTCCTGGCTGGCTTGTTCGGCCGATTCTTCGACAGGTTCTTCGGGCGCTGCTTCGGGTGCCGCTTCAGCAGCGGCTTCGAGTGCCGCTTCAGATTCGGCTGCCACTTCGGGTGCCGTATCCGGTGCCGCTTCCGGTGCCGCTTCCGGTGCGGCTTCAGGTGCGGCTTCGGGTGCCGCTTCAGGTGCCGCTGCCTCGGGTTGCGCCGCGTCGTCGGACTCTTCCGCCAGCGCGCCGGAAACGGTGTCGCCCGCCGCGCCCTGCGACGCGCCGGCGTCTTCGGATTCGCTGCGCGCCTGCGCCAGGCGTTGCGCCGCCGCTTCGCGGGCGGCGAGTTGCTCGAGCAGCCCCGGCTGGGGTGACTTCAGGAAGCCGGCGGCGAACTGGTGCAGCAGGCGTCGAATGTCGTCGGCCACGTCGACATAGAGGCGCGCCTCGTCCGCATTGCCGAAGCCGACGCTGTGCGAGCGCTCGAGCGCATGTTCGAGCGCCCGCGCAAGCTGCGAGAGCTCGCGAAAGCCGACCGTTGCCGAGCTTCCCGCAAGCGAGTGC
The DNA here is from genome assembly GCA_023954175.1 of Rhizobacter sp. Lineage (GTDB taxonomy): Bacteria > Pseudomonadota > Gammaproteobacteria > Burkholderiales > Burkholderiaceae_C > CAIKUF01. Next base: position 5,428 of record JAMLIM010000113.1, read on the forward strand.
GCGAGTGCGACGGCGCCCTCGCCCACCGGCCGGTGCAGCTCCATCGCCCACTCGGCGAGTTCGGTGCCGAGGCGGCGCGACAACTCGTCGGCCTCGTTGAGATAGATGTTGAACAGCGGGATCGCGATGCGCAGCTCGCCCACCTGCTTGAACTGCTCGTCCTCGAAGCGCTCGGCCGGCGGCGCACCGTCATCGGCATTGCCCTCGTCGTCGCGCAGGAAGCTGCTGTCGATCGCCGTGTCGCTGAACTCCGGCAGCTTCTCGCTGTCGGGCACCGGCTCGGGCACTGCATCCGGCACCGCATCCGGCACCCCGTCCAGGCGTGGCAATTCAACCTCAGGTTCGGCCACATCGAGCGGCGCATCGGCTCGCGCGTCGCCCGGCGTCTCGTCCTCCTCGCTCGCGAGCCGGTCGTGCGGATAGGCCTGCGTGGCGAACATGTCGAAGCCGGGCGGCGCGGATTCGGCAGGCGCGGGTTCGGCAGGCGTGGCTTCGGCGCCCGCTGCTTCATCGGACCTGGGCGCCTCGGCAGCACCCGCTTCGCCAAACACCCCGAGGTCGAAGTCGAAATTGAGCTCGGTCGCTTCGGCCACCGGTGCGGCCGCTGCTTCCTCCGGCGCGTCGGCAGGCGGCGCATCCGCTTCGCTTGCGTCGGCGGCGGGCCCGGTGCCGAAGTCGAGCGTGAACGCGATGTCCTCGTCGATGCCCGGCTCGGGCTGCGCCGCCACGGTTGGCGTGTCACCGGCCAGGCCGGCGGAGAGCGCGGAAGTGTCGGACCATGCGGGCGCGGGCGCGAGTGCGGGCGACGGCGCCGCAACAGCGCCCGTCAGTGCGTCGGCGCGCGCCTGCATGTGGTCGGCATGGAACGCCTCCACCGACCCGCCGGCGGCAATCGCGTCGGCCCACTGGCCGAGTTCGTCGAGCGCCGCCGTCGTGAAGTCGAGCAACGCCGCATCGGCCCCGCGCTGTTCGGCCAGCACGGTGTTGTATTGCTGCTCGCAGATCCAGGCCGCCGCGCCGTAGTCGTGCAGGCCGACCATGCGCGAGCTGCCCTTGAGCGTGTGGAATGCGCGCCGCAGCGTCGTCAGGTGTTCGAGATCGGCCGATTCGCTTCGCAGTTCGGCCAGCGCCACATGGGCATCGTGCAGGACTTCGCGCGCTTCCTCGAGGAAGATCTCGCGCATCTCGTCGTCGCCCGCAAGGTCGCCGCCCGCCACCGGCGACGCCGGCGCCGTGCCGGGTGCGGGCGCGAGGGATTCGAGGCCGGCGGCGTCGGTCGCGGTGTGGACGAACTCGACCAGCGCTTCGGAGAGTTTGCCGCGCGCGTCGGCAACGCCCTGCGCGTCGGTTGCGGCTTCGAGCGCCGCCTGCGCGCTGGCGACGGTGGCCACCAGTTCGGGCTGGTCCGCCACCTGGGCCTCGTGCGACAGGCGTTCGAGATCGCGCGTCACATCGCCAAGCTCGACATCGTCGCGCGCCGAACTCAGCGCCAGCGTCTGCGCCTGTTCGATCAGGCGCGGCGTTGCGGTGGACGGGCCCGGCGCGGCGGGCTCGGCCGCCGCATCCGGCGCCGGACGCCGCCCCATCACCGAGACGAGCGTGCCGGCATCGGCGTCGAAGCGGAACAGCGACTTCGCCATCTGCGGCTGGACGCTGAACATGTCGATCAGGAAGCCGAGCGCGCCGAGGTTGCCGGCAAGGCGGTCGAAGGTGCCGGTCTGCGCACCGCGCGCCGGGTCGACCTCGGTCTGCAGCAGGGCGTCGACATCGTCGCGCATGCGCAGCGCGGCCTGCGACGCCTGATCCAGGCCGAGCACCGACAGCACGCCGCGCATCGCCTGCAACTGCCCGGGCACCGCCGTCAGCACCTGGCGTTCGGCCGGGTTGCGGAAATACTGGTCGATCAGCTTTTCGGATTCGGAGAGCGCGGCGCGCATCTCGTGCACCACGCTGCCGAGCGTCTGGCGCTCCGAGACGCGACGGTACAGCTCCTCCATCCAGCCTTCGAGCGCCTGCGGCGGCTTGCCCGCGCGCACGTCGGCGATGCGCTCGGCGAGCTTGTTGACGCGCTCGCGTTGGCCGGGGGCATCGAATTCGCCGTCGTCGAGCGTGGCGTCGAGGTAGAGCAGGCCCGTCGCGACTTCCATCGCGAGCGGCGCGTCGGGCGCGGCGCCCGAATGCTGGGCCTGGGTGATGGTCGTCTGCAACTCGTCGGCGAGCACCTCGCCTGCCGGGATCAGCCGGCGCAGCGAATCGCCGACGAGCGAGAACTGCTCGGACAAGCCTGCCAGGCGATGGACGTCGCCGCCGGCGACCGCGCCCCAGGCGTCCTTCGCGCTCGTGACGCGCTTCTTCGCCTGGCCGACCAAGGCCGGGTCGAAGCGGCCGAGAATGCTCGCGTTGTAGTCCGCCGGCGGCTCCACGCCGAGGGCGTAGACCTGACGCACCGCGGCCAGGCGCGGCGCATGGTGTTCGGCGCCGGGCGCATCGGCCTGCGCGCAGAAGAACAGCAGGTCCTGCGCGAGGCGGTCGGACACTTCGTCCTGCCCGCCCTGCAACATGCGAAATTGCGGCAACAGGCGCGACGCCGCGCGCTTGCTGAAGACGTCGGGCTTGAGCAGGCCCTGCGCCTGCGCCTCGAACACGGCCGCGGCGAGCTTCCACAGCGTCGCCGCCTTCGGCTGCCCGGTGCCGGCGCCGAGGCCGGCGCAGACGTGGCTCATGCGGTCGAACGCTGCCGCCTGCTTGGCGCCCACCGGCGCACGCATCAGGCCGAGCAGTTGCTGCTCGAGCAGCTGCTCGCTGTGGGCGTCGGTCGGCACGGGTTGCGCGGTCGGGTCGTCTGGCAGCGCGATCCAGCGCCACTCGCTCACCCACAGGTCCGACGGATGCACGCGCTCGGCGCCGGCAAGCTCCTGCACCGCGCGGTACTGCGGGAACAGGGACAGCGCCGAGACGCGCTTGCCCGCGAGCAGGCGGCCGATGTAGTCGAGCAACGCGAACGACACGCGCTCGATCGCATCGACCGTCTGCGGGCCGACGCGCCGCGGTTTGGCGACGAGGCGCTGGACGACCGATTCGCTCGCGCGCAGCACGAGCGCCGCCGCCGGCAGGCCGACCAGTTCGAGCGCACCGACGCCCTGGTGGAGCTGCTGGCGCGCAGCGCGCAGCACGGACGGATCGACGTCGTCGGTGTCGGCGTCGAACACCGTGTCCGAGTCCTTCATGAAGCGACGCAAGGCCTTGTGCGCGGCTTCGAGCGAGCGGCGCAACTCGTCGTGCACCCAGGCCAGGGCGCTCAGGTCGATCTGATCGTGGCGTTCGCTGTCGGCGCGCGGGCTGTCCATCGGAACCTTCGGGCAGTGGTGTTCGTGTTCGTCGGGTGATCGGCTGTCGCTAGCTGATCTTGAAGCGCGCCACCGACTGGCTGAGTTCCTCGGCCGTCTTCGACAGCTCACGCACCATCTGCGCCGTCGAGCGCGTGCCCTCGCCGGTCTGCTCGGTCACCGCGAAGATGTGCTGGATGTTGGCGGCGACGACGTTGGCCGACTTGGCTTCCGACAAGGCCTGGTTCGAAATCTGCCCGATCAGCTCGGCGAGCTGGCGCGACACGCGGTCGATCTCGCCGAGCGCGGTACCCGCCGCGTCGGACAGGTGCGTCCCCTCGACCACGCCCTGCGTGCTGCGCTCCATCGCGCCGACCGCATCCTGGGTGTCGGTCTGAATTGTCTTCACGAGCGCGGCGATCTGGCGCGTCGCATCGCCGGAACGTTCCGCCAGACGCTGCACTTCCTCGGCGACGACCGAGAAGCCGCGCCCCGCTTCGCCGGCCGATGCCGCCTGGATCGCGGCGTTCAGCGCGAGCACGTTGGTCTGCTCAGTGATGTCCGAGATGAGTTCGGTGATCTCGCCGATCTCCTGTGACGATTCGCCCAGCCGCTTGATGCGCTTGGAGGTCTCCTGGATCTGGTCGCGGATCGCGTTCATGCCGCCGATCGTGTTCTGCACCGCGTGCAGGCCCGACTCCGCCGCCGCGAGCGACTGGCGCGCGACCTGCGCCGTCTGCTGCGCCTGGGCCGACACGTCGTTGATGCGCCCGGCCATCTGCAGCACCGACTCGCCGGTGTCGCGGATCTCGCGCAGCTGCTCGCTCGA
>JAMLIM010000114.1 GCA_023954175.1 Rhizobacter sp.
CTTCAACGGCATCGGCTACATCGGCTACGACAACCTCGCGAGGCACTACCAGGTGGCCTGGATGGACGACGGCAGCACGGCCATCACGATGTACACGGGCGCCTTTGCCGCCGACGGCAAGTCCGCCACCCTCAAGGCCAGCATCGCGAACAGCGTCACCGGCAAACCTGTCCCGTTGGAAATGCGCATGCGCCTGGGCGCCGACGGCGGCCACGTCACGCAACTGTGGGGGCCGGGCCTGGGCACGAAGATGTTCAAGATGATGGAACTGCAGTACACGCGCAGCAAACCGTGATGCCCAACCCCACAGGAAAGCGGACATGAAACCCACCGAATCGAAGAGCTTTCCGCGCCGCACCCTGCTGACGGGGGTGGCGTTGCTGGCGGCGACGCAGCCCGCCTGGGCCATCCTGGGGGTCTGGCGTCGTGCGGCACGCAGAACGGTGATCGTCGCCGGCGCCGCCACCGCAGGCGCCGTCGCGGCCGAAACCAGCGCTGCCGCAGCCAACCAGGCCGCTGCCGCCGAGTCGGCACAGGCCGCCGCTGCACAGTCCGCCGCCGCGGCCCAGCACGCCGAGGCCGCTGCGGCCCAGGCCAAGGCCGCCAACACCAAGACGCCACAGCAGAAGCTCGCCGAGCTGCAGTCGCTGTACGACCAGAAGCTGATCAGCGCCTCGGACTACGAGACGGCGAAGAAGAAGATCCTCAGCCAGCTGACGCAGTAGGTGCAAGACGGTCACGACCGGAAGGCACAGGTGGCACACGTCAGCGGCTGCCACAACTGCGCAGCCTGCAAAACTTTTCAACTTCCCCCGGAGCACCGAGATGACAACCCGACGCGGCCTGATGGCCACCGCAGCCTTTGCCGGCGCAGCCCTGAGCATCAAGCCCGCGCTGGCGCAGGCCAAGCAGGCCGACTTCCTGTTCGTGCAGAACGCGGCATCGATGAGCTATGCCAACGGCAAGCTGACGATGAAGGACGTGAGCCCGGTCACGATCTTCTTCAGCGACCGGCCCGAACGCATCGCCGGCAACATGCCGACGCAGGCGTGGGTGCCGTTCTGGTCGGATGGCAAGGACAGCTTCGCCAAGGACAACCCGAACGCGAACCTGTCCGTGCTGGAAAAGGACAAGGCCCTCGAAGACATCGTCGTGACGCTGTCCAACCCGGTGCTGAACGGCAGGGACCTGAGCTACGACGTGAAGCTTGTCCAAGGCACGATGCCGGCCAGCGGCGGGCCAGCGTCGCTCTTCATCGACATCATCGGCATGCCGCTGACGCCGATGTCCTACGCCGGCGTGGCGCGGCGCACCGCCTACCGGCGCGCGGTGATCTACCGCTGACGGCGGACCGCCTGCAGCACGCTCCACGGCCCCGGTAGCGAGCCGGCGGCACGCTCCGGCGCGGGTGTCGACATGGGCCGGCCGAGCAGATCGCACCGGCGCGGGACATCATCAGGCTGCACGCCCAGCCTTCGGCCCGAACGACAATCCAGGTTCACTTCGAAGGGAGTCTCTCGATGAACCGTCGCCATTGGCTGGGAACGACGATCGCGCTGCTTGCGGCGGCCACCGCGGCCCGCACGGTCTGCGCGCAAGCGCCTGCCGCGTCGGGGGCTGAGACCGGGCTCGATCTGCTGAAGGGCCGCTGGGTGCGTCCGGATGGCGGCTACGTCATCACGATCCGCGACGTCGCCACCGACGGCAAGCTCAACGCCTCCTATGCCAACCCGAACCCGCTGCCTTTCGCGCGCGCAGAGGCCGCGCGCGACGGCGACACGATCAAGCTCTTCTTCGAGTTGCGCGCCGGCGGCTACGACGGCTCCACCTACACGCTGAGCTACGACCCGAAGTTCGATGTGCTCAAGGGCGTGTACTACCAGGCCGTCGCGAAGCAGAAGTTCGGCGTCTATTTCGCGCGCGAGAAGTGAGCGCGTCCACGCGAACGCAAGCAGCGGGGGAAATGAGCAGCAACCTCGTCTATTCGACCGACGGCGGGCGCATGTGCCCTGCCTGCCGCAAGCCGATCGCGGCGTGCATCTGCAAGGCCTCGAGCGAGGCGGCGTCACGCACCGGCGACGGCATCGTGCGTGTCAGCCGCGAGAGCAAGGGCCGGGGCGGCAAGACGGTGACGCTGGTGCGCGGTGTCGCGCTCGATGGCGACGCGCTCGCCGCGCTCGGCAAGCGTTTGCGCACGGCCTGCGGCGCCGGCGGCACGCTGCGCGACGGCGTGCTCGAGATCCAGGGCGATCACCGCGAGCGCGTCATCGCGCTGCTGGCTGCGCAAGGCTTCGTGGTGAAGGCCGCAGGCGGATGACGTCGCCACCGGCGCGCGCCCGCAGTTGGCCGCAGCCGGCGTCCACGTCCTGCCCGGCCGAGCGGCGCAGGCGCGTCAGCACGCCGCGCCGGTTGAGCTGGCGTGCGATCTCGGCCGCGCGCTCCCAGGGCGGGCGGCGCAGCGTGAGGCCCTCGACCGTGTTGTAGGGGATCAGGTTCATCATCGCGCGCTTGCCCGCGAGGAGCGCGACGATGCCTTCGATCTCGTCGCTGCCGTCGTTCACGCCGTCGATCAGCGTCCACTGGAACTGCACCGGGTAGCCGGTCTCTCGCGCGTAGCGCTCGCCGTACGCCACGAGTTCGGCCGGCGTGATGCGCGGCGCACGCGGCAGCAGCCGTTCGCGCAGCGCGGCCTGCGTCGAATGCAGCGAGAGCGCAAGCGCGGGCCGCACGTCGCCCGGGCCGCGCGCGAGCAGGCGTTCGAAGGCGCGCGCATCGCCCACCGTCGAGAAGACGAGCTCCTTGTGGCCGATGCCGCCCGCCGTGCCGAGCAGCGTGATCGCCTCGAGCACCGCGTCGAGGTTGTGCGCCGGCTCCCCCATGCCCATGAAGACGACCTTGCGCACCGCACGCAGGCTGCGCGCGAGCGCGACCTGGGCCGCGATCTCGGCGCTGCCGAGCTGGCGCACGAGGCCGCCCTGCCCCGTCATGCAGAACACGCAGCCGACCGCGCAGCCGACCTGCGTCGAGACGCACAGCCCGCCCCTGGGCAGCAGCACGCTCTCGATCGTCTGGCCGTCGTCGAGCGCGACGAGCAGCCGCTCGGAGCCATCCTGCGCGGGGTGGCGCGAGCGCAGCCGGGCGAGGCCGTCAAGCGCCGCCGTCAGCGCCGGCAAGGCGTCGCGCAGGGTGCGTGGCAGGAAGCTCTCGATGCGCCGCCTGCCGCTGTCCTGCGCCTGCGCGTGCAGCCACAGGCGCAGCACGCGCGCCGCGTGCGACGGTGCGGCACCGAGCTGGCGCAGCCGATCGCGGATCGCGGCGAGATCGCGCAAGGTGTCAGCGGCGTCCGGCCGCCCGAAGCTGGCGATACGCCTCCTGGCGGTGTAACGAGTGCAGCGAGCCAGCGGGTGGATTCACTTCAGGCAGCGCGCGCTTGCGGCGCCGGCGCAGCGCCATCGTTCGCCGCGTCCGTTTCGCCACCCAGGGCTTCGAGCAGCGCGGGCAGCAACAGGCCGAGCTCACCGGTCATCAGCGCGACATCGGCGTCGAAACTGTCCTCGCCTTCAACCGTCGACGACTCGGTCACGGTGTCGGTGAGGCGGATGCGCTTGAGCGCGAGCGTCTCGGTCAGCACGAACGAGACGCGGCCGCCGAAGCTCAGCGCGAGCTGCGTCGGCAGCTTGCCCTGCGCGATGTGGGCGCCGATCTCCTCGATGTCGAGCGTGTGGCGGGCATAGCGCACGCTCGGCTTGTCCTTGTCCGGGTGCTTGAGCTCGCAGTCGCGGTCGATCGAAAAACCGTGCGGCGCCTCGCGCTCGCGCAGCCACAGCGCCATTGCGGTCGCCGGCGCGAGCGCGGTGTGCAGCGGCGCGATGCGCAGCCCGCCGCCGAGGGCCTGCGTCATCTGCGTCAGGACCGCATCGGCGTGCTTGGCGCTCGCGCTGTCGATCACGACGCGCTTCGCGCCGGGGTCGATCCAGATCAGCGTGGCCCGGCGCTTGGCGAATGCGCGCGGCAGCAGTTCGTGGATGAGGTCTTCCTTCATCTCACGCGCGTGGCGGCCCTTCGGGCGCCTGCCGTCCTGGCGCTCGACGGCGTCGAGCCGCTCGCCGAGCAGGTTCTTCACGACCGCGGACGGCACCGCCTTCGTCTCGCTGCACAGCTTCAGGATCAGGCGCCCGGCGAAGGCTTCGGCGAGCGCGCCATGCTGCGCGCCGCGCGGCTCGATCCAGCCGGACGACGCCGTCTGCGTCGCGCCGCATTCGACGAAGCGCTCGGCCTCGAGCCGCTCGCACAGATCGGCAAGGCCGGGCGGGTCCCAGTGGACGATGCGATAGACGAGCGCGTTCCTGAACATGCGTGATTTCCGGCGAAAGTTCCAGCGAAAGGCGCGGATTGTAGGGCTCGCCTCTCTGCTGCCGCACACCCGCCCCCGCGCACCCGCTGCCGCGTCCACGCCAGCGATGTGGCGGCGCACGACGCAGGCATGATGTCGGCCATGAAGATCGCCCACGAGATGCTGAACCTGATCGAGCGCGCGCTGCGCGGCGCGCGCGTGCCGCGCGTGGCTGCGCTGCACCTGCCGCCCGCGCCGTGGAACGGCACGCGCGAAGGCGAGTTCGGCGCGATCGAGCTCGACGACGGCTCGCTCGGCCTGAGCTACGTGCTGCTCGGCGGCACGCTCGCGACGCTCGACGGGAAGCCGGGCGCGGGCCTCGTCGGCGCCGACGCGCTCGAAGTCGCGCGGTACTGGGCGAGCGACGGCTCAGGGGCCGAAGACGCGGCGCTGCGCACGCTCGGCTTCGCCGCGGTGAACGCGCTCACGCGCCACCTGTTCGACCGCGCGGGCTACGCGCCGCCGGCGGCGACCGATTCGATCGGCGGCCTCGCGCCGCAGGCGGGCGAGCACATCGGCATGATCGGCTACTTTCCGCCGCTCGTGAAACGCGTCACCGACTGCGGCGCACGGCTCACGGTGCTCGAACTGCGCAGCGACCTGGCCGGCGCGCGCGAGGGCTTTCACATCACGCTCGACGCGCGCGAGCTCGAGGCCTGCGACAAGGTGCTGTCGACGAGCACCGTGCTGCTCAACGACACGCTCGACAGCGTGCTCGCGCATTGCGCCCGCGCACGCGCCTTCGCGATGATCGGCCCCGGCGCGAGCTGCCTGCCCGATGCGCTCTTTGCGCGCGGCGTGACGCTGATGGGCGGCGTCTGGATCGAGCAGCCCGACGCGTTCAAGGCGGCGCTGGCAAGCGGCACGCCGTGGGGGTCGCACGCACGCAAGTTCGCGATCGCAAGCGAGAGCTATCCGGGCATCGAAGCGCTGTCGGCGTCGGCGCGCTGAGCCGCGTCACATCGAAGCGTTCAGCATCGCCCGATAGTCGTCGCCGCTGGCGATGCGCGGATTGGTCTTGTGGCAGTGATCGGCAAGCGCGCCGGTGATGATTCGATCGAATGCGTCGCGCTGCACGCCCATCGCCGCGAGCCCGGTCGGCAGGCCGAGTCGCGCCGTCATCGCGGCGACAGCGGGGGCGACGTCATCGGCAGCCGCCAACCCCATCGCCGCGGCCATGCGCTCGAGGCGGCGCTCCTTGCGCATCGACTCGGCCTCGGCATTGAAGCGGATCACGGCGGGCAGGAAGATCGCATTCAGAGTGCCGTGGTGCAGCCTCGGATCGACGCCGCCGAGCGAGTGGCTGAGCGAATGAACGCAGCCCAGGCCCTTCTGGAACGCGAGCGCGCCCTGCACCGAGGTGCTCATCATCTGCAGCCGCGCGTCGCGGTCGTTGCCGTCGGCCGTCGCGCGTTCGATGTGCGCCCAGCCGCGCGCAAGGCCGTCGAGCGCGATGCCGTCGGCCGGCGGATTGAACGGCGGCGCCATGAAGGTCTCCATGCAGTGCGCGATCGCGTCCATGCCGGTCGCCGCCGTGAGCATCGGCGGCAGGCCGAGCGTGAGCTCGGGGTCGCAGATCGCTGCGCGCGGCATCAGGTGCCATGAGTGAAAGCCGAGCTTGCGCCCGTCGTCGACGATCACGATCGCGCCGCGCGCGACTTCGCTGCCGGTACCGGCCGTCGTCGGCACCGCGATCAGCGGCACGGCGGCGTCGGTGATCTTCGGGCTGCCGCCCTCGATCGTCGCGTAGGTCGCGAGCGGCCCGGCGTGGCGCGCAGCGATCGCGACGCCCTTCGCGCAGTCGATCGACGAGCCGCCGCCGACCGCGATCAGGCCATCGCACGCGTGGGCGTTGAAGATCGCCGTCGCCGCACGCACCGCAGCCTCGGTCGGATTCGACGGCGTGGCGTCGAAGACCAATGGCTTCAGTGCCGCCGGCAGCGCATCCAGCACGAGCGCGAGCACACCCGCAGCCCTGACGCCGGCGTCGGTGACGACGAGCGGCTTCGTGATGCCGACGCGTTCGCACTCGGTCGCGAGAAGGCTGCACGCGCCGAACTCGATGTGGATGTGGGTGACGTACTGAATGAATGCCATCTTGCGTCCTTGGCTGAGCAGATTCCCGCGAACGGTCGGCAGCGATCGTAATCGCCGTGTCGCCTTGCCCGGCGGCCGCGGCCCGATGCGGCGCGCCCGCGGCCATGAGAAAAGGCGCCACAGCGGGCGCCTTGGATGCAGATCGCGGGGAGCTGACGTCAGGCGCGCGCCGCGCGCAGCCGCATCGAGAACTCCTGCAGCGCGACGATGCCGCTCTGCTCGGCCTTGTGGCACCAGGCCTGCAGGTCGGCAACGAGTTGCTCGGCCGACACGTTGGTACGCGTCCACATCGAGCGCAGCTCTTCGCGCATCGCGACGAGCTTGCCGAGTTCGGCATGATGCTCGGCCACCTTCGCGACCTGCGCCTTCACGCCGGCCGGGATCTTGTCCTCGTCGCGGTGCAGCCAGCGGCGCGCAAGGCGCATGTCGGCGAGCTTCGCGCCGCTCGTGGCGCCGGCCGCCTTGAGCCGTTCGACCTCGCGGCCGCAGGCGGCCTTCAGGCCGGCGGCGTAACCTGCCATCACCTCGTAGCGGTGCGCGATCAGCGCCTCGAGCGTCTTCGAGTCGGCGACCGGCTGGATCGCACCGAGCTTCAACTGCGGCGCCGTCTTGCGCACCTTGGCGAGGCCGAGCATCTCGAGCGCCCGGATGTAGGCCCAGCCGATGTCGAACTCGTAGGGCTTGACCGACAGCTTGGCCGAGGTCGGGTAGGTGTGGTGGTTGTTGTGCAGTTCCTCGCCGCCGATCACGATGCCCCAGGGCGAGACATTGGTCGACGCGTCCGGCGCCTCGAAGTTGCGATAGCCCCACCAGTGGCCGAGGCCGTTGATGATGCCCGCGGCGGTGATCGGAATCCACAGCATCTGCACGGCCCACACGGTGACGCCGATCGCACCGAACAGCAGCACGTCGATGACGAGCATCAGCGACACGCCCAGCACCGAATGGCGCGTATAGAGGTTGCGCTCCAGCCAGTCGTCGGGCGTGCCCTGGCCGTACTTGGCCAGCGTCTCGGCGTTCTTCGACTCGGCGCGGTAGAGCTCGCTGCCGGTCAGCAGCACGGTCTTGATGCCGTGCGCGACCGGGCTGTGCGGGTCGTCGGACGTCTCGCACTTGGCGTGGTGCTTGCGGTGGATCGCGACCCACTCCTTGGTCACCATGCCGGTCGTCAGCCACAGCCAGAAGCGGAAGAAGTGCGACGGGATCGCGTGCAGCTCGAGCGCACGATGCGCCTGCGCGCGGTGCAGAAAGATCGTCACCGACGCAATCGTGATGTGCGTCAGCACGAGCGTGACCAGCACGATCTGCCACCAACTCGTTTGCACCAGCCCGTTCGCGGCCCAGTCGACCGCAGCGTTCCACACCGTCATCAATTCGTTCATCAATTGCCTTGAGTCCGCGACATGCGGACAACCAGTCATTATAAGAGGCGCGTTCGCGTCACATTGCCTACGTTTGCGCCGGTACGCCGCTCGAACTCACCGGAAATCGCACCCGCGGCGGGTGAATCGTCCGGCTGCCCGACACCGGCTCCCGGTTCGTCCACCGTCGGCGAATCCGCTCAGATTCGCTCCCACACCGCGGCGAAGTAGCCGTCGCTGCCGTGCCGGTGCGGCCACAGGCGCAGGTACGGTCCTTCGACCAGCGCCTCGGCGTCGGCCACCTGCGCGCGCCGCAGCGCGTCCACCGCAGGCAGTGCGCGAAACCGGTCGGCGTGCTCGACGCTGAACGCGTCGGCAATCGCCTCGTTCTCGGCGCGCAGCAGGCTGCAGGTGGCGTAGACGAGCCGCCCGCCCGACTTCGTCAGCCGCGCCGCGCCGGCAAGGATCGCGGCCTGGCGCGGCGCGAACGCCTCGACGGTCTGCGGTGTCTGGCGCCATTTCAGGTCCGGGCTGCGGCGCAGCGTGCCCAGGCCCGAACACGGCGCATCGACGAGCACGCGGTCGATTTTGCCGGCCAGGCGCTTGATGCGCTCGTCACGCTCGTGCGCGATCTGCACCGGGTAGACGTTGGACAGGCCGCTGCGCGCAAGCCGCGGCTTCAGGCCCGCGAGCCGATGGCCGGAGACGTCGAACGCGTAGAGGCGCCCGGTGTTGCGCATCGCCGCGCCGAGCGCGAGCGTCTTGCCGCCGCCGCCGGCACAGAAGTCCGCCACCATCTCGCCGCGCCGGGCACCCGCGAGCAGCGCGATCAACTGGCTGCCTTCGTCCTGCACCTCGATCTCGCCACGCATGAAGACGTCGATCCGGTGCAAGGCGGGCTTGCCTTCGAGCCGCAGGCCGACCGGCGAATAGGGCGTGGCCTGCGCGACGAGACCCTGCGCGCGCAGTGCCGCCAGCACTGCCTCGCGCGAAGCCTTGGCAACGTTGACGCGCACATCGAGGCTCGCCGGCTTGTCGAGCGACTCGACCAAGGGCCAGAAGTCATCGCCGAGTTCGGACTGCAAGGTCTGCGCCAGCCAGTCCGGCAGGTTGTGGCGCAACTTCTCGGGCAGCGCCGCGGTGTCGACCTTCTCGACCTGTTCGAGCCAATCCACTTCCTGCGCTGTCAGCGCAGCCCGCAGGAACGCCGCGTTGCCGGGCCAGGCCAGCAGCGCAAGCCGGCGTTCGATTTCGCCCTTGCCCGATTGCGCCAGATGCTGCAGCAGCGACCGCCGGCGCAGCACGGCGTAGGTGATCTCCGCGAGCGTGTGGCGCTCGCGCGTGCCAAGCTGCCGGTGGCGGCGGAAGAAGTCGGACACCACGTTGTCGGCCGGCGCCTCGAAGCGCAGCACCTGATGCAGCAGTTCGGTCGCGTGCTCGATCAGGGCGCTAGGATGCATGCGCCGATTATCGATGCCCCCTGATGTGTGGGCGTGCCCCCGGACCGCGAAGAAGCCTGCCTGCCGATCCGATGTCGCCGACCGAATTTCGCCATGCGCTCGCGCCGGTCTTCGACGCCGACCTGCCGGCCGCGCTGCGGCGCCGTGGCGCGCTGCCCGACAG
>JAMLIM010000115.1 GCA_023954175.1 Rhizobacter sp.
CCTTCCTCGCCGTCGGCATCTTCGTCACCTGGGGCATGTTCGACGGGCCGTCCGACCTCTTCGCGCGCGCGCGCGCCCTGCCCGAGGCGGCGCGCGTGCTGCGGCTGGAGACGGATTCGGGTTTTGCCGGCGGGCAGTGGTTCGCGTTGATGTTGCTCGCGATGTTCTCGGTCGTCTTCCTGCCACGCCAGTTCCAGATGCTGGTGGTGGAAAACGTCGACGAGCGGCATCTGAAGCGCGCGGTCTGGGTCTTTCCGCTCTACATGCTCGCGATCAATCTGTTCGTGCTGCCGATCGCGCTGGCCGGGCTGCTGCACTTCGGGCCGGGGCGCGTGAACGCCGAGACCTTCATCCTCTCGCTGCCGCTCGCGCAAGGCACGCCGGTGCTGGCGCTGGTGGCCTTCGTCGGCGGCCTGTCGGCGGCGACCGGGATGGTGATCGTCGAGGCGATCGCGATCTCGACCATGGTCTGCAACGATCTCGTCATGCCGTGGCTGCTGCGCACGCGGCGCTTCGGCGCCGCCGCGCAGCGCGACCTGTCGCGCGTGCTGCGGCCGATCCGGCGCGGCGTCATCGTCGCCTTGCTGATGCTCGGCTACCTGTACTTCCGCCTCGCGGGTGAAGCGTATGCGCTCGTCAGCATCGGGCTCATCAGCTTTGCCGCGGTCGCGCAGTTCGCGCCGGCACTGCTCGCCGGCATGTACTGGAAGGGCGGCACGCGCGCCGGCGCGATCGCCGGCCTCACGGCCGGCTTCGCGTTCTGGACCTACACGCTGTTGCTGCCGTCGATTGCGAAGTCGGGTTGGCTGGCGGACAGCTTTCTGCACCACGGGCCGCTCGGCATCGGCTTGCTCAAGCCCGAGCAGTGGCTCGGCCTGACGGGCCTCGACGGGCTGACGCATTCGCTGTTCTGGAGCCTGCTCGCCAACGTCGGCATGCTCGTCGGCGTCTCGCTGTGGCGGGCGCCGTCGGCGCGCGAGACGAGCCAGGCGCTGCTCTTCGTCGACGTCTTCGAGCGCACCGCGACCGCCGGCCATGACCCGGTGTTCTGGCGCGGTCGCGCCAAGGTCGGCGATCTGCTGGCGACGGTCGGCCGCTTCCTCGGCCGCGACGCGGCACAGCGCCTGTTTGCCGACTACGCCTCGCGCACCGGCGCCGCCGGCATCGACAAGATCCGGCCCGACGCGCAGCTGGTGCAGTTCGCAGAGACGCAGCTCGCCGGCGCGATCGGCAGCGTCTCGGCGCGCGCCGTCGTCGCCTCGGTCGTCGAGGAGGAAACGCTCGCGATCGACGATGTGATGCGCATCGTCGACGAGGCTTCGCAGCTGCGCGCCTATTCGCACGCGCTGGAGGAAAAGTCGCTCTCGCTCGAGCGCGCGAGCGCGGAGCTGCGCGCCGCCAACGAGCAGTTGAAGAGCCTCGACCGGCTGAAGGACGATTTCATGTCGTCGGTGACGCATGAATTGCGCACACCGTTGACCTCGATCCGTGCGCTTGCCGAGCTGATGCTCGACGATGCGCAGATGCCCTCCGAACAGCGCCAGGAGTTCCTCGCCATCGTCGTCACCGAGACCGAGCGCCTGACACGGCTCGTCAATCAGGTGCTCGACATGGCGAAGATCGAATCCGGCCACGCCGAATGGCACAACTCCGACATCGACCTGCGCGAGCTCCTGACGCAGACGGTGCAGACGACGCGCGAGATGTTCCGCGAGCGCGGCACCGAGATCGTGCTGCAGATGCCGCCCTCGGTACCCCTGCTGCGCGCCGATCACGACCGCCTGACGCAGGTGATGTTGAACCTGCTCGGCAACGCCGCCAAGTTCGTCCCGCACGTGGGCGGCCGCGTCGAGGTGCGCCTCGGCGTCGACGACCAGGGGGCGACGGTCGAGGTGCAGGACAACGGCGCGGGCGTCGCGCCCGAGCTGCAACCCGCCGTGTTCGAGCGATTCCGCCAGGGGGTCGACGAACGCAGCCGCACGCAGGGCACCGGCCTCGGGCTGCCGATCAGCCGGCGCATCGTCGAGCATTTCGGCGGCCGGATGTGGCTGCGCCAGGAGCCCGGGCAGGGCGCATGTTTTGGTTTCACGCTGCCGTGGCGCGGCGCAAGTTGACGAGGAGGCAAGCACCGATGCACAAGATCCTGATCGCCGATGACGAGCCCAACATCCTGATCTCGCTCGAGTACCTGATGAAGCGCGAGGGCTACGAGGTGGTGCTCGCGCGTGACGGCGACGAGGCGCTGGCGGCGATCCGGCGCGAACGGCCCGCGCTCGTGCTGCTCGACGTCATGATGCCGGGCAAGTCCGGCTTCGAGCTGTGCGACGTCGTGCGCGCCGACGAGACGCTGGCCGCGACGAAGATCGTGCTGCTGACGGCCAAGGGGCGCGACACCGACATTGCCAAGGGCATGGCGCTCGGCGCGACCGCCTACATCACCAAGCCGTTCTCGACCAAGGAGCTCGCACAGCGCGTGCGCGAGTTGCTGCAGGACGGCGCTTCGTGATGCGACGCGAGGCACGTGCCTGGATCGTTGCGCTGGCGCCGGGGGCGCTGCTCGCGATCCTCGCGGCGGTGGCGGCCTTCGGCCTTGGCGCGACGCTCGACCCGCCGGAGCGCGCGGCGTTCAACGCCATGCTCGCATCGCGCGCAGGCTTCGTCCTGCTCGGCTGGCTCGTGCTGTCGGCGCTGCTCGGGGCGGCGCTGCGCGCGGCGTACCGGCACTGGGTCGTCGCGCCGGCGCGGCTCGTCGAGGATGCGCAGACGCTGCTCGCGTCGCAGGTCGGGCATGAGGTGAGGGCCGAAGGCAGCGCGCAGAACCGCGCGCTCGCGGCCGCCGTCAACGCCCTCGCGCAGCAGCGCAACGAGCTGCGCGCCGACATCGACCGCAAGGTCGCCGAGGCGAGTCGCGACATCGAGCAGGAGCGCAGCCGCCTCGCCGCGCTGATGTCGGAGCTGACGCAAAGCGTCGTCGTGTGCAACCTCGACGGCCGCGTGCTGCTCTACAACAACCGTGCACGCCTGCAGTTTCGCGCGCTCTCGGCGCAACCTGCGCTCGCCGATGGCGCGGAGCTGATCGGGCTCGGCCGCTCGATCTACGGCGTACTCGATCGCCAGCTCGTCGCCCACGCGCTCGAAAGCGTGCAGCAGCGCCTGCAGCGCGGTGCGCCGAACCCGTCGGCGCAGTTCGTCACCAGCACGCGCGGCGGGCAGTTGCTGCGCGTGCAGATGGCGCCGGTGCGCGCCATCACCACAAAGGCGCCGCCGGTGCGTGCCATCGCTTCAAACGGGGCGCCGGCGCCCACCGACGCATCGGCATCGACCCAGGCATCGACTGAAGCATCGACGCAAGCATCGACCCACGAGCGCGCCGTGCTCAACGGCTTCGTGCTGATGCTCGACAACATCACGCGCGACTTCGCCGACGAGTCGGAGCGCGACAAGCTGCTGCACGGCCTGACCGAAGGCAGCCGGGCCTCGCTCGGCAATCTGCGCGCGGCGGTCGAGATGCTCGACTACGACGACGTCGATGCCGCCGCGCGCGAGCGCTTTCAGGCCGTGATCCGCGACGAGGTGCACGCGATGAGCGAGCGCATCGACGACCTGGCAAGCCACACGCTGCAGGCGCAGAAGACGCGCTGGCCGCTCGAGGACATGCAAGGCGCCGACTTCGCCGCTGCCGCGGTGCGCCGCATCGAGGCGCTCTACGGCCGCCGCACCAGCGCGAGCGAGGTCGACGCCTCGCTCTGGCTCAAGGTCGACAGCTATTCGCTGCTGCAGGCGCTCGCCTATCTCGCCGGCCGGCTGGTCGACGAGTACAGCGTCAAGTCGCTGCGGCTGCGGCTCGCCAGAGCCGGCGCGCGCGCGCAGCTCGATCTCGTCTGGGCGGGGCAGGCGATGAGCACCGAGACCGTGATGGGCTGGGAGACCGACGCCATCCGGGTCGGCGCCGAGACAAGCGCGCTCACCGTGCGCGACGTCGTCGAGCGCCACGGCGGCGCGTTCTGGTTCGAGCGCGAGCGCGTGCGCCACGAGGCGTTCTTCCGCTTCCTGCTGCCGCTTGCGAGCGCGCACGAACAGCTCGCCGCGGCGCAGCTGCTGCATGGCGACAGCCGGCCCGAGTACTACGACTTCGACCTCTTCAAGACCTCGCCGCAGGTCGACGAGCTCGGCGAGCGGCGCCTCGTCGAATTGAGCTACACCGTGTTCGACACCGAGACGACGGGCCTCGCGCCGTCACAGGGCGACGAGATCATCCAGATCGGCGCGACGCGCATCGTCGCCGGCAAGCTGCGGCGCGAGGAGTCGTTCGAGCAGCTCGTCGATCCGCGGCGCTCGATCCCCGCTGCGGGCATCACGATCCACGGCATCACGCCCGACATGATCGTCGGCCAGCCGACGATCGACGTCGTGCTGCCGGCCTTCCATGCCTTCGCCCACGACACCGTGCTCGTCGCCCACAACGCGGCATTCGACATGCGCTTCCTGCAACTCAAGGAGGAGGCAACCGGCGTCGTCTTCGATCAGCCGGTGCTCGACACACTGCTGCTGTCGGCCGTGGTGCACCCGAACCAGGAATCGCACCGGCTGGAGGAGCTTGCCGCGCGCTTCGACGTCACGGTGCTCGGCCGCCACACGGCGCTCGGCGACGCGATGGTGACGGCCGAGGTGTTCCACAAGATGATCCCGCTGCTCGCCGAGAAGGGCATCCACACGCTCGCGCAGGCGCGCGAAGCGGCGCAGCAGACCTATTTCGCACGCTTGAATTATTGAATACCCCCAAGGCCACCGCTTCGCGGCGTCCGCCCCCCCGAGGGGGAGCAAGGAAACTTGGGGCGGCCCGGCGTTTCCTTGAGCGCGCGGCCCCCGGCCGCAGTCAGGCGCGACGCGTTGCCGGGCCCTGTCGCGATAATTCATCACCACCGCTGACTCGAGCCGCCATGCCCCACCTCGACCCTCTCCCCTGGGAAGCGAATCCGCAATTTCGCGAGCGCTTCGAGCACTACCAGAACACGCGCGGCTTCGTCCCGAACAGCATCCTGACGATGCAGCGCCGGCCGGCGATCGCGCAGGCCTTCATGGACCTGAACAAGGCCGTGCTCTACGAGGGCTCGGTGGCTGAAGAACTGAAGATGCTCGTCAGCCTGGTGACGAGCCAGGCCAGCGGCTGCCGCTACTGCCAGGCCCACATGACGAATCTGGCGAGCATCTACAAGGCATCGGACGAGAAGATCCGCGCCGTCTGGGATTTCGAGACGAGCGCGCTCTTCTCGCCCGCCGAGCGGGCCGCGCTGCGTCTCGCGTACCACGCCGCGCTCGTGCCCAACGAGGCGAGCGCCGCGGACTTCGACGAGCTGAAGCGGCACTTCGACGAGGGCCAGATCGTCGAGATCGTCGCCACGATCGCGCTGTTCGGCTATCTCAACCGCTGGAACGACACGATGGCGACGACGCTCGAGTCGCGCGCGGTCGAGGTCGCCAGCCGGGCCATCGGCGCGGTCGGCTGGCAGGCGGGCAAGCACGGGGCCTGAGGGCGCACGCGCGTTGCTGCCGGCGCGCCTGCTCGCGCTGCCGATGCAAGGGGGTTCGTGCCGCCGCCGGATTCCGTTCGATGTCTCAACCGAACCCCTGGCGCGACTGCCCGCAACGCGGCCTGCACCCGGCTCGCACCTCGGCAAGCCAATGCGGCATGATGGTTCGCCGGCCCACGGTCGCGTGGGCCGAACGCACGAACAGGAGCATCCGATGCAAGGCCATGCGTACATTGACGGCAACTTCGTCGCCCTCGAGGACGCGAAGATCTCGATCTTCGACTGGGGCTTCCTGCACTCGGACGCGACCTACGATGTCGCGCATGTGTGGCGGGGCAGGTTCTTTCGTCTCGACGACCACCTCGACCGTTTCGAGGCGAACCTCGGCGCGCTGCGCCTGAACCCGGGCCTGTCGCGCGCGCAGATGCGCGAGGTGATGCACGAGTGCGTGCGCCGCGCCGGCCTGGACGACGCCTACGTCGAGGTGCTGTGCACGCGCGGCCGGCCGGCGCCAGGTTCGCGCGACCCCCGCACCTGCGTCAACAACTTCATGGCGTTTGCGATCCCCTTCGTCTGGATCGCCGACCCGGACAAGCAGCGCCGCGGGGTCGATCTGGTCGTCGGCACGCCGCAGCGCATCCCCCCCGCGAGCGTCGATCCGCGCATCAAGAACTACCACTGGATGGACTTCGTGATGGGGCTGTTCGAGGCCTACGATCGCGGCGGCGAGACGGTCGTGCTGACCGACGGCGCGGGCCACATCACCGAGGGGCCGGGATTCAACGTCTTCGCGGTCCACGCCGGCCGCAGCCCCGGCGCGCCGGCGCGGCTCGTCACCCCGGCCGCGGGCGTGCTCGAGGGCATCTCGCGCCGCACCCTGATCGAGCTCGCGCAGACGGCCGGCCTCGGCGTCGAGCAGCGCCTGTTGCCGGTCGACGAGTTGCGCCGCGCCGACGAGATCTTCGTGTCGAGCACCGGCGGCGGCTTGATTCCGATCGCGACGCTCGACGGCGTGGCGGTCGGTGGCCGCCAGGCGGGCGACTTCGGACCTGTCAGCGCGCTGCTGCAGCAGCGCTACTGGGACTTGCACGACGACCCGCAGTACGCGCAGCCGGTGCGCGGCTGACGGCGCGCACGCTTGTCAGGTGCCGCAGAGGGCCGGCAGCAGTTCGCCGATCGGGCCGCGCAGCACCGCGTCGGCGATGTCGTCGAACGGCGTCGGCTGGTCGTTGACGATCACGAGGCGCGCGCCGGCGTCCTTCGCGCACGGCACGACGCCGGCGACCGGATAGACGCTCAGCGTCGAGCCGACGGCGAGCAGCAGATCGGCCTCGCCGGCGCGCTGCATCGCGCGCGCGATCACCTCCGGCACCAGCGGCTGGCCGAACGAGATGGTGTCGCTCTTGAGGATGCCGCCACACGCGGTGCAGGCCGGGTCGGCCTCGCCGGCGCGCACGCGTGCGAGGGCTTCTTCCATCGGCGCACGCCGGCCGCAGCCCCAGCACATCACGCGCCGCACCGTGCCGTGGACCTCGATCACCTCGGCCGCGTGGCCGGCGCGCTGGTGCAACTCGTCGATGTTCTGCGTGATCAGCGCGTGCAGCGCGCCGCGCCGCTCGAGCGCGAGCAGCGCGCGGTGCCCGGCGTTGGGCTCGGCCGTCCACGCCGGATGCGCGAGCCGCGCCTGCCAGGTCGCGCGCCGCACGGCGGGGTCGGCCAGGTAGTGCTGCAGGGTCGACTGCGCCTCGGCCCCGGGGTTGCGCGTCCACACGCCCTGCGGGCCGCGAAAGTCGGGGATGCCCGAGTCGGTCGAGATGCCGGCGCCGGTGAGGACGACGATGCGCCGCGCCGCCGCCACCCAGCCGCGCACGGCGTCGACGCGCGCGAGCTCGCGCAGGCAGGCCGGGCACAGGCAGGCGGCGCCGAACTGCGCCTGCAGCCGCGCCAGCGTCGCCGCGTCGAGCGCGACCTGCGCGCAGTCGCAGCGCGCTTCGGCCGCGCCGCAATGGAAGGCGCTGCCGCAGCGCGCGCAGCGGGCGTTGAGGCCGGCTTCAGCCAACGAACAGGCCCTTGTGCTGCTCGCGCAGCAGGTTCTTCTGCACCTTGCCCATCGCGTTGCGCGGCAGTTCGGCGACGATGAACATCTCCTTCGGCACCTTGAAGTTGGCGATCTTCGACTTCAGCGCCGCCGTCAGTGTGCCGGCGTCGAGCGTGGCCCCCGGCCTGGCGACGACGACGGCGACGACCGCCTCGCCGAAGTCGGCATGCGGCACGCCGATCACGGCGCTCTCGTCGACGCCGGGCAGCTCGTTGAGGAAGCCTTCGATCTCGGCCGGGTAGACGTTGTAGCCGCCGCTGATGATCAGGTCCTTGTTGCGGCCGACGATCGTCACGTAGCCGTCGGCGTCGATCTTGCCGACGTCGCCGGTCTTGAACCAGAGGTCGGTCGTGAACTCCTCCGCCGTCTTGTCGGGCATGCGCCAGTAGCCCTTGAAGACATTCGGCCCCTTGACCTCGATGCCGCCGATCTCGCCGGCGCGCACCGGATGGCCCTTGTCGTCGCGCACACGCAGGCCGACGCCCGGCAGCGGGAAGCCGACCGTGCCGCCGCGCCGCTCGCCGTCCTTCGCTTCGCACGGGTTGGAGGTCAGCATCGAGGTTTCGCTCATGCCGTAGCGCTCGAGGATGGTGTGGCCGGTGCGCTCGCGAAAGGCGTTGAAGGTCTCGATCAGCAACGGCGCCGAGCCGCTGATGAAGACGCGCATGTGGCGGCAGGCCTCGCGCGTCAGCGCCGGCTCGGCGAGCAGGCGCACGTAGAGCGTCGGCACGCCCATGAAGATCGTGGCGTCGGGCAGGCGCGCGACGACGGCGCGCGGATCGAACTTCGAGAGCCAGATCATCTTGCTGCCGTTGAGCAGCGCACCATGGGTGGCGACGAACAGGCCGTGCACGTGGAAGATCGGCAGCGCGTGGATCAGCACATCGTCCCTGGTGAACCGCCAGTGCTCCACCAATGCCTCGGCATTGGAGGCGAGGCACTCGTGGGACAGCATCGCGCCTTTCGAGCGTCCTGTCGTGCCGGAGGTGTAAAGGATCGCGGCCAGGTCATCCTTCGTGCGCGGCACATCGGTGAAGTCAGGCGATGCGGCAAGCCCGGCCGCGGCAAGGGTGCCGCCGGTATCTGCATCGGTTTCATCCGCAGCTGGTTTGCGCCACACACCCAGCGTCTCGAATTGCGGCACGCCGCATTCGCTCGCGACTTCGCGCATCTCGTCGGCGCGCTTCGGATCCGCGACGAACAGGGTCGGCTCTGCATCCTTCAGGAAATAGGCGATCTCGTTGCGCGTGTAAGCAGTGTTGAGCGGCAGGAAGATCGCCCCGGCGCGCACGGCACCAAGATACAGCATCAGCGCCTCGATGCTCTTGGGCACCTGGACCGCGACCCGGTCGCCGGGCTTGACGCCGCGCGACACCAGCACATTGGCAAACCGCCCTGAAACATCGAGGACGTCCTGATAGGTGTAGACCCGACCGTCAGTCATCTCGCAGAATCGCGCTGCCGCCGGATTTACGGGCATGTGAGACTGGATGAGATCGAAAAGATGATTGCCGCTCATGACGTAAGTCCTGCTTTTCCTTCCTATCCCGCGACAAGGTCGCGGGTGGCGCTGCGTCCGCGCGCCAGCCTGTGCACCCGAGGCGCCGCAACAATACGGCCTTCTTTCACGAACGCTTCGTGATTGGCCTCGATCTCGTCGGGCTCGTAGCGGTAGTTGACCATGATGCCGAGGCTCTGCTTGAGCCCGCGCGAACTCGGATCGCCTGCCCAGTTGACCCGTTCCAGCATCGCGCCATTACCAAGGTGAAACCGCGCCACCGGATCGAACGGCCTGCCCTTGCGAT
>JAMLIM010000116.1 GCA_023954175.1 Rhizobacter sp.
CGGCGGACGGCCGACAGGGCGGCAGAGGCGCGAATGCGGAGAGGCCAGATTGCGGAGAGGCCTGATTGCGAGCCGCTCCTTCCCCGCTTACAGTGGCCGCCAACCATGGAGAGCAAAGCGATGCGACCGAACCGAAGCGGATGCGGCAACACGATGCCGCGCGCGCTCCCCAGTGGCGCCGCGCCTCGGTTCGCGCCGCGCCTCCCGGGAAGCGCCAGGTGACGCCCGTCGTGCCGGGGGACGAAAGCAGCGCCGTCGGCAGCTCCGGTCAGGCGCCGGCAGAGGCCGCGCCGCCGCGCCCACGGCTGGCCCCACCGGCGCCTCCGGTCGACCTGCGCAGCGGCTCGCTGCTCTTTCTCGCGATGCTTGCCGGCATCCTCGTGCTGTATTGGGCGCGCGCGATCTTCATCCCGATCATGGTCGGCGTGATGCTGAGCGTCGCGCTCTCGCCGATCGTCAAGGCGATGGAGCGCTGGCACCTTCCGCGCGCGGTCGGCGCGGCGCTGCTGCTTTTCGGCGCCCTCGGCGCGACCGCCTATGCGGCGTATTCGCTTGCCGACGACGCCGCGGCGCTGGTCGAAATGCTGCCCGAGGCGGTGCAGAAGGTGCGCGGGTCCTTCGAGGACCAGCAGACCGACCCGCAGGGCACGATCGGCAAGGTGAAAAAGGCGGCGGCCGAGATCGAGCGCGCCGCGACGCCCAGCGCCCACCCGGAGGACGGCGTGCAGCGCGTGAAGGTCGAGACCGAGCCCTTCAGCCTGCGCAACTACATGTGGAGCGGCACGCTCGGGCTTGCCGGTGCGGTCGGGCAGGCGATGGCGATCACCTTCATCGCCTACTTCCTGCTCGCCTCGGGCAACACCTTTCGCCGCAAGCTGGTGCGCATCGCGGGGCCGACGTTCACGCGCCGGCGCCTGACGGTGCAGGCGCTCGACGAGATCACGGTGCAGATCCAGCGCTACCTGCTGGTGCAGCTGTTCACGAGCTTCGTCGTCGGCGTCGCGAGCTGGCTCGCGTTCCTCTGGATAGGGCTCAACCACGCGGCGGTGTGGGGCATCGTCGCCGGCGTGCTCGATCTCGTGCCCTACATCGGGCTGATCGCGGTTGGTGCAAGCTCGGCGCTGGTTGGCTTCCTGCAGTTCGGCACGTTCGAGATGGCGCTGCTGATCAGCGGCGCTTCGGTCGTGATCCACGCCATCGAGGGTTACCTGCTCACGCCCTGGCTGACGAGCCACGCGAGCCGCATGAACCCGGTCGCCGTGTTCCTCGGCGTGCTCAGCTGGGGCTGGCTGTGGGGCATCTGGGGCCTGCTGCTCGGCGTGCCGATCCTGATGGTCGTGAAGGCGGTGTGCGACCGCGTCGACGAATTGAAGCCGATCGGCGAACTGCTCGGCACCTGAGCCGGCGCGAGGCGCCCGAGTCGCCCGAGCGGGGTGCTCAGCGCGAACTGCAGACCGATGCGGTCGCGACGAGCTCGTCGAACAGCGCCATCGACACCTTGCCGGACACCGCGTACGGGTCGAGCGTCGCCGTCTCGGAATACTTCAGCAGCAAGGACGGGTTCAGGCGCGAGACTTCCACCTGTCCCATCGACCAGCCGGCGAAGCGGCGCTCCGCGATCTCCTCGTAGTACAGCAGTTCGACATCGGCATGCCGCGGGTCGGCCACGATGCGGTTGTAGGCGCGGTTCACCGCGCCGCGCCCGCCCTCGAGCACCTGCATGAAGAGACTGCCCGAAAAGCACAGCAACCCGGTCACACCGTCGCGCTGGTTGTTGCGCTTGGATTGCTTGAGCAGGTTGTCGAGCGCCTCGGCGTCGAGGCCTTGCGCGGCGCGGCTCGCATACAGCAGACGTACCAACATGAGATGCTCCTAGGAGTGTGGGCGGCAGAAATCCATCCCCCCGAATGCGGGGTAACCCGTAGGGCCGGGGTAGCCAAAGCCGCTGGCGGGTGTTGCGCCGCTTGCGCGGGCGTACAGCCCGCGCTGCGCGACGCGCCTACGCCAGCGGCTTTGGCCGCCCCGGCGCGAGCTTGGATTTCTGCCGCCCACGCTCCTAGGCCTTCTTGCTCAGCAGCGAGAGGAATTCGCGCCGCAGGTTGGCGTCCTTCAGGAAGGCGCCGCGCATCACGCTGTTGGTCATCATCGACTCGTCGTCCTTGACGCCACGCCAGTGCATGCAGAAGTGGTCCGCCTCCATCACGATCGCGAGGCCGTCGGGCTTGACGCGGCGCTGCAGTTCGTTGGCCAGCATCGTGACCGCCTCTTCCTGGATCTGCGGCCGGCTCATGATCCACTCGCAGATGCGGGCGTACTTCGACAGGCCGATCAGGTTCGAGTGCTCGTTGGGCAGGATGCCGACCCACACCTTGCCGAGGATCGGGCACAGGTGGTGCGAGCACGCGCTGCGCACCTTGACCGGGCCGACGATCATCAACTCGTTCAGGCGCGAGATGTTCGGGAACTCGGTGACGTCCGGGATCGGCACGTAGCGCCCGCGGAACACCTCGGTGAGGAACATCTTCGCGACCCGGCGCGCGGTGTCGTTCGTGTTGTGGTCGCTCTGGGTGTCGATCACGAGCGCCTCCAGCACTTCCTGCATGCGCGCCTCGACCTCGACCTTGAGCTCATCGAGTTCGCCCTCCCGCATGAAGGCGGCGATGTTGTCGTTCGCGTGATAGCGGCAGTCGGCGCCGATCAGCCGGTAGCGGATGCGCTCGGACGCCGGCAGGCGCGCGAGCTCCTCGTCGCTGCGCTCTGCGCGCACGGCCGTCGCGCCGGTGGGTTGAGCAGGCATGGAGCCCTCCGCAATGGACACAGGCAGAGCCTACCGCAGCGCGCCGCCCTGCGCCGGCAACGCGCGTGACGGCCGTAGACTGCGCAAGGTGAGCGCCGCGCCGAACGACCCTTCGCCCACCCACGCGTTGCCGCTGTCGGAGCTGCTCGGCCATGCCGCCGACGCGCTGCAGGCCGTGCGCGCAGGGCGCTCGCTCGATGATGCGCTCGCGCCGTGCCCCGCGCAAGCGCGGCCCGGCACGCAGGCGATCGCGTTTCACGCGCTGCGCTGGCTCGGCAGCGCGCAGGCGCTGCGCGCGAAGCTGGCGCCGAAGGCGCCGCCGCCCGCGCTCGATGCGCTGCTGTGCTGCGGCCTCGCGCTGCTGTGGCCACCCGGCGCGCCGCCCTATGCCGATCACACGCTCGTCGATCAGGCGGTGCGTGCGGCGCGCGCGCGCGGGGCCAAGGGGCGCGACGGCGGCGCCTTCATCAACGCGGTGCTGCGCCGCTTCCTGCGCGAGCGCGAGGCGTGGGTGGCGCAACTGACGTCGCCGGATGCGGGCGCCGTCGCGCGCTGGAATCACCCCGCCTGGTGGGTCGCCCGGCTGCGCGCCGATTGGCCCGCGCACTGGCAGCAGCTGCTCGAGGCCGACAACCGGCACCCGCCGATGACGCTGCGCGTGAACGCGCGGCGCGCTGACGCGCCCACCTTTGTCGCGCGCCTGGCGGCGCTCGACATCGGCGCGCGCGCGATCGGCAGCCATGCGGTCGTGCTCGACAAGCCGCGGCCGGTCGCGCAGATCCCAGGCTTCGCCGAAGGCGAGGTGTCGGTGCAGGACGCCGCGGCGCAGCGCGCGGCACCGCTCTTGATCGGCGCCGGGCTTGCCGCGAATGCGCGCGTGCTCGACGCCTGTGCCGCGCCGGGCGGCAAGACGGCGCACCTGCTCGAACTCGCCGCGCTCGACGTGCTCGCGCTCGACCGTGACGCGGCACGCCTGACGCGCGTCGGGGAGACGCTCGACCGGCTCGGCCTGCACGCGCGGCTGCTGGCGGCCGATGCGGGGGACCCGGCGGCCTGGTGGGACGGCGTTGCGTTCGACGCGATCCTGCTCGATGCGCCGTGCAGCGCGTCCGGCATCGTGCGCCGCCACCCGGATGTGCGCTGGCTGCGCCGCGCGAGCGATATTGCCGCTCTGGCGGCCACCCAGGCCCGCTTGCTCGACGCGCTCTGGCCGCTGCTGAAGCCGGGCGGGCGGCTGCTCTACTGCACCTGCTCGGTGTTCAGGGCCGAAGGCGAGGCGTCGATCGACGCATTTTTGCAACGGCAGCGCGGCGACGGGTGCGCGCGGCGCCTGCCCGCGCCCGGCCATTTGCTGCCGCTGGCCGACAATGGCGACGTCGGCGCGGAAAGCCCTGCGCAAATCGCGTCCGATGGCTTCTTTTATGCGCTCGTCGAAAAGGCTGTCCGCTGAGTCTTCACGCCCACACCATTGCCGGCCCGTCGCATCGCTCGCTCGACGGCGGCCTGCGCGCGGCTGCGCTCCGGCGGCTCTGGATCGTGGTCTGCGGCCTGCTGCTCGTCTTGTCGTGCCCGGCCCCGGCGCGCGCCCAGGCGGTCGAGCTGAGCAGCTTCAGCGTCGTGCGCAGCGAGGACGGCGTGCTGCTGAGCTACGTCGCCGACTTCGAGCTGCCGCCGAGCGTCGAGGATGCGCTGCACCGCGGCGTGCCGCTGCACTTCGAGGCGCGCGCCGAATTGCTTCAGTCGCGCTGGTACTGGCGCGACAAGCGCATCGCGCGCGCGACGTTGAGCTGGCGCCTGACCTATCGGCCGCTGACGCGCAACTACCGCCTGGATACCGGCGGCCTGAACCAGAACTTCGACACGCTGGCCGAGGCGCTCGATTCGCTGCGCCGGCGCACGCGCTGGAAGATCGCCGACGCGGCCCAGATCGATGGCGACGGCGGCCACTATGTCGAGTTCGCCTTCGGCCTGAACACCAGCCTGCTGCCGCGCCCGATGCAGATCGGCATCGGCGGCGAGACGTCCTGGTCGTTGTCGGTCGAGCGCAGCATACGGATTGATTGAGATGAGGTGCGCCCGGGTTCACCGCGCCTGCGTTTGCCACTGGGAGGCGCCGATCGCGCGGCACGGCCCGTCGCCGGGCTGACGCGCACGCGTCCGCAGATGCCGAAACCGAACCGCTGGGGCTGGATCGTCACCCTCGTCGCGCTCAGCGGCGCGGCGATGGTGCTCTTTTTCCTGCTGTCGATCTCGACCGGCAACCGGGTCGAGTACGAACGCCAGTTCGAGTGGCTCTTCTGGGGCAACGTCGTCGTCGCGGCGCTGCTGACGCTGGCGATCACGGTTGCCGTCGCGCGCCTGCTGTTGCGCGTGCGCGGCGGCAAGTTCGGCAGCCGCATGCTGCTGCGGCTGGCGGTGACGTTCGCCTTCGTCGGCGTCGTGCCGGGCGTGCTGATCTACACCGTGTCCTACCAGTTCGTCGCGCGCAGCATCGAGAGCTGGTTCGACGTCAAGGTCGAGGGCGCGCTCGATGCCGGCCTCGCCCTCGGGCGCGCGACGCTCGAAGGGCAGGTCAAGGAGCTCGGTGTCAAGACGCTCGCCGCGGCCGAACGCCTCGGCGATGCGGGGCCCGTGCTGCCGCCGCTCGCGCTCGAGCGCCTGCGCGAGCAGTTGGCCGCCAGCGACGTCGCCATCGTCGATGCGAGCGGCCAGGTCACGCTCTCGGCCGGCGGCACGGACAGCGCGCTCGTCCCGCGCCGCCCGGATCCGACGCTGCTGCGCGAGGCGCGCAGCTCGCGCGTCGCCAGCCGCCTCCAGGGCCTGGAGAGCGACGCCGGCGTGCCGACGCCGAACGCGACGCGCGCGCGCGCGCTGGCGCTGATCCCGAGCAACAACTTCGCGCTCGACGCGCAGGACCGCTTCCTGATGGTGACGCAGGCGGTGCCGCCCAACCTCGCGGCCAACGCGCTCGCGGTGCAGGCCGCGTACAGCGAATACCAGCAGCGCGCGCTCGCGCGCGAAGGCTTGAAGCGCATGTACATCGGGACGCTGACGCTGGCGTTGATCCTGTCGGTGTTCGGCGCGCTGCTGCTCGCGGTGGCGATCGGCAACCAGGTCGCGCAGCCACTCCTCATGCTTGCCGACGGCGTGCGCCAGGTGGCGAGCGGCGACCTGACGCCCAAGCCCGTGTTCGCCTCGCGCGACGAGCTCGGCGGCCTGACGCGCGCGTTCGCCGACATGACGGGCCAGCTCCACGACGCGCGCGCGCTGGTGCAGCGCAGCGTCGCGCAGCTCGAGAGCGCGCGCGCCAACCTGCAGACGATCCTCGACAACCTGACGGCCGGCGTGATCGTGTTCGACCGCGACGGCCGCATCGACACCGTGAACCCGGGCGCGACGCGCATCCTGCGCCTGCCGCTGTCGGCCTACCGCGGGCGGCGCCTGGCGGAGGTCGCCGGCCTCGAGGCGTTTGCCGACGAGGTGATGCACCGCTTCGAAGCACAGGACGAAAGCCGCGAACCCGGTGAGCGCAGCCAGTGGCAGGACGCCTTCGAGCTGCAGACCGCGCCCGAGCGCGACAAGCTGACGCTGCTCGTGCGCGGCGCCGCGATGCCGCAGGACGCGCGCCTGATGGTGTTCGACGACATCACCGAGGTCGTCTCCGCCCAGCGCGCCGAGGCGTGGAGCGAGGTGGCGCGCCGCCTGGCGCACGAGATCAAGAACCCGCTGACGCCGATCCAGCTCTCCGCCGAGCGCATTGCGCACCGCCTCGGGCCCAAGCTCGAGAGCGCGGATCAGGCGATGCTCGCGCGCTCGGTCGAGACGATCGTGAACCAGGTGCAGTCGATGAAGACGCTCGTCAACGAGTTCCGCGACTATGCGCGCCTGCCTGCGGCGCAGCTGCTGCCGCTCGACCTCAACGCGCTGGTCGGCGAGGTGCTCGCGCTCTACGCGACGGAGCAGGAGTCGGGCCGCCTGCGTGCCGAATGCGAGGCCGGGCTGCCGATGATCGTCGGCGACACGACGCAGCTGCGCCAGGTGGTTCACAACCTGGTGCAAAACGCGCTCGACGCCGTGGCCGATCGCGCCGACGGCGTCGCGCGCGTGCGCACCGAAACCTCGCGCGACGAACGCGGCCATCTGCGCGCCGTTCGCTTGCTCGTGATCGACAACGGCCCCGGCTTCGCCGACAAGGTGCTCAAGCGCGCGTTCGAGCCCTACGTCACGACCAAGAGCAAGGGCACCGGTCTGGGCCTCGCGGTGGTGAAGAAAATCGCCGATGAACACGGTGCGCGGCTGCGTGTGGCCAACCTCGGCGCGGGACCGCTCGGGGCCGCGGATGCGGCCGCCGGCGAGGGCGCACCGCGGGGTGCGCAAGTTTCGTTATCATTTTCCAACTTCCCCCCGGTCGATCGACCCGCTGCACCCGCAGCGGTTGCGGCGTCCGCGACCTGACTGTGAGCATTCCCATCCGTACCCATCCCCCCGTTCCGCGATGCACATCGGCCCGCTGGCCGGGTGTCGCCTGAGCCGCTCATGGCCAACATCCTGGTCGTCGATGACGAACTCGGTATCCGGGCGCTGCTGTCCGAGATCCTGGCCGACGAAGGCCACAGCGTCGAGCTGGCCGAGGACGCCGCGCAAGCGCGCGCCTGCCGCCAGCGCCAGCAACCCGATCTGGTGCTGCTCGACATCTGGATGCCCGACGTCGACGGCATCACGCTGCTCAAGGAGTGGGGCGCAACCGCGCAGCTGACGATGCCGGTCATCATGATGTCGGGCCACGGCACGATCGACACGGCGGTCGAGGCGACCAAGTTCGGCGCGATGGCGTTCCTCGAAAAGCCGATCACGCTGCAAAAGCTGCTGCGCGCGGTCGAGCAGGGGCTGGCCCGACCGGCGCCGCGCCTGGCGCGACCGCCGGGATCGCTGCAGCCCGAGCCGGCCGCATCGTTCGTCGACGGCGCCAACGCGGGCGCCGCGGCCACGATGGGCTATGCGCCGCAACCGCTGGGCCCGCTGCCCGAGCAGAGCTTCGCGCTCGATCGCCCGCTGCGCGAAGCGCGCGACGCATTCGAGAAGAGCTATTTCGAATTCCACCTCGCGCGCGAGAACGGCAGCATGACGCGCGTCGCCGAGAAGACCGGCCTCGAGCGCACCCACCTGTACCGCAAGTTGAAGCAGCTCGGCGTCGACCTGACGCGCAACAAGCGCGGCTGAACGAAGTCCGAAGCGGCACGCCGCGCGAAGATGCGCCCAAACGCGTCGCTATAATCTCGCCCTTCGGCCTGGTAGCTCAGTTGGTAGAGCAGCGGATTGAAAATCCGCGTGTCGGTGGTTCGATTCCGCCCCAGGCCACCAGTCAAATCAACGGCTTAGGCGATCCCTAGGCCGTTCGTCTTTCTGGCGTAGCCGTTTCGTAGCTGGCGAAAGCGTCGAGTCGGGCCGCGGCCCCCTGCAGCTGCTCCGGCGCAATGTGCGCGTAGCGCTCGACCATCGCCAAGGTCTTCCAGCCGCCGAGCCGTTGAAGCTCATGGGTTGGCGTCCCGGCCTGGCGGTGCCAGGTGGCGAAGGTGTGCCGCAGGTCATGCCACTTGAAGTCCTCGATGCCTGCCCGTTCGAGCGCTGCCTTGAAAGCCTTGGTGTAGACGTTGGCGACCGGCTGCCCAACGTAGGTGAAGACCATC
Organism: Rhizobacter sp.; assembly: GCA_023954175.1. Lineage (GTDB taxonomy): Bacteria > Pseudomonadota > Gammaproteobacteria > Burkholderiales > Burkholderiaceae_C > CAIKUF01. The sequence goes on from JAMLIM010000116.1 coordinate 8,485, forward strand.
GTTGGATGCTTGCCGACCTGCCGCCGCAACACCGACAGCGCCATCTCGTTCAAGGGCACCGAATGCGGCTTGCCGTTCTTGTGCTGGCTGCCCGGAATCCAGGCGTGTCGCCGCGCCAGATCCACATGGCGCCACTCCAGCCCCTTGACGTTGGCTTGGCGTAACCCGGTGGCTACGCTGAACCGCGCCATGTCGGCCAAGTGCGCCGGCAACTCCGAACACAGCCGCTCGAACTCTGCCGGGCTCAACGAGCGCACTCGGCCTTCGGCTTCCCTGAACAACTTGAACTTGGGCACTCGGTCGATCCACTCCCACTCTTGCCATGCCCGCCGCAGAATGGAGCGGATCAAGGCGAGGTAGCGGTTCGTCGTGCCGGCCGAGGCGATCTTCTCGCGGTCGAACTTGATGCGATCGATCAGCGTTCGGTCGATATCGTCTAGCTGCAGTCCTCCCAGGTAACGATCGAGCCAGCGAAGCTTTGCCTTGTCATCGGCGTGCGTGGCCTTGTGCTT
>JAMLIM010000117.1 GCA_023954175.1 Rhizobacter sp.
TTGCGGGCGGCCTGCACGTCGGCTGGCTGCACCAGCTGACCGGTCTTGTTCGACCAATGGTTCTTCGTGAAGGTGATGACGGCCGCGATGTCGGTATCGCTGAGCGCCTTCCAGGCCGGCATGGCGCCGTTGTTCTGGCCGTTGAGCACGACATGGATCTGCTTCGACTTGTCCTCGTCGAGCACGACGACGTCGCCATCGAGCGCCTTGATCGGGCCCGCGCCCTTGCCGTTGGCCTGGTGGCAGGCCGCGCAATTGGCCATGTACACCTTCTCGCCGCGCACCATGATCTCTTCCATCGTCCAGACCTTGGACGGATCGTCGGCCTTGGCCGCGAGTTTTTTCATCTCGCCATCGACCCAGGCCGTGTAGTCGGCGGCAGAGACGACCTTCACGTGGATCGGCATGTAGGCGTGTTCCTTGCCACACAACTCGGCGCACTGGCCGTAGTAGTCGCCGATCTTCTCGGCGCGAAACCAGGTGTCGCGCACGAAGCCCGGGATCGCGTCCTGCTTGATGCCGAACGCGGGCACCATGAAGGCGTGGATCACGTCGTTCGCGGTCGTGATGATGCGCACCTTCTTGTTGACCGGCACGACGAGCGGGTTGTCGACCTTCAACAGGTAGTTGTCACCCTCCGGGTGGCCCGAGTTCGACATCTCGCGCTGCGCCGGATCGAGCGTCGAGACGAAGCCGATGCCCTCGCCCTCGCCCTTCAGGTAGTCGTAGCCCCACTTCCACTGGATGCCGGTGGCCTTGATCGTGAGATCGGCGCCGCTCGTGTCCTTCATCGCGACGACGACCTTGGTCGCCGGCAGCGCCAGCAGGATGACGATGATGAACGGCACCACGGTCCAGACGATCTCGACGGTCGTGCTCTCGTGGAAGTTCGCCGCCTTGTGGCCGACGGACTTGCGGTGCTTGATGATCGAATAGAACATCACGCCGAACACGCCGATGAAGATGACGATGCAGACGATCATCACGAAGTAGTGCAGCCAGATCTGGTCCGCGGCGATCGCGGTGACCGGCGGATGCAGATTGAGCTGGTTGACCGCCGGCCCGCCCGGCAGGTCATTCACCGCATGCGCGACGGTCGTCGCGAGTGCCGCCGCAAGGGCGGGCGCAAGCTTCGAGGCCACTTTCGAGGCCATTTGCCACGGCGCGCGAGTTCGGGGGTTCAAGGTGTTCGTCATGGTGGTCATGGGGTCAAAACTCTCGCGGCTTCGCCGCAGCGCCTCAGGATGCATCTTTCACGCCAGTGGGGACGCCGGCTGCGGCGTCGGGCTGCACGGCAGGCGGTTCCTCCCGCTGCGCGCCGCGTCCGGCGCGTTGCTGCCAGCGGCGCAACGCCCAACGCAACTCCTCGGCCAGCTGCACGCGCAGCTCGGGGCGCACGAAGCGGCCGACCGAGATGCGCTGCCCCTGGCCCGACAGATCGATCATCGATCGGTCACCGTGGCGAGGTTCGACGCGCACCCAGGCGGGTTGGAAGGCGACCCGCCGGACGCGGCTGCCCGACGTGTTCTCGACCGTCAGCCGATCGCCCTTCAACGCGATGCGTTCGCCGTCGGCCGCGTGGCGCGCGTAGACGACCAGCGCGGCGCCGACGAGCAGCAGCTCGATCCATGCGAACGGCATCACCATCGACGCCCCGCGCAGCCAGAACACGCTCGCCAGGCCCAGGGACAACACGCACAACGAGGCGTAGAACCACAGCACCTGGCGCGGCGCAAAGGCGCTGTTGCGCTTGAACACCCACTCCACCGACCACGGCGCGCGCGACTGCATGGCCGCGCCCCACGGTGCGCCGGTCTCCCGCCCGAAGCGGAACTCGACACGGTGCGAGCTGGCGCGCCAGGCGGGGGACGTGATGCTGGTCAACATGTTGCTGGCAGGAATGATCAAGAATATCTTCGGGGATGACCTTGCGCGAGGCGGACAGCCGGTAAAGCCGAGCGCCGCCGCAGCAAGCGGCGTCTGGCGCGCCGTTTGGCCCACTACAACTACAGGCCGCGGATTCTATCCCGGCACGCAATCACCCTTCCGCCCGAGCCCATCACCGACGCCGCTCGCGCGTCGCGCGCAACATCGATCGCATGTCCTGCACCGACACCGTGGTCGGCTCGCCGGCGCGCACGCGCGGTGCGGCCTTGAACGCATGCCCGTAGACGATCTCGAAGCTCAGGCCCGGACGTCCATCGCCCGCGCCCAACGACGCGAGCGCGTCATGCAGGCGCGCGCGCCAGCGTGGCGTGCGCAGGCCGGCGAAACGCTGCGGTGACGCGTTGCCGCCGAGCGGGCGCAGCTCGGCCAGCAGTGCCTGCGGGCTGTCCCAGGTCAGCGTGAGACGCTCCTGGTCCATCACCGGGTCGGCAAAGCCGGCCTCGATCAGCATGTCACCCAGGTCATGCATGTCGACGAACGACGCGCCCGGCGGCGGCCAGCCCAGGCGCCGGTACAGCGCGTGCAGCTCGCGCACGGTGTCCGGCCCGAAGCACGAAAACATCAGGAAGCCGTCGGCCGCAAGCGCGCGCTGCCAGCGCGCCATCAGCGCCGGCGGGTCGCCGACCGCGTGCAGCATCATGTTGGCCCACAGCAACTGCGCGGCGCCCGCTTCAGGCTCGCCTGCGCAGACCTCGACCGCGGCGGCGCTCCAGCGGCGCGCGCTCCACCAGGGTCGTTGCGCGGCGTCGCGGCTGCGCTGGCGCAAGGCGTCGCTCGGTTCGACGACGATGCGCCGTGCCTTCGGGTACGCGCCGCGCAGCAGTTCCGCGCTCGCACCGGCGTGGCCCCACCAGTCAAGCACCGTCGCCGGCTGCAGGCGCACGACCGGCAGGCGCTCGGCCATGCGACGCGCCACCTCGGCATGCAGCCACGGCGCCTGCGCATCGCGCGCCATGCGACGCAGCGCGGCCGCGATCGCGGCCGCGTCGATCGCGCGCGTGCCCTTGCCGGCTGCGGCGGGGGCTGGTGTGAGATTGGTCACGACAGACATTGCGGGCCAGTATATTGAGCCGATGAATAGCGCCCACTTCCTCGACACGCTGACGCTGCCGCTGCGCCGCCTGCCGACGCAGTGCGCGCTGTGCCGCGGCTGGGCGCGCGAGCGCCTGTGCGGGCCCTGCATCGCCCGGTTCGTGACGCCGACACCGCGCTGCCGGCGCTGCGCGATCGCTGTCCCCGACGGGGTGTCGCTCTGCGGCGAATGCCTGCGCCATCCGCCGCCGTTCGAACACGCCATTGCAGCGGTCGACTACGCGGCGCCGTGGAACGACCTCGTGCGCCGCTTCAAGTTCGATGCCGCGCTCGACCTCGCCGACGCCCTCGCGCAGCGCCTGCACGATGCGATCGGGCGCGGCGCGGCGCCACGCCCCGACCTCGTGCTGCCGGTGCCGCTTGCCGACGAGCGCATGCGTGAACGCGGTTTCAATCAAGCCTGGGAGTTGGCACGTCGTATCGCCCCGCCCCTCGCCTGCGAAAGCGACGCGCGTCTGCTGCTGCGCACGAAGCACACCGCGCACCAGCTGTCGCTGCCGCCCGCCGAGCGCGCCGCGAACGTCCGCGGTGCGTTCGCGATCGAGCCGCGCAGCCGGCACGTGCTGCGCGACCGCCGCGTCGCGCTGGTCGACGACGTCATGACGACCGGCGCCACCCTCGCCGAGGTCGCGCGCACGCTGCTGCAGGGCGGCGCCGCGTCGGTGCAGGTCTGGGTGCTTGCGCGCACGCCGCGGCCCGAAGGCGCTTGAGGCCTGTCAGGCATTCAGCATGTTCAACATCGTCCTCGTCGCGCCCGAGATCGCGCCCAATACCGGCAACGTGATCCGGCTCGCGGCGAACACCGGCTGCACGCTGCACCTCATCGAGCCGCTCGGCTTCTCGATGGAGGACCGCCTGCTGCGCCGCGCCGGGCTCGACTATCACGAGACGGCGCGCGTGCAGCGCCACGCATCGTGGCCGGCCTTCATGCAGGACGCAAAGCCCGACGCCACGAGGATCGTGGCGTTCACGACGCGCGCTCGCGAAAACATTGGCGAGATCGCGTGGCGCGGCGGCGATTGGCTCGTCTTCGGCAGCGAATCCGCCGGCCTGCCGGCGCCGGTGCGCGACGCCTGCCCGCGGCAGGTGCGCCTGCCGATGCGCCCCGGCCAGCGCAGCCTGAACCTGAGCAATGCGGTCGCGGTCGCGGTGTTCGAGGCCTGGCGCCAGAACGGCTACGCAGGGGGCGTGTGACGCGCCCCTGCGGCCATCACCCGGTCTTCATTCCATCTTCACGCCGGCCGCCTTGATCACGCGCGCCCAGTTGTCCCGCTCGCTGCGCATCAGCGCGGCAAGCGCCTCGGGCGTCGTGCCGGCGGCGGTGAAGTACAGGCTCAGCATGCGGGTGCGCACGGCATCGCTCTTGATGATGCGGATCAGCTCGGTCGCAACGCGCTCGACGATCGCCGGCGGCGTCTTCGCCGGCGCCAGCACCGCCTGCCAGGAGATCGCCTCGAAGCCCGGGTAGCCCTGCTCGGCAAAGGTCGGCATCTCGGGCAGCGAGGCCACGCGCCCGAGCGTCGTCACCCCGAGCGCATTGAGCTTGCCGGCGCGCACCTGCCCCATCGCCAGGCCCGGCACCATGAACGCCGCCTGCACCTGGCCGGACAGGATCGCGTTGACGACCGCCGGGAAGCCCTGATACGGCACGTGGACGAGTTCGAGCTTGGCGCGCGCCTTGAAGAGCTCCATCGCGAGGTGCGACGCGCTGCCCTTGCCGACGCTGCCGTAGTTGAGCGCGCCCGGCTTGGCGCGCGCGACCTGCACGAACTCCTCGAGCGTCTTCGCGCCGAGCTTGGGGTCGACCACCAGCACGTTGGGCGAGGTCGCGACCAGCGTCACCGGCGCCAGGTCCTTCGCCGGGTCGTAGCCGAGGTTCTTCGTCAACAGGGGCGCCGTGACGAGCGGGCCCTGGATCGTGAACAGGAAGGTGTAGCCGTCGGGCTCCGCGCGGGCCGCGGCCGCGGTGCCGATGTTGCCGCCGGCGCCCGGCCGGTTGTCGATGACGACGGTCTGCCCGAGGGCCGCGCCGAGCGGCTCACCGATCACGCGCGCGATGATGTCGGGCGAGGTGCCGGCCGGAAACGGCACGATCAGCTTGATCGGCCGCGCCGGCCAGGCCTGCGCCGACGCCGGCAGCGCGATCGATGCCGCAGTGGCGGCGAGCGTACCCAATACATGGCGACGATCCATCTCGTTTCTCCTCGGTTTGGAACTGGAATGTATGCAAGAGCGTCGGCCACGGGCCTGACGTTCAGCCTTCGGCGCGCGCGCTGCGCCCCATCAGTTGCGCGAGCGCCTGCATCGGCGTGGCCTGCCCCTGCAGCACCTGCACGACGGCCTGCGTGATCGGCATCTCGACGCCGAGCGCCTGCGCACGGTCGTTGACGGCGGTCGCGCACAACACGCCTTCGGCCACATGGCCGAGCTGCTCGAGGATCGTCGGCAGGGCCTGGCCGCGCGCGAGCATCAGGCCGACCTGGCGGTTGCGCGAGAGATCGCCGGTCGCGGTCAGCACCAGATCGCCGAGGCCGGACAGGCCCATGAAGGTTTCGGCCCGCGCCCCGAGGGCGACGCCGAACCGCGTCATCTCCGCGAGGCCGCGCGTGACGAGGGCCGCGCGCGCGTTCTGCCCGAGCGCGAGGCCGTCGGCGATGCCGGTGGCGATCGCCATCACGTTCTTGACCGCGCCGCCGACCTCGACGCCGACCGCGTCGTCCGAGGTGTAGATGCGCAAGGCATCGCTGTGCAGCGCCTCGACCGCGGCTTCGCACAGCAGCGCATCGGTGCTGGCGGCGACGAGCGCGCTCGGCTGGCCGCGTGCGACCTCGATCGCGAAGCTCGGCCCCGAGAGCACGCCGACGCGCGCCAGACCGGGCGCGTCCGCCCGCGCCACCTCATTCGGCAGGCGGGCGCTGGCGTGCTCCAGCCCCTTGCAGAGCCACAACACAGGGGGCGCGTCGCCGCCGGCCTGCGCGATCCGGCTCAGCATCTCGCCGAGCGCGGCCATCGGCGTCGCGATGACCGCGAGGCCGCCACGTGCATGTGCCAGCGCGGCGCCCATGTCGGAGTCGATCGCCAGAGCGGCCGGCAAGGCAACGCCATCGAGGTAGCGGCGATTGATGCGCGATGCGCGCATCTGCACGCACTGCGCCTCGCTGCGTGCCCAGAGCAGCGTGTCGTTGCGCTCCGCCGCGCTCGCGGCGAGCGCCGTGCCCCAGGCGCCGGCGCCGAAGAAGGCGAGCTTCATCGCGTGCGCGCCGCGCGCGCCGGTAGGGCTGGACGCGCCGAGCGGCGCGGCGGCCGACCTGCGCGCTGCGCCGGGATCACGCCGAGGTGATGATGCCCGCGGGCGAGGTCGAACCGTTACCGTTGGCAGCCGCGGCCTGCTGACGCTGCGCTTCGTACATCGCCTGGAAGTTCACCTCCGACAACACCACCGGCGGGAAGCCGGCACGGGTGCAGACGTCGGAGACGATCGCGCGCAGGTAGGGGTAGACGATCTGCGGGCAGGCGATGCCGACGATCGGCTGCAACTGCTCTTCCGGCAGGTTGCGGATCTCGAAGATGCCGGCCTGCTTGGCTTCGATCAGGAACAGCGTCTTGTCTTCGATCTTGGTCGTCACCGTCGCCGTCACGCAGACCTCGTAGATGCCGTCGGACACCGGCGCGGCCGCGAGGTTGAGGTTGATCTCGACCTGGGGCTGCTTCTGCTCGAGCAGGATCGTCGGCGAGTTCGGCTGCTCGAGCGACAAGTCCTTGAGGTAGATGCGCTGGATCTGGAATACGGGGGTCGGTGCGGTGTCTTCAGCCATGGAGAAATCTCACTCTCGAAATGAAAGGCCCGCAACCGGAAGTGGCGCGGGCTGTAAATGCATTATCGCCGAGCGCCATCGACGAACCGGCCCCCGGCGCAACCCGGGCGTCGCTCAGCCGGCAGCAAGCAGCGCAGCGAGCTCGCCGCGCCGGTCGAGGTCGATCAGGTCGTCGCAGCCGCCGACGTGCGTCGTGCCGATGAAGATCTGCGGCACGGTGCGCCGGCCGGTGAGCTGCATCATCGTCATGCGCTCCTGCGGGAACTCATCGACGCGGATTTCCTCTATGGTGGCGACGCCGCGCCGTTGCAGCAGGCTCTTGGCCTGCACGCAGTAGGGGCAGTACTCACTCGTGTACATCTTCACGTGCTGCATCGTCGCCCCGTGCGTCAGGCTGATTTCTCGAGTGGCATGTTCGCCTCGCGCCAGGCAGCGAGGCCGCCGGCGAGCACCTGCGCGTTCTCGAAGCCGAGCTTCTTCAGCGTCGCCGCGGCGCGCACGGAACGCGTCCCGCTCGGGCACACGATGACCAGCGGCAGCGCCTTGTTCTTCGGCAGGTTGTTCGACGTCTCGAGCGCCTTGAGCGGCACGCTGCGCGAGCCCGCGGCGTGCGCGCTGGCGAACTCGGCCGGTTCGCTGACGTCGATCAGCACGCCCTTTTCGCGATTGATCAGGCGCACCGCCTCGTTGACGTTGATCTTGCCGCCATAGGTGCCGCCCTTGATCATCGGCCACAGCAGCAGGCCGCCCGAGACGACGGCGACAAGCACGAGATACCAGCTCTCGACGAGAAAGTTCAACAGGTTCACAGGTGGGCCCGAATGGTGCGCGGCGGCATGCCGAATCGCGAATTATAAAATTCGCGGCTTGTCCGCTGACCTTCGCAGCCTTTGCCGGTTGAACGCCCATGTACAAGCTCGTCCTGATCCGCCACGGCGAATCGACCTGGAACCTCGAGAACCGCTTCACCGGCTGGACCGACGTCCCGCTCACCGCCACCGGCGTCGAGCAGGCGCGACAGGCCGGCCGCCTGCTCAAGGCCGAGGGTTTTGACTTCGACATCGCCTACACCTCGGTGCTCAAGCGCGCGATCTGGACGCTCTGGCATGCGCTCGACGAGATGGACCGCGTCTGGCTGCCGATCGTCAACGACTGGCGCCTGAACGAACGCCACTACGGCGCGCTGCAGGGCCTGAACAAGGCCGAGACGGCGCGGAAGTTCGGCGACGAGCAGGTGCTCGTCTGGCGCCGCAGCTACGACACGCCGCCGCCCGCGCTCGATGCCGACGACCCGCGCAACGAACGCAGCGATCGGCGCTACGTGGATCTCGCGCCCGGCCAGGCGCCGCTCACCGAATGCCTGAAGGACACCGTCACGCGCGTGATGCCGTTCTGGAACGACACCCTGGCCCCCGCCATCCGCGCCGGCCAGCGCGTCGTCGTCTCGGCGCACGGCAACAGCATGCGCGCGCTGGTGAAGTACCTGGACGGCATCTCGGACGCCGACATCGTCGGCCTGAACATCCCGAACGGCATCCCGCTCGTCTACGATCTCGACGCCGAACTCAAGCCGCTGAAGAGCGCCTACCTGGGCGACGCCGGGGCGATTGCGCGCGCCGCCGCAGCGGTGGCGAATCAGGGCAAGGGCTGAGCCTGCACGACCGCGTACGCGCGGCGCGGCAGGACAGGACAAAGGGCG
>JAMLIM010000118.1 GCA_023954175.1 Rhizobacter sp.
GACACTATAGAAGGCGGGATACACTTCCCACAATGAACGTGGAGTTAGCAGTAGGGGGAAACTATGGTCACAGAATACATCGATGTGAATCAAATTCCAGTCTCGAACTCCGGGGAAGTAAATAAAAACATTACGCAGCCGGACTTGGAGTCAGCGGGTGGAGATTTTAATTCTGTTGAGCCGGCGCCAGGATTCCAAATGCGAACATCAGAATGGGAGGAGCAAATACCAACCGAAGATCTCCTTCTTCCACCCGCTGGATCTGCATACTACGCCACGCCGGAGAACGTTTGCGGCAACGATGACAGAGTCAGAATAAATACAACTGACTATCCATATAAGTGTATTGCTAAATTGGTAATAACAGGGCAATCTGGAAATAGATGGAACGGAACCGGATTCCTTATCGGTCCGAAGTGCATTATTACAAACGGGCATGTAGTTTTTCCAGATAGAAAGTGGGCACGAGAAATTCAAGTTATACCTGCGCTTAACGGCAATAGCGCACCATTTGGCTCACAGGTAAGCCGGAATCTGTGGACTGTAAACGGTTGGGCCGACGGCAGCGGCAACCCTGATTATGATTATGGCGCCATTATTCTCCCCGATTCAACACTGTACAACAGAATACGTGCCAGTTTTGGTTATAAAGTCTTTGCGAACCCGGGGATTTTAAACAATTCAGGCTACCCAGGTGACAAACCCACTGGAACTCAGTGGTTCAACGCAGGCCCTGTATCAAGGTCTACCGCGTTTCGCTTCTTCTATATGATCGACACTGCTGCAGGACAAAGCGGGAGTCCCGTGTGGGTCAACAGCGGCGGTAGTCGAATAGACGCAGGTGTTCATGCCTATGGCGGATGTCCAAACTCTGCCATTAGATGCAACGCAGATGTCGCCAAAAACTGGAGCGATTGGCGTAACAAGTAGCCAAATTAATCTGAAGGTGCAATTATGGAATTGATTGCAACTGCAAAGGATCCTGTTGACGTTGACGGGAAGGGGACCTCATTCGACACTTTCCAGAGCATGCAAGTCTGGGGAAATTGTTCCGTGCAGCTCTCCACGCCAAAGAACTCAAAAGGGAGGAGTTCGCCATACATATCCATCTTTCGTTGGTCTGGAGAACCGCTTACTGCACAGTGCCTTGGAGTATGGGACCTTTCATCGCTATTCGTTATTCCTCCTTCGATTTGCATTGCTGATTCAGTCCTCTGGCTTCCATGTATGCGCAGGCCAAAACAATATGGTGCGGTCGCAGTTAGTTTAGAGCATTTGGTTCTTGATCCGAGTGCGCCTCCTGTCGAATTGGCGTATGTTGAAATTCCAACCCCTTACAATTTTGCGTCAATCGCATCTTCAGGCAGTTTGTTGATCGCTGGACTCCGAGGGCGCGCCCGCCCACGCCAGATGATTCAACTCTTTGAAGGCTCTGGAGGAGGCGCAGGTTCCGAACTTGCGTCTATTATGAATCCCTTTCCATCTGACGCTGAATCCTTTGGGCGACACGTTGTTGGCGAAGCGGACAAGCTGTTTGTTCAATGCGCAAACGATGACACGATTGCTTGGAACGCTGGAGCCGTGTACCAATACGCTCTGAGTGAACCAAGCAAGCCAACCCTTGCTCGCACGCTCTATCCGAATGCGGTTGAGAATACCCTTTTTGGCGAGTCCCTAGCCCTAGGCGATTGGTTTGTTGCTGTCGGAGCCCCAGCGGAGGAGCATGGTTATGTTTATTTATTTGACAAAAGCGCGCTAGATTCGGATGCCCCTGTGGGAATTATTCGATCTCGGGAGCCTGTAGATTACCAGCGTGGGGGAATACGTCATGGAACGCGCATCGATGCGTTAGGCAACGTATTGGTTGTGTTCCAGATAGAAGCCTCGAGAACTAGATATGCGGGGAAACTGACGAGATACAGTACAAACAGGGATGGCGTAGATTTCGGTCAACCTTTGGAGGACTACATATTTCCAGACTATTCTGGTGGCACGTCGGTTGACTTCTTGCGAGATGGTTCAATTAGACTCTTAAGTTCTTATGTATGTTTGGCGGCAGTATCACGAAGGAAAAAATCTAGATCAGGTGATATTCTTTACCATTGGGAGATTCAGGCCTTATCCCTTTCTCAACCGAAGAGAGCCAAGAGACGGATGTCTAGATAGATTCGCAGCACGGATGTGCTGCTTGTATTGCGGGTGTCCGCGCATAAATGAGACGGGGAGAGCCGACGGTACGCGGCAAGACCCAAGCTTCATTCCAGTGGACTGCCTTCCGCAGCCGCCGAACTCGAACTTTAAGTCTGGAGCTCCACCAACCAGTTCTCAGGATCGACTGGCCTGGGGAGCCTGCGACGGCTCGAACCAGCGTAGCTGCAACGTAGCTTCGAGTCGCAGTTTTGCGCTGTGTGCCGCTCCGTGTAACTCCCGCGCTCCCAGTGCGTGCGTCCAATGGCCGGAAGTGAAGTAATGGCGGGAGCCGGTTGAAAATCCGCGTGTCGGTGGTTCGATTCCGCCCCAGGCCACCATCTCGCAGCCCGCATGAAATCTAGGTTTCATGCGGGTTTTGTCTTTCTGGGCCCTCGCAAGCTGCGGAATCAATCGCAGCCCGGCCGCGTCAGTCGAGCACGACCTCCGTGCGCACCGCGCCGGCGCGCTCGGCGTGGGCGCTGAGGGCGAGCCGGGTGCCCTTGGGCGCGCGCACCACCCATTCGGCCACGGCGCGGTCGGCGGTGATTTCGCGGTTCGGCAGGAAGGCCTGCAGCGAGGTCTTGGGCGCATGGCCCTCGAGTTGCGGCCCTTCCATGCGCTCCTTGCCGCCGAGCAGCGCGACGCCGGCCGATGCGTTGTCGGGCAGGTGGATCTCGAACATCACGCCGCGCACGATCTTGTTGTTGAGCGCGCGCCGCGTCACGTAGGCCGGCAGCCAGCCGCTGTTGCAGACCGCAAGGCGGATGCGCCAGGTGTCGTCGCCGAGCGCGCGCACCTCGGTGCGCAGCAGCTCGAGCTTGGGCAGGCTGAGCGCGAGCCGCGTCATCCACGCCGGGAAGCGCGCCGCCTCGCGCTCGCGCAGGTGCGGCGGCGGGTTGCGCCAGTAGTTCAGCCGGTCCCAGCCGCCGATCTCGATCGCGCCGAGCTGCGGGTGATGGAACGGCCTCCAGTCGTGATGCGCCTTGCCGCCGCACTGCTCGTCGCTCCACTTCAGCAGCTTCAGGTCGTCCTCGGGTGGGTGCTCGCGGTACCACTCGGTCCACTTGTAGCCGGTGATGCCGGCCTCCCGGTTCGGCGCCCAGATCTCGACCACCCAGAAGAGGGCGCCCAGGTGGTCGTAGACCCAGTCCTGCGTGCCGCTGATGACTTCCTTCGGGTGGTACTTGAAGTCGTGAAAGATGCTGATCGAGGGGTAGCCGCTGGCCTTCTCGCCGATTTCGCTGAAGCGCTTGTAGGCCCACAGGTCCTCGGGGATCATGTCGTCGTCGCTGTGCGTGCCCATCGGCCGCAGGATGACGCCGCTGTGCGTGTGATAGCTGATCGCGGCGCCGATGTTCTTGTGCTTGACGATGAAGTCCACCATCGCGCGCACTTCGGGCTCGCTCGTCGGGTAGGGCCCGGCGCCGACCTGCTCGTGCTCCTGGCGCCACTGGGTCGGGAAGTTGCGGTTCAGGTCCAGGCCCTCGGGGTCGCGGTTGACGGTGACGGTCAGGCCGTCGTAGGCCTTGAGCGTGCCCTCGGGCATCAGGCGGAAGTACTCGCCGCCGAACTCGCCCGGCTCGCGCGGCACCATCAGGCGCGGCTCCTGCGGGTGGCGCTTGTAGGTGCCGTTCGGGTCGGCGATGCGCATGAAGAGCACATGGCCGTCGCCGTCGATGTCTTCCACCGTCAGGCCGTCGATCGGTTCCTCGTCGTAGGGATAGCGCCGCGTGGACGAGCGGATGTGGCGCGGCCGGTCGGCCAACGCGAGCTCGGCGCCGTCCGGGTTCAGCCGCGGGCAGAGGTAGAGCGTGCGCGTGTCGAGCAGGTGCGTGATCTGCCGCCCTTCGTCGGTCGCCGTGCCGTACGCGTTCACGAGCTGGTGCAGGTAGTACAGCACCGCCGTGCTCGCGGTCAGCTCGGCGGCGTGGATGTTGCCGTCGGCCCAGAACGCGGGCTTGTCGAGCGGCGCGCCGGTCGTCAGGTTCGTCACCGTCGCGACCCAGATGTCGCGCCCTTCGTAGCTCTTGCCGATCGACTCGACGCCTACCAGGTTCGGGTAGGCCGTTGCGTACTCGAACAGCAGGTCGGTGAGCGCGTCGTAGCGGTAGAAGGTGTCGAAGCGGGGTGCGGGTGTCGTGGCCATGTGGGTTGCGGGATCGTAGGTAGTGGGGGCGTGGCCCCGAGTGTGGCGTGTGTCAGCGCGCGAAGGCAAGGCCCGTTGCAGCTGCTGCCGGGGTGTTACTTGCGCGTTGCGCCAGCCGTCAGCACGGCGCCGGCTTGCGCGCCGTGGACGAACACCTTGAGCTCGCCGGGCGCGAACGTGAGCCACGCTTCATCGGTCGTCAGCGGTTCGGTGACGACGATGACGACGCGGTCGTCGGGCGTCGTCACGCGCGCGAAGTCGACGCTCAGGTCCTCGTCCTGCAGGCGGGCGCTGGCGAACGGGTGCTGGCGCTGCACGCAGTGCAGATGGGTCGTGCAATGCGCCCACAGCGCGACGCCGTTGCTCAGCATGAAGTTGAAGGTGCCGTGCGCCGCCGCCTGCGGCGCGAGCTCGGCGAGCGTCGCCGTCAGCTCCTCGACGCTCGGCACGCTCGCGTGGGCCTTGGCCATCTCCTGCATCAGCCAGCAGAACGCGTGCTCGCTGTCGGTGTCGCCGACCGGGCGGAACGCGCCGTGCAGGCGTGGCGCGAAGCCCTTCAGGTCGCCGTTGTGGGCGAACACCCAGTAGCGCCCCCACAGCTCGCGCACGAAGGGGTGGCAGTTCTGCAGCGCGACCTTGCCCTGCGTCGCCTTGCGGATGTGCGCGATCACGTTCTCGCTCTTGATCGGGTAGGCCTTGATCATCTCGGCCACCGGCGATTCGCGCGCGCTGCTGTGGTCGACGAAGCAGCGCACGCCGCGCCCCTCGAAGAAGGCGACGCCGAAGCCGTCGCCATGCTCCTGCGCACGGGTCGCGAATCCCGTGAAGCTGAACATGATGTCGGTCGGCGTGTTGCAGTTCATGCCGAGCAGCTGGCACATCGTGGGCCTTCCGTTGCCTACTCGAAGAACAGCTTGCGCATGCCCTTCAAGCTCACGATGTTGCCCGGGTTGCTCGTCTCGTTGAGCAGGCCGGCAACGCGCTGCATCAGGCGCGGGCTCTTCTTCGCGCGCCAGATCACGAGGTCGGCGAGCCAGGGGTGGACGTTGACCTTGTTCGCGCGCTCGTACATGTCGAAGCGCGGCTTCAGCGCGCGCAGCCGCGCCTCGTAGTCGGCGCGCACCGTCGCGTCGTCCTGCTGCTTCGCGCGGCCGGCAAGCATGGCCTGCGCCGCGTGGATGCCGGTCTCCATCGCCTTGCCGATGCCTTCGCCGGTGAACGAATAGGTCGACCCTGCGGCCTCGCCGGTGACGAGCAGGCCCGGCCGCGAATAGCGCGCGCCTTCGAGCGCGCAGCGCAGCGGGGCGCCCTTCAATTCGCCGACCCAGGTGCCGCCCGCCATCAGCTCGCGCGCCGGCGCGTAGACCTCGGTGAAGGCGGCGAAGACCTCGCGCAGGTTCACGTCCTTCATCCCGAGGCGGCCGTCCTTCAGCGTGTTGTGGCTGTGCGCGATGCCGACGCCGACGTTGAACACGCCGTCGCGGCACGGAAAGATCCAGCCGTAGCCCGGCCGCAGGCGCCGGTGCCAGACGATGTCGAGCGTCTTGACGCGGCCGACCATCGCGTCGTTCTTCACGTAGCCGCGCAGCGCGATGCCGCTCGGCGTGCGGCGCTCGCACATGCCGGCCGCGATCAATGCCTGCGGCACCGCGCCGGTGGCGAGCACGAGCCAGCGGGCGCGGATCTCGTGCGTCTTGTCGCCGATCTTCAGCCGCGCGCCGACGACGACGCCGTCTTCCTCGAGCGCGGCTTCGAAGCGCGCCGGCGGCAGCATGCGCGCGCCGGCACGCAGCGCCGCCTTGCACAGGATGTCGTCGAGCGTCTTGCGCGGCAGCACCGCCATCGTCCCCGGCACGTCGAGCCGCCCGCCGCGCGGGCCGATGCAGCCGACGTGGCTCACCGGCTGCGCGACGGCCATCACCTCGTCGAGCACGCCGAGTGCGCGCAGCGCGGCGTAGGCGTCGGGGATCAGGCCGTCACCGCAGATCTTGTCGCGCGGGAACGCGTGCTGGTCGGCGAGGACGACATCGACGCCGCTGCGCGCAAGCGTGCGCGCGCAGGCGCTGCCGGCCGGGCCGGCGCCGATCACGAGCACCTCGCATTCGGTCGGCAGTCCGGTTGCCAGCGCGGTCGGCAGCGCGGTGGGCAGCGCGGTGGGGGGTGCCGCTGGCGGCGCGGTCGGCAGCGCCGCACGGTCGGCGGAGGTCTCGGAGCTCATCGGTGGGCGAGGGCGCGTGGGGTCAGGCGGAAGAATACCCGTTGTGCCTGCGCTTCCACGCCGCGGGGCGCCCGGCCGCGGACGCGCGCGGCGTCACGGCTCAACCAGCGGCGCCGTCCCCTTCCTTCGGTGCCGGCGCGGCGTCGGCCGGCGCCCGCATGCGCCATGCGGCGGCGATCGCGAGCGCCGTCAGCACCGCGAGCAGGATGAAGGTCTCGTGAAACCCCACCACCGCCGAAGGCGCGCGCGCGGTGGCGGCGGAGCCTGCGGCCGCCGGCAGGCTGGCGCCATGCACATGCAGTCGCCACTCGAGAAAGATGCCCGCCAGGCTGATGCCGACCGCGCCGCCGAGCTGGCGCATGAAGTTGATGCTGCTCGACGCCTGCGAGATCAGCGTCGACGGCAGGCCGCGCATCGCACCCAGGTTGAGCGACGGCAGGATGACCCCGAGGCCGACGCGGCCGATCGCGGCCCACAGCGTGATGACCCAGAGCGCCGTGCCGGTGCCGACCCAGACCATCAGCAGGAACGACAGCGCCAGCAGGGCGAGGCCGAACGACACAAGCTGGTGCAAGGGCCAGCGGTCGGCGAACCGGCCGGCGAGCGCGATCGTGACCCACAGCACGAGCCCGGCCGGCAGCAGCACCGCGCCGGCTTGCGAAGGCGGCAGGCCGAGCGCGATCTGCAGGAACACCGGCACCAGATAGGTCGAGCCGAACAAGGCCGCGCCGTACATGAAGGCGACGACGCTGCCGTAGGCGAACTGCGCGTGGCCGAACAGCGCCAGCCGCATCAGCGGATGGGCGGTGCGCCGCTGGTGGCGCACGAAGAGCGCAAGCGACAGCGCGGCGAGCGCAAGCAGCCCCGCGGCGAGCCGATGGGCGCCGGCCTGCAGATCCACCATGCCGTTGAGCAGCGAAAGGATCGCGACCGACAGCAGCGCGAGGCCGACGAAGTCGAAGCGCGTGTCGCGCCGAAGTTCGTGCCCACCGGGTGCGCCCTGCGGCAGATAGCGTCGCGCAAGCCACAGTGCGGCAAAGCCGAACGGCACGACGACGAAGAAGATCGAGCGCCAGCCGAAGAGCTCGACGAGCACGCCGCCGATGGCCGGGCCGACGGCCGGCGCGAGCACCACGCCCATGCCGAACACGCTCATCGCGCGCGCCTGCTCGCTGCGATCGAACGCGTTCATGATGATGATCGCCGGGATCGGCTGCAGCACGCCGGCCGCGAGGCCCTCGGCGACACGCATCGCGAGCACCCATTCGAAGCTCCAGCCCAGGCCGCCGCCGATCCCGCCCGCCATCAGCAGCGAGATCACGCCCATGTAGGTGCTGCGGTAGCCGAAGCGCTCGAGCAGCCACGGCGTCGCGAGCATCGAGATCGTCATCGCCGCCATGAAGCCGGCCGACATCCATTGCGCCCGGTCCTGGCCGAGCGTGAAGACGCGGCTCATGTCGGGCACGGCGACGTTGACGATCGTCGCCGACACGATCGACGCCACCGTGCCGATCATCACCGTCAGCAACACCCGCCAGCGGTATTGCGGGCCGTGGCGTTCGCGCAGGACGGCGACGGTGTCGCGCGAGCGCGGGCGGCTGGAATGAGGCACGGGGTGGCAGGGCGGTGGCGCGGATCAGCGCATTGTCTGTCGAAGCCGATTGCCGGCCGTCGCACGGGCGGCGCCGCGCCGGCGCGATCGGGCACGGCGCCGCGTCGATCGCGCGCGTTGAGAGCAATCAAGACACCGGGCGCCCACTCTGCGATGATGAAGCGCAAAGGAGACCACGCGATGAGCATCCATCTGACCGCCGGGCAACGCGCCCTGC
>JAMLIM010000119.1 GCA_023954175.1 Rhizobacter sp.
GATGCGGTCTTCACAGATCGGGACAAGACAGAGTTGGCAAAGGACGTCTCCGGAATGGCCAACTCGTTGGGCGGTCTAATTGTCTATGGAATTGCAACTGATCCCGTTGACAAAACACTGCCGCGCCGCATCTCGCCAATCGAGAAACGAAACGTGGAGACGCTTGACCGAGTAATTAACTCGCAAGTTCGGCCTCCCATCGCAGGCATGCGAAAGAGGCTCATTCCGGAAGTGGAGCCGCAGGTTCTGCTCCTAGCTGTTCCGGAAAGCGAGGACCCTCCTCACCAAAGTCTCTACGACAAGCGCTACTACCGTCGATCTGGCGTTGAGTGCTTGCCAATGGAACATGATCTCGTTGCCCTCAAGTTCGGTCGCAAGCTCTCGCCCTTGCTGGATTTGGCCGTCCACCCACTTGATGGGCCAAGCGAATACCAAAGCGATCTCCCTTGGACCGTGCCTGTTGGTGTGCGTGTCATCGTAAAGAACGTCGGGCGCAGGGTCGGCCGCGATGTTTTGACTATGCTTGTCTTCCCCCCAGTCGAGGTGGTACGGATTCATGGCAGTGCCCACAACATGGCGAACCTAGATGACTTGTCAGAAGGATCACAGGTACGCCAGGTCATTTCCGCGATTGCTCACCATCCAAGTGCGAGTGTGCTCGTTGCAGAGCTGAAGCTTTCGTTCTCACGGGCTGCGGCCACGCGACTATCACGCGAACCGCTGATCGAGTGGACTGTGTACGCCGATGAAATGTCACCGCGAACGGGAACGGTCAGTCTTGCTACCCTTGGTTGGGTGTTGCCGGAGTGATGGCCAACCCAGTGTTCCGGCGGACTGCATGCGGGCGCTGAGCTCGAGCGTTGTGCCGCCCGACAAGCGAGAAGAGCTTCACGAAAGAATCGTGTGACACCTAGCCACGAGCCGCAAAACGCTCATGCGATACGTCGATGAACCCACCGTCGCCAGCGTCCTGCGCATGCAGGACCTGATTCCGGCGATGCGCCAGGCGATGATCGATTTCTCGCAGGGCCGCATCGCGCAGCCGACCCGCCGGATCTTTGCCGTGCCACCGCATGGCGGGTTCTTCGGGAGCATGCCGGCGGCGTCGCCGAGCAGCCTCGGCGCGAAGCTCGTCGCCGTCTACCCGGGCAACGCGGCGAAGGGTCTGCACACCCACATGGCGGTCATCGTGCTGTTCCGGCCCGAGACGGGCGAGCCGCTGGCGATGATGGACGGGCGCCTGATCACGGAGATGCGCACTGCAGCCGTCACCGCGGCGTATGTCGATGCCGTCGCCGCGCGCGGGGTGCGCTCGCTCGCGATCCTGGGCGCCGGTACGCAGGGCAAGAGCCATGTCGAGGCGCTCTCGCACGTCCGCGCGTTCGACGACATCCGCATCTGGAACCGCACGCGGCAGCGGGCCGGGCAGCTTGCAGCGGCGGTGGGTGGCAGGGCGACGCCGTGCGAGGAGGCGGTGCGCGGCGCGGAGGTGGTCGTCGTCGCGACCTCCGCCACCGAGCCGGTGCTCGATGGGCGCTGGCTGCGGCCGGGCGCGAAGGTGGCGAGCGTGGGCTGGAGTGGCGCGGACGGCGCGGAGCTCGATGCCGCGACGATGTCTCACCTGGTGCTCGTGGACTCTCGCGAAGGGGCGGCGGCCGAATCCGGCAACGTGCGCCGCTTCAATGCCGAGATCCATGCCGAGCTGGGCGAAGTCCTCGCCGGCTCGAGGCCGGTGGCGCCGGACGCAACCGTCGTCTTCGATTCGATCGGCATGGCCTGCCAGGACATTGCCGCGGCAACGCTGGTGTATGGTCTGCTGACGGCGTAGGTGGCATTGGCCCTCCGCTTGACGCGCCATCGACCGCCTGCTGCCTTTGCCGCGCGCCGCCAGCCGGCAGCCGCCCGCCTTCAACGCCCGACCTGAATGCCAACCCGCCGCTCGCTCCTCACCCTCACGTTCGCAGCAGCCTTCGCCGCGATGACGGGCGCCGCGTCGGCGGCCGACGCGTCACAGCACGTGCCGCAGCAGAAGCACCCGGACGTCATCGCCGCCAAGGTGCGCGTCAGCGGCAAGGACACGTTCGATTTCGACGTCACGGTCTCGTCGCCCTACGACTCGCCGCAGCGCTACGCGGACGCGTTTCGCGTCATGGGCAAGGACGGCAAGGTCTACGGGGAACGAACCCTGTTCCACGATCACGCCTCGGAGCAGCCCTTCACGCGCGACCTCTACGGCGTCAAGATCCCGGGGCCGGTTCGGGTCGTCGTCATCCAGGGGCGTGACAAGCAGTTCGGCTACGGCGGCAAGGTGATCGAGGTCGCGCTGCCGGAGCGGTAGAACGGCAAGGCCTCGCGACTGCGTGGCGCGCCGGTGGCCAATTGAACGGAAACGGCGGCGCTCGCGGCATTCATGTTGGGCGTCATCCCCTATGTGTGAGTGCGCAGCCAGTCGCGTAGCGCGCTGTTCAGCCGCGTTTGCCATCCGCTGCCGGTGCGCTTGAAGGCACTCACTACATCCGCGTCCAAACGAATGTTCACATGCTCCTTCGGGCTGGCAGAGAACGGGCGTCCACGCTTGGGCTTGAGCAGTTCCTGCGCGGCGGCCTTGTCGAACAACTCGGGCAGCACATCGCTTGCCGGACGCGCCTTCCGGAACCATTCGTCCGTGAGCTCGGGCGCTTCATCGTCAATCAGTTCAGGGTTGGGTTTGCGTGGCATAGCGTGTCCTTTCACGTTGGTTGGCTCGGCGCAGGCTGATCACGTGCACGGCGCCGTCGCGCGGGGTGAACACGAGCATGTGCAAGTCCTCACCAATCATTCCAAGTGCCTGGTACCGGCGTTCTCCGTAGTCCTTGCGCTCGTCCTCGACAAGCAGGGCAGTGCTCCAGTCGAATCCTTCCGCAAGGCTGAATGCCAGACCCCGCGTCGCCTCGTTACGCTCGCTCTTTGCCGGGTCGTAGGTCACTGGCATCTGCTTTATTGTATCCACAATAAAGGGTCACGGCTCATGGCGGCCGTGGTCGGCGCTCAGGCCAATTGCCGTGCCGATGGCGCTCGTCTCGACGGTCGAATCGCAAACCGGGGCAACCGTCGAATGCGGCAACCCGCAGGTCAGACGGACGCGCCTACGGCACGCCGCTCGACTTCAAAGACCGTTGCTCAGACCGTGCCGATGCCGCGCGCGACGAGCACGGCGGCGAGCGGGATCAGCAGGAAGAGATGCGCGGCGATCATCACCCAGCGCCGGGCGGCGTCGATCTGCGCGACATCCGGCAGGGCGCCGGTGGCGTCGAGCGTGCGCCGCCAGTTCGCGATCTCGCGTGAGGCGGGCAGCGTGAGCCCGGCGATGACGACGAAGAGCACGATCTTCAGCAGGATCAGCGGCTGCCCGGCATACCAGCCGAAGCCCTTCACGCCCCACGCCATGCGCGCGAGGCCGGTGGCGAACACCGCGATCCACGCGCCCCAGTAGATGAGGTCGACGCGGGTCAGGCGGCGCACGACGTCGGCGTTCAGCCAGAGCGGGCGGCACAGCGCGGCCAGGCTCGTCATGAAGACGACGATCGTCAGGATCGCGGCAATGTGCAGGTAGGCGAGCAGCGCTTCAAGGTACGTCATGCGGCAAGTTTAGAAGACGCGTTGACGCCCGCCGTTCGCGCGATCAGCGCGGCGCGCGCGGGCGCGTCCAGTACGCGGCGTCGCCATAGGTGTGCTTCAGGAAGTCGATCCACAGCCGCACGCGCAGCGGCAGGTGCTTGCGCTGCGCGAACACGGCGTGGATGCCGTTGGGCGGCGCGCGGAAGTCCTCGAGCACGCTGACGAGCGTGCCGCTCGCGATCTCGTCCTCCACCTCCCAGGTGCTGCGCCAGGCGATGCCGAGCCCGGCCAGGCACCAGTCGTGCAGCACCTGGCCGTCGGAGCAGTCGAGCCGGCCGCTCGGCCGCAGGTGCGTCAGCTCGCCATCGACGAGGAAGGCCCAGCCGCGCGTCTGGCTGGCGTCGGACGAGAGCGTCAGGCACTCGTGGCGCGCGAGTTCGGCCGGGTGCTGCGGCGTGCCGGCGCGCGCCAGGTAGCCCGGCGTCGCGACGCACAGGCGCCGGTTGTCCGCCAGCCGCACGCTGACGAGCGACGAGTCCGGCAAATCGCCGACGCGCACCGCGCAATCGACGCCTTCGTTGACGATGTCCACCACGCGGTCGCTCAGGTTGAGCGAGATCGACACCTCCGGGTGCTGCGCGGCGAAAAGTGGCACCAGCGGCGCAACGTGGCGCCGCCCGAAGCCGGCCGGCGAGGTGATGCGCAGATGGCCGCTCGCCTTCACGCCACCGGCGCTGACGCTCGCCTCGGCGTTTGCCAGATCCGACAGCAGGCGCTGGCAGGTCTCCAGAAACGCGCTGCCCTCGTGCGTGAGCGTGATGCGCCGCGTCGTGCGCAGCAGCAGCTTGACGCCCAGGCGCTGCTCGAGGGCGTCGATGCGCCGGCCGATCACCGCCGGCGCCACGCCTTCGGCGCGCGCGACCGCCGCCAGGCTGCCTTTGGCGACAGCCGCGACGAAGGATTCGATCTGCGCAAGACGGTCCACGCCCCCAAGATTAAGCTGTTTGGCGCACGAATCAATGATTTTCGTGGCGGTTAATCTACGCGCCAGTTTCCAATAGAGTCAGGGGATGGATACTCAGCCGCCTCCGCGCGCCGTCGTCTTCGACGCCTACGGCACCTTGTTCGACGTCTACAGCGTCGGGCTGCTCGCCGAACAGCTCTTCCCGGGCCAGGGCAATGCGCTCGGCGTCCTGTGGCGCGACAAGCAGATCGAATACACGCGCATCACCTCGATGAGCGGGCGCTACCGCCCGTTCTGGGATTTGACCCGCGCCGGGCTGCGCTACGCCGCGCAGCGCCTTGCGCTGCCGATGACCGAGGCGGCCGAGGCGCAGCTGATGAACCAGTACCGGCACCTGAGCGCGTTCCCCGAGAACCACGGCGTGCTCGCCGAACTCCAGCGCCGCGGCGTGCCGGCGGCGATCCTGAGCAACGGCGACCCGGAGATGCTTGCGGTCGGGGTCAAGAGCGCGGGCTTCCAGCCCTTCCTCGCGCATGTGCTGAGCGTGGACGGCGTGCGCAAGTACAAGACAGACCCGGCGACGTATGCGCTCGGCGCGCAAGCCTTCGGCCTGCCGGCGCGCCAGATCCTGTTCGTGTCGAGCAACTGCTGGGACGCGATCGGCGCCACCTGGTTCGGCTACACGACGCTGTGGGTCAATCGCCAGGGCCTGCCGCTCGAGCAGCTCGACACCGAGCCGACGCGCGTCGGCACCAGCCTGCGCGACGTGCTCGGCTTCTTCACATCCTGAATCTCCTCTCCACTGCATCGAAACCATGACCGAACGCACCACCCTTCACGGCCTGCAAGTCGCGACCAACCTGCAGCGATTCATCGACGACCAGGTGCTGCCCGGCACCGGCATCACGAGTGCCGCCTTCTGGCAGGGGTTCGACGCGATCGTGCGCGACCTGGCGCCGAAGAACGCGGCCCTGCTCGCCGAGCGCGAGCGGCTGCAGGCCGAGCTCGATGCCTGGCACCGCGCAAACCCGGGGCCGATCAAAAAGCCCGCCGCCTACCGCAAGTTCCTGCAGAAGATCGGCTACCTCGTGCCGGTGCCCAAGGACGTGCGCGCGACGGCGAAGAACGTCGACGACGAGCTCGCCCGCCAGGCCGGCCCGCAACTCGTCGTGCCGATCACGAACGCGCGCTATGCGCTGAACGCGGCGAACGCGCGCTGGGGCTCGCTCTACGACGCGCTCTACGGCACCGATGCGCTGCCCGAAACGGATGGCGCCGAGCGCGGCACGGGCTACAACGCAGTGCGCGGCGCAAAGGTGATCGAGTACGCGCGCCATGTGCTCGACCGCACGGCGCCGCTTCAGCGCGGCTCGCATGTCGACTCGACCGCCTATCGCGTCGAGGGCGGCGCGCTCGTCGTGACGCTCAAGAGCGGCGCGACGACGACGCTCGCGAAGCCCGCGCAGTTCGTCGGCTACCAGGGCGACGCCGCGGCACCGTCGTCGGTGCTGCTGCGAAACAACGGGCTGCACCTCGACCTGCGCATCGACCGCAAGACGCCGATCGGCGCGGGCGACCCCGCGGGCGTGTGCGACCTGGTGCTCGAAGCGGCGCTGTCGACCATTCTCGACCTCGAAGACTCGGTCGCCGTCGTCGATGCCGACGACAAGGTGCATGCCTACGCCAACTGGCTCGGCATCCTGAAGGGCACGCTGACCGAGGAGGTCTCGAAGGGCGGCAAGACCTTCACGCGGCGCCTGAACGCCGACCGCGTCTACACCGCGCCCGGCGGCAGCGGGCAGGTCACGCTGCACGGCCGCTCGCTGCTGTTCGTGCGCAACGTCGGCCATCTGATGTCGAACCCGGCGATCCTCTACGGTGACGACGCGCGCGAGATTCCGGAAGGCATCCTCGATGCGGTCGTCACGACGGCGATCGCGATGCACGACCTGAAGCCCAATGGCAATGACAGCAAGGACGGCGCCATCCGCAACAGCCGCGCCGGCAGCATCTACATCGTCAAGCCGAAGATGCACGGCCCGGACGAGGTGGCGTTCGCGGGCGAGCTGTTCGGCCGCGTCGAGCAGCTGCTGGGCCTGAAGCCGAGCACCGTCAAGCTCGGCATCATGGACGAGGAGCGCCGCACGAGCGTGAACCTGAAGGCCTGCATCGCCGCTGCGGCAAGCCGCGTGGCTTTCATCAACACCGGCTTCCTGGACCGCACCGGCGACGAGATGCACACCGCGATGCACGCCGGCCCGATGCTGCGCAAGGGCGACATGAAGTCGACGCCGTGGATCCAGGCCTACGAGCGCAGCAACGTGCTCGTGGGTCTCGAGTGCGGCCTGCGCGGCAAGGCGCAGATCGGCAAGGGCATGTGGGCGATGCCCGACCTGATGGCCGCCATGCTGCAGCAGAAGATCGGCCACCCGCAGGCCGGCGCGAACACCGCCTGGGTGCCGAGCCCGACGGCGGCGACGCTGCACGCGCTGCACTACCACCAGGTCGACGTCTTCGCGGTGCAAAAGCGCCTCGAGAAGACCGACTTCGACGCCGAGCGCGACGCGCTGCTCGCGGGGCTGCTGACGGTGCCGGTCGCGAAGCAGGCGAACTGGAGCGACGCCGAGCGCCAGCAGGAGATCGACAACAACGCGCAGGGCATCCTCGGCTACGTGGTGCGCTGGGTCGACCAGGGCGTGGGCTGCTCGAAGGTGCCCGACATCCACAACGTCGGCCTGATGGAAGACCGCGCGACGCTGCGCATCAGCAGCCAGCACATCGCCAACTGGCTGCTGCACGGCGTCGTGACGAAGGCGCAGGTGCGCGCGACGATGAAGCGCATGGCCAAGGTGGTGGACAAGCAAAACGCGGGCGACCCGGCCTACCGCAACATGGCCGGGCGCTTCGACGAATCCGCCGCGTTCCAGGCGGCGAGCGACCTCGTCTTCAAGGGCCTCTCACAGCCGAGCGGCTACACCGAGCCGCTGCTGCACGCCTGGCGCGCCAAGGTCAAGGCGCGCGGCTGACCCATTGCCGGCCGGCGGCCTGCGGCCGCTGAGTCGTCGCGGCGCGTCGATCGAGCGCGTGCGCTGGGTTGTCGCGCCGACGCTCAGATCGTGCGCTGCGAGTGGCTCGCGCCGGCCTCCTGCGCCGTCTGGCAGGCGACGCAGCGCAGCACCTGCGGGGCGAGGCGCAGGCGGTCGAACGGGATGTCGGCATCACAGTCGACGCAGCGACCGAAGTGCGGCGTTTCGAGCCGGGCCAGCGCTTCGTTGATCGCGCGCATGTCGCTCAGCTCCTGATCGCTGCGCGCGAGGTCGACTTCGCGGTCGGCGTCGCGAGCAGGTGCGTCGTCGCCGTCCTGCAGCAGCACCTCGCGCGCGTGTTCGGGGCGCGAACGGCCGTCGAGCTGCTGCGCGATCCGCTTTTCGAGTTCGCGCCGGCGCGCGCGCAGATCGGCTTCGAGCAGGGCGCGTTGCCCGGCGGTCAGATGGATGCTCATCGCGTGGTCTCCTTTGCGCTTCATCATCGCAGAGT
>JAMLIM010000012.1 GCA_023954175.1 Rhizobacter sp.
CTGCTCGCCAGCAGCGAAAGAGAGCCTTGCAAACTGGGGGCGTCCATGTATGTCCGATGGGCGACATCGCAAGCGCCGAGGGCTATGCACGCTACTGGGTGCAGCGCGAGCGCCCCGGCGCCCGCTGGATCGGCTGGCAGCCCCGGCCGGATCTGGTGCCACCGCCTGCGACGATGAACATGGGCGGCGGCGGCGCCATGCGCAACTGGCGCGAGGCCGGCCGCGCGACCATCGCCTACACCCACGAGGGGCGGCCGGTGCAGGAGATGCTGGCCGTGGTGACCAACTTCGCGGCCTCCACCATGCCGGGCCTGGCGGGCCAGCCGCCGGTGCAGACGCTGTCGGGCGAGGCGATGGGTGTACTCACCTGGCGTGCCCCCGAAGGCCAACTCGACCCGAAACAGTTCGACGCCATCTGGTCCACCCTGCGCAGCGACCCCGCCTGGTCGGCGCGCATCCAGCAGGGCATGAACCAGATGGCGCAGGACAACGCGCGCACGCAGGCACAGATCTCGCAGATCCAGGCCGAGACCGGGCGCCAGGCGCTCGCCGAGACGGCGCGCCGCGGGCAGATCGCGGCGCAGACACGCGCCGAGATTGCCGACATGCAGCAGCAGGGTTTCGAGAATCGCATGGCCAGCCAGGATCGGCAGCAGACCGAGACGATCAAGACCATCCGCGGCGTCGAACACTGGCGTGGCAACGACGGCAAGGTCGTCGAACTGCCGAACCAGTACCCGCATGCCTGGAAGCTGAAGGACGGCAGCTACCTGCTGACCGACAGCCCGGCCTTCGACCCCGGGCGCGACCTCGGCATCGAGGGGCAGAAGATGCAGCTCGTGCGCTGAAGCCGCGGCGCCGCAGGCCACGGCCGGACCGGGGGCAGCATTGCCGCCCCCGGCCGGATTCAGCCCGCCTGGCGCGGGGCGCTGCGGCGGCGCACGGTCCAGCCCATCGCGAGCAGGCCACCCAACATCAGTGCCCAGGTGCCCGGCTCCGGGATCGGCATCGCCGGCAGCACCGGCACCTGGCGGCCGTCGGCAGTGAACAGTGTCGTGCCGGAATCGGTGTCGACCATCGACCAGTCGGTCAGCAGGTTGTCGTCGGCGTCGTACAGGTCCACGCCTTCGAGGTAGATGGTGCGCGAGTAGTTGGCCGTGATCGTCGTGCCGTCGCCGACCTCAAGATCACCCGGCAGCAGCCGCACGAAGGCACTGGTCCAGAAGTACAGGTTGATCGGCGTGCCGAGCTCCTCCACCGGCAGTTGGTAGGTGTAGTCGCCCGGGCCGAACGCCGACAGCGTGCCGTCCTCGAAACCGCCGTCGAACAGATCGAGCCAGCTGTGGCCGCTGTCGGTGGTCGCCGCGAAGTCGAGCCGGCCATCGGCGTAGCCGGGGCCGGTGCTGCTGCTGCCGCTGACGTGCCAGTGGAACTCCGCCCGCGCGGCGGCGTCGGTGGCGTCGAAGAAGGTGATCGAGGTCGACGTGCCCTGGCCCGCCACCCAGTAGTAGCTGTGATCGGCCTGCGCGTTCTGCACCGTCATCGACGCGTAGGTGCGTGCCGCATAGAAACCGGAATACTGCGCCGAGCCGGTGTACCAGGCGGTTGCGCCGCCCAAGTCCATGCGGCCGCTCTCGAGCGAATTGACCTTCGGTGCGATGTTGCTGACGTAGTCCAGCCCCTCCATCTGGATGTCGCTGCTGGCGCCGTCGTAGATGTAGCCGTAGTTGAGGGCGCGGTACATCGGCATCCCGGCGAAGTCGCCGCCGCCTTCGGTGCGCACGTCGGCGTTGGCGCCCGTGGCGGCCAGGCACAAGACGGCCGCGGCGGCAATCGCCAGCTGGCGTGAGCGAGCCGAAGTCCGCTGCGTGGGTGTGAGGCGTTCGATCATTGCATTCTCCGGTCAGTGGTGGTGCCCGCATGATCGGGAGCGACCGTTCCGGAATCGTTTGTTTTGTGGGCCTGGCGACCCCCTGCTTCGCGGGGGTAGGAGAGTTCTTGCCAAGTCAGGAACAAGCCGTGTGCGGCAGGCGGTGGCCGCG
The DNA here is from genome assembly GCA_023954175.1 of Rhizobacter sp. Lineage (GTDB taxonomy): Bacteria > Pseudomonadota > Gammaproteobacteria > Burkholderiales > Burkholderiaceae_C > CAIKUF01. The sequence goes on from JAMLIM010000012.1 coordinate 2,043, forward strand.
CGCGGGCCTGCGGAGCGTGGCAGTGCTGCGAGTCTGGCCGCGACGCGCCGGCAGTCCATGCGTTGGGGTCCGGAATGCGCCGAAGTCTTTCGACCGGCGCACCCGCAGCCCGCAACCTCACCCCCCGCTGAGCGCGAGCACGATGGCCACGAAGTCGTCGGGTTTCAGGGCATGCGTGAGCTCGCGCACGCCGAGACCGTTGACGAAGATGCGCATGTTGGGCCGCAGCATGTTCTGCTCGTCGACGACGCGAAAGCGCAGCCCGGGGTAGCGGTGATCGAGGTCGGCGAACAGCGCGTCGAGCGTGCCGCCGACGGCCTCGACCTGCGGCTCGCGCGTGTACGACCGCAGCGCGCTCGGGATCAGCACCTTCACCCGCGTGCCCTCGCGCCAGGCGTTCCGCACCTGTGGGTCATGGCAGCTCGGCCACTTCGACCGCGTAGATCTCCGGCAGATGGCGCGCGATGTTGGACCAGCGTGCGCCCTCTTCGCGCCCGATCCACAGCTCGCCGCTGGTGGTGCCCAGGTACAGCGCCGGTGCCGCCTGTGCATCCACCGTCATCGCCTGGCGCTTCACGGTCCACCAGGCCTGGTTCTCGGGCAGCCCCTGGTCCAGCCGCTGCCAGCTGCGGCCGGCATTGCGCGTGACGTAGGCGGCCGGGCGGCCGTCGGGGCTGGTGCGCGGCCAAACGTCGGTGCCGTCCATCGGGAAGACCCAGGCGGTGTCAGCGTCGCGCGGGTGCACGACCATCGGGAAGCCGATGTCGCCGACCCGCTTGGGCATCTTGCGGCCGATGCGCTGCCAGCTGTCATTCGCGGGGTCGCCGGCTGCGCCCTGCGCACGATCGAGCCGGTAGATGCCGCAGTGGTTCTGCTGGTACAGCCGGTCGGGGTTGGCGGGGCACAGGCGCACGCAATGCGGGTCGTGGAAGGTGACGGTGGTGGCGTCGAAGCCTCCGACGACTTCGAGCCCTTTGATCAGCGTCGACCAGCTGCGGCCAGCGTCGCGCGACTCGTGCACGCCGCCGCCCGACATCGCAAAGTAGAGGTGCGACGCGTCGCGTGGATCGACGATGATCGAATGCAGCTTCGGCCCGTCGGGGGTGCCGTCCTGCACCGTTCCCATCCACTCGCGGAACTGTGCGTCGTCATTCACGGCCGGCAGCGGCGCCCAGCTCACGCCACCGTCCTCCGAGCGGAACAGGCCCTGCGGCGAGGTGCCGGCATACCACGTGTCGCGCTCGCCGGCGTGCCCCGGGGTCAGCCAGAAGGTGTGGTCGACCGAGCGTGCCGGCAGCGCGTTGGCGGGTTTGGCGAAGGCCGGCGGCTGGCGCGCCTCCTTCCAGGTGCGGCCGAGGTTGGTCGAGCGAAAGATCGTCGGGCCGAGGTGGCCGGTCCTGGCCGCAGCCAGCAGCGTGCGGCCGTCGCGCGGGTCGAGCCGCACATGGCTGACGGTGTGCCCCAGGAAATGCGGGCCGTCGGCAGCCCATGTCCTGCGCCGGTCGTCGCCATGGAAGAACCACGCACCCTTGCGCGTGGCCACGAGGATGACGATGCGTGCGGCCGGGGCCGTCTTGGCGCGCGTTGCGGGTTTGCCGGCGGCCGGGGTGGGAGTTGATGCTCGACTCATGAAGGCTCCTCGGTAAGTGTTGCAAAAGAGAGTGCGGGAACGGACGCGCAGGATTCAGAACCTGACGATCTCCTTGAAGCCGCCCCAGAACATGCGCTTGCCGTCGAAGGGCACGGACTTCGGGCTCATGTCGGCCATCATGGGGTCGGCCATCACCCTCTTGTTCACTGCGTCGCGATGACGGCGCGACTTGAACACGATCCACGAGAAGACCACCAGCTCGTCGGGCTTGAGCTTCACGGCCTGCGGGAACGACGTCCGCTTGCCGGGCTTGACATCGTCGGCGGCGCATTCATGCAACTCGAGTGCACCGTGCTTGATCCACAGCGCGCCGAACTTGCGCGCCATGCGCCGGTAGTCGGCAAGCTTGTGTTTCGGCACCGGGACGACGAATCCATCGACATACACGCTCATGGCTTGGCTCCTTCAGGCGGGGTGTTGTGCGCACGGGCGAGCAGCAGCTCGCGCTCGCGCGCGTTGCGGGTCAGGTCGGCCGCGCGCAGCCACATCGCGCACGCCTCGTGGTCGCGGCCCAGGCGCTGCAGCAGATCGGCCATCACGCTGGGCAACAGGTGGTAGTGCGCGAGCTGCGGCCGTGATGCGAGCGCCTGCACGAGCGGCAGCGCCGCGGCCGGGCCGTGCGCGCGGCCGATCGCCACTGCGCGGTTGAGTTCGACGACCGGCGAGGGCTGCACCGCGAGCAGCGCGTCGTAAAGCGCGCAGATCGCGGGCCAGTCGGTGTCCTCGGCGCGTGCGGCGCGCGCGTGGCAAGCGGCGATCGCGGCCTGCAGCGCGTAGGGGCCGGGCACGGCGCGCCCGGTCAAAGCCCGGGCCTGCGCCAGTGCCGCGAGGCCGCGGCGGATGAGCAGCCGATCCCAACGTGAACGGTCCTGATCCATCAGCAGGATCGGTTGGCCCTGCCCGTCGACGCGGGCCGCCGCGCGCGAGGCCTGGATCTCGAGCAGGGCCTGCAGGCCATGCGCTTCGGGCTCGGCCGGGGCCAGGGCCGACAACATGCGCGCCAGGCGCAGCGCCTCGTCGCACAGCGCCGGGCGCATCCAGTCGACGCCGCTGGTCGCCGCGTAGCCTTCGTTGAAGACGAGGTAGATCACTTCGAGCACCGCCGCCAGGCGCCCGCCCAACTGCTCGCGCGCGGGCAGCTCGAAAGGCACGCGGGCCGCGCTGAGCGTGTGCTTGGCGCGCACGATGCGCTGCGCGATCGTCGGCTCGGCGACGAGGAAGGCGCGCGCGATCTCGCTCGTCGCGAGGCCGGCGACCAGCTTCAAGGTCAGCGCCACCTGCGCGTCGCGCGACAGCACCGGGTGGCAGGCGGTGAAGATCAGGCGCAGCAGGTCGTCGCCGACCGGGTCGGCTTCGGCCGCGATCAAGGTGTCGGTCACGCTGGGCACGGTGTGCGCCGCGCGTGCTTCGCCGTCGCGCGCGAGCGCCTCGTGTTCGGCCGCAGCCATCGCACGATGGCGCAGATGGTCGAGCGCGCGGCGCCGGGCGGTGGTCGTGAGCCAGGCACCGGGGTTGGCCGGCACGCCGTCGCGCGGCCAGTGCTCGAGCGCGGCGACGAGCGCATCGCCCGCGAGTTCCTCGGCCACGCCAAGGTCGCGCGTGAGGCGTGCGACCGCGGCGATGACCTTGGCGGCTTCAAGACGCCAGACGGCGGCGATCGCGGCGTGCGTGGCATGGGTCGCTGTGGACACGGTGCTACTCGGTCTTGCGGCCGGACGCCTTCGACGCGTTCTCTTTCGCACGCTGCACCGCGCGCGCCTGTGGGGCGATGCAGGCGTCGATGCCGGCGGGTGCGGCGCGCTTCGCATCCATGCGCTCAGCGGCCCTCGAACGCGCGCTCCAGCGCGGCGATGTCGAACTTGCCCATCTTCATCATCGCCTGCACGACGCGGGCGACTTGCGCGCTGTCGCCGCTGCTCATCATCTGCATGTGCGCTTTCGGCACGATCTGCCACGACAGGCCGAAGCGGTCCTTCAACCAGCCGCATTGGCTGGGCGCGCCGCCGTCCTTGATGAGGCCGTCCCAGAGCCTGTCGACTTCGGCCTGGTCGTCGCACTGCACGAACAGCGACGCCGCTTCGTTGAGCTTGAAGTGCGGGCCGCCGTTGAAGGCGATCAGCGGCTGGCCGTGCAGCTCGAAGCTCACCGCCATCACGCTGCCCGGCGGATACGGCGTGCCCTCGCCCCAGTGCTGCGTGTGCACGATGCGGCCGTTGCCGAAGAGTTCGATGTAGAGCGCAGCAGCGTCAGCGGCCTGGTTGTCGTACCAGAGGAAGGGCGTGATCTTGTGTGCGAGTTTGAACATGGTCACTGCTCCTTCGGCGGCATGCCTGCCATGTGAACGAGCTCCCAGATGTGGCCATCGAGATCCTCGAAACCGTGGGCGTACATGAAGCCGTGGTCCTTGGCTTCGCGCAACGCCGTGCCGCCGGCGGCCACGGCCTTGGCGACCAGTGCATCGACCTGCTCGCGGCTTTCGCAGGCGAGGCAGACCAGCACCTCGGTGCTCTTCTTCGCATCGACCACCGGCTTGCCGGTGAAGGTCTTGAAGAAGTCGTGCACCAGCAGCATCGCAAACAGGTTCTCGCCGAGCACGAGCGCGGCGCCCTGCTCGTTGGAGAAATCAGGGTTGAACGTGTAGCCCAGGGCCTTGAAGAAGGCCTGTGATTTCGCCATGTCGGCGATCGGAAGATTGACGAAGATCTGGCTGTGCATGTCGAAGCTCCTTTCAGGGTTTCACGGCCCGCGGCTCGGGGACGGCGGGCCGGTTTGCAAGGCTCAACTCGAGGCGGGCGCGAAGTCCTCGGCTTCGAACAGTTGCAGCACCTCGATTTCGCAGGCGCTGCCGTGCAGTGTCGGGTTGGGGTAGCGGCGCGACCATTCCATCGCCTCGTCGCGCGAGCGCACCTGGATCAGCGTGTAGCCGGCGATCAATTCCCCGGTCGCGGCGAACGGTCCGTCGACCACGCGGCGCCGGCCTTCGGCGCCGATGGCCACACGCCAGCCGTGCGCGCTGGCCCTGAGGCCCGCGCCGTCGAGCAGCACGCCGGCGCGCGCGAGTTCTTCGTGGAAGGCGGCCATCTCGGCAAGCAGCGAAGCCGGCGGCATGACGCCCGCCTCGCTGTCGGCTGTGGCCTTGACGATGATCATGAAGCGCATGGTGCCTTGCTCCTTTCATCCCCACGACGAACAAGGATGGCCGAATTCGACAGACGCGGCAGGCTGTTCGGGAAACTACCGATCCGCTCGAGCGAAGGGGCGCCGCGGCATGGCCTGTTTCCCCGCGCTGGCGCATGGGCGGCGCGAGGCGCGTCGGGAGATGGCTGCGGTCAGGTAAAGCAGGGCCCGGTCTCGCGCACCTCGACCGTCGCCCAGGCCGCCGCAGGGCAGCGCGCGGCCCAGGCGAGCGCGTCTTCCCTGGTCGTCACGTCGAGCAGGAAGAAGCCTCCGACCATTTCCTTGGCCTCCGCGAACGGGCCGTCGATCACGCGCGCTGCCGCCCCCTCGGGCTGCTGCAGCCGCGTCGCTGCAGTGGCCAGGGAACTGGAAGCCATCAGCACGCCGGCGCGCTTGAGGTCGTCGGTGAATCCGAGCATCTGCTGGTATGCAGCCTTGCCGCCCTCGACACCGCGCGCTTCGCGCTGACCGATGGGTTCGACGATGAGCAACATCTGGGGCATGGTGGCGTCTCCGATGCAATGAAGTTGTCGGGCCAGCATTGTGTGCGCGCCGCGACGCCGCTGCACGCCTTGCGGCATTGCCGCTGATGTTCGCCTCGCGGCGCCCGCAGAGGCGTCACGCCCGGACGTTCTGGAACCGTCAATTGGCCTGCCCGGAGGGACTCGAACCCCCGACCCCCAGCTTAGAAGGCTGGTGCTCTATCCAGTTGAGCTACGGGCAGCGGGACTGCGCCGTGAGTTTACGCGGCACCGTGCGGCTTCACGGCGCAACGCGATGCCGCAGCATCACGTAGCCACCGTGGCGCGCCACTTCCTTCCAGCGCGCATCGCCTGCCAGCGCCAGCGCGTCGAACTGCGACACCGGCAGCAGCAGGATCACAGGCGCGTCGCTCGCGAGCCAGCGATCGATCTCGGCGCGATCCTTCACTTCGAGCGCCCGCCCCGCCGAGTAGAACTGGCCCGAGAACGGTCGCTGGAAAAGGTACACGAGCGGGATGTTCGTGTCGTGCACCGTCGCGAGCAACTTGCGCTGCGAACGCGCGTCGCTGAAGCGATCGTTCTCGAAGACGATCAAGCCGGCGAGCACGACCGGCATGATCAATCCGAGCAGCCAGACGCGGCTCGCCGCGCCTTGCGGTTCGCGCTCCATGAAGAGCCGCGCGGTGATCAGCGCGAAGGCCGGCAAGGCTGGCAATGCGTAGGCTTCGAGGATGTTGCGTGCGAGCGTGAACAGCAGCAGCGGCGCGAGCACCCAGCACAACAAGTACGCCATCTGCGGGTCGGGCGACGGCCGCTGCGCCTGCGCCGATGCAGGCTTCCTGCGCAGCAACGCAAGCGCGACGACCGACCACGGCAGCGCCGCGCCGAAAGCGTAGAGCCAGATCGCGCCGCGCGGCCGCTCGTGGCCGCCGCCGTACAGGTCGCCCGTCCAGCCCGGCTGCGTGAAGCGCTGCCAGTGTTCGCCGATGATGAAATACTGAAGGAAGCCGGGCGTCGCGCGCTCCGCGAGCAGGTACCACGGCAGGGCGAGCAGCAGCGTCAGCCCGATGCCGCGCAGCCACGGTAGGCGGCGCCACATGCGGCGCGGGTCGCGCGTCCAGAGCAGCCACAGGAAGAGCGCGATGCCCGTCATCACGACCGCGACCGGCCCCTTCGCGAGCAGGCCGATCGCGAGGCCGACGAAGAACAGCCAGCGATCGGCGCCACGCGCGTCCTCGCGCGCCATCGCGTTCCAGAACGCGACCATCGACAAGCACATGCCGAAGGTCATGAAGACGTCGGTCGCGACCGCGCCCGCGATCAGGAAGCCGAGCACCGAGGACAGCAGCACGAGCGCCGCCGCCATCGACGTCGGCTCGCGCGCGGCCGGTGCGTGCGGCCAGCGCCAGAAGAGCGCTGCCGTCGCGAGCGCGGCGATCAGCGTCGCGATGCGGGCACCGAACTCGTTGACGCCGAAAGCCGCCATGCCCGCCGCGCTCGCCCAGAACGACAGCGGCGGCTTGCCCCAGAACGGCACGCCGTAGTCCCACTGCGGCGTGATCCAGTTGCCCGTCTCGAGCATCTTGCGGCCGATCTCGCCGTAGCGCGCTTCGGTCGTGTCGGTCAGCGGGTACATGCCGAGGCTCGCGAGCCGCGCGAGCACGACAACCAGGAGCACGCCCAGCAGCAATCGGCCCGGCTTCATGCGCCGGGCGGCTCGCCGCCGCTTGCCGGCACGGGTTCCTTTGCGGGCTCTTTGCGCGGCACGGCAGCCGACTGCAGCGCGGCGGGCGCGTCCTCACGATGGCGGTAGACGCCGGCGAGGAGGTACAGCGGCCGACCCTTGATCTCGACGAACATGCGCGCGAGGTATTCGCCGATGATGCCGAGCGCGATCAACTGCACGCCGCCGAGAAAGAGCACCGTCACCATCAGCGACGGATAGCCTGCAACCGGGTTGCCGTACAGCAGCGCCTTGCCGAAGATGAGCAGGGCGTAGGCGAAGGCGAAACCGGCCGTCGCGAGCCCGACATAGCTCGCCAACTTGAGCGGCACGCTCGAAAACGACGTAATGCCTTCGAGCGCGAGGTTCCACAACCGCCAGTAGTTCCACTTCGTGACGCCGGCGAAGCGCGCATCGCGCTCGTAGTCGATCGTCGTCTGGCGGAACCCGACCCAGGCGAACAGGCCCTTCATGAATCGCGTGCGCTCGGGGCAGGCGCGAAGGGCCTCGACCGCGCGCCGGCTCAGCAACCGGAAGTCGCCGACGTCGGCCGGGATCGCCTGCTCGCCGATCGAGCCGATCAGGCGGTAGAACCAGCTCGCGCTTGCCTTCTTGAGCCAGCTCTCGCCCTCGCGGCTCGTGCGACGCATCATCACCACGTCCGCGCCCGCGCGCCATTCGCGCAGCATGTCGCCGATCAGCTCGGGCGGGTCCTGCAGGTCGGAGTCGATCACGACCACCGCATCACCCGCGGCGTGGTCCAGCCCCGCCGTCATCGCGATCTCCTTGCCGAAGTTGCGGCTGAAGTCGAGCACGACGACGCGCGCGTCGGCGGCACCGAACGCGCGCAGCAGGCGCATCGAGTCGTCCCGGCTGCCGTCGTTGATGTAGACGACTTCGCACGATTCCGGCAGCGCGTCGAGCGCGGCGAGCAGCCGGCGATGAAACTCCTCGATCACCGGCGCTTCGTTGTAGACCGGCACGATGATCGACAGGTCGACGCGTTGCGCAGACACCGGCGAAGTGGTCGAAGGCTGCACGGAAGGCGGGAGTGTCGAAGCGCGCATCGAACCCAGCATGTGACTTGAGGGTGGCAAACGCCGCGGCCGGAGGGCCTGCAGGCCGGCGGGTCGACAGGCCAGGCTTGCGATGATGGTCGGGGTGGCGGGATTCGAACTCGCGACCTACTGGTCCCAAACCAGTTGCGCTACCAGGCTGCGCTACACCCCGAAGGAGCGCAATTGTAGCGGTCGGCCCTCTCGGGCCGAGGCGATTCGCTCCGCTGGCGTTCCGGTTCGCAAACCGCTGCTCCGCGCCCCGGATGCGGGGTTCGCGCCCGCCGCGCCTACGCGGACATCCACCGTGGCAGCTACATCGACAACGAGCCCTCTCGGAATTCGGTCTTGTCGAGCCACACGTTGATCAGCACCGCCCTGCCCTGGCGCGCGAGCTCGCGCGCGCGCCGCAGCGCAGGCTGCACTTCGTCCATGCGCTTGACCAGCAGCCCTTCGGCGCCGAAGCCGGCGGCGACCTCGTGGTAGGCGGTGCGCGCCAGCACGGTCGCCACGTCGTCATGCAGCATCTTCACCTGCTCGCGCGCGATCTGCGTCCAGCCGGCATCGTTGCCGACCACCGCGATCACCGGGATGCCCTGGCGCACGAAGGAATCGAACTCGGCCAGGCCCCAGCCGCACGCACCGTCGCCCCAGACGATCCAGGTCTCGCTGCCCGGCCTGGCGATGGTCGCGCCGAGGGCGAAGCCGGCGCCGACGCCGAGCGTGCCGAAGGCGCCCGGGTCCAGCCAGGACAGCGGTGCGCGCGGGTGCAGCACGTAGCTGGCGGTGGCGACGAAATCGCCGCCGTCGGCGACGAAGACGGCGTTGTCGCCAGCCTCGGCCTCGAGCGCGCGGAAGAACGCCAGCGGGTTGACGTATTCGCCGCTGGTCGCGGCCTGGGCGTCGATCTCGGCCTCGCGTTCCCGGTCGCGTTCGCGCAGCGTGTCGCGCCAGGCCGCCCAGTGCTGCGGCTCCTGCGTCCACGCGCCAGCCAGCGACTCGATGAACTGCCCGGCGTCGCCGATGGCGGCGATGTCGGGCTTGCGGTTCATGCGCGCCTCGCTCGCGCTTCGGTTCGCGGCGATCAGCGTGGCGCTGCGCCGCACATGCCGGCCGTAGTCGAGGCGGAAGTCGCACGGCACGCCGGCCAGCAGCACGCAGTCGGCCTCGCGCAACGCATTGCGGCGCTGGTGCCGCATCTGCAGCGGGTGATCGCGGCCGAGCAGGCCACGCGCCATGCCCGACAGGTAGACCGGCACGCCAAGCGCGGCGACCGCTTCGGCGAGCTTGTGCGCCTCGCCGGAGCGCACGACGGCCTGGCTGCCGACGATCATCAAGGGCCGCTCGCTCTTGCGCAGCGCAGCCAGCGCGGCTTGCAGCGCGCTGTCGGTGGCGCGCGGCGTGCCGACCGCGCGCGGCGGCGACGTGCCGCTGTCGGCGCTGCCTTCGAACATCTGGCGCGCATGTCGGTTCAGGTACCAGCGCAGCGCGCGGTCGGCCAGCGCCGTGCCCTTGCCCGCGGCCTCCGCGTACCACTGGCGGATCGAAGCTTCGTCGTAGAGCAGATCCACCGGGCATTCGATGAACACCGGCCCCGGCACGCCCGATTGCGCCAGCTCGAAGGCCTCGGCCACCGCGGCACCGAGATCGCGCACGCGCCGCATCTTCAGGAAGCGCTTGACGTGGGGCTCGACCAGCGGGCGTTGCGCGATGTCCTGCAACGCGCCGCGCCCCTGCAGCGCGGTGGGCGCGGCGCCGCCGATCAGGATCACCGGGGACTGCGCCAGCTGCGCGTTCTTCAGCGCCGTGATCGTGTTGGTGATGCCCGGCCCGGCCGTCACCGCGGCCACGCCGGGGCGCCCCGACAGCCGCGCCGTGGCATCTGCCGCGAACACCGCCGTCACCTCGTCGCGCACGTCCACGATGCGGATGCCGCGCGCCTTGGCAGCCGACAGGATCGGCGAGATGTGGCCGCCGCACAGTGTGAAGAGGCAAGGCACGCCGTGCGCCTGGAGCGCTTGCGCGATGCGGTCGCCGCCGTGGCGCTGCAATGCGCTCATCGGTCGGCCGCCGTGCGTTGCGCTGCAGGACGCGCCACGCTCGAAACAGCCGGGCGCGCGCTCATGCCCAGACCACGGTGCCGGCCTGGGCGTACCAGCGCTCGAGCATCGGCTCCGCCGCGGTCTCGATGCGGGCGCGCTTGATCTTCATCGTCGGCGTCAGGCAGCCGTTCTCGATGCTCCACGGCTCCTTGGCAACGACGATCATGCGCAACTGCTCGTAGTCGGCCAGGTCGGCATTCACCTGCTTGAGCAGCGCGCCGAGCTGCTGCTCCACGTCGCTGCGCACGGCGGCGTCCTGCAGTCGCGGGCGAATCGATTCCGCCAGCACCACCAGCGCATAGGCGGCCTGCCGGCCCACGCCCGAGACCATCGCGAGCTCGAGCATCGGGTGCGCGAGCAGCTTGCTTTCGATCGGCGCCGGCGCGACGTACTTGCCCTTGGCGGTCTTGAACAGCTCCTTGGTGCGGCCGGTGATCCGCAGCATGCCGTCGGGCCGCAGCTCGCCACGGTCGCCGGTACGGAAGAACCCGTCGTCGGTGAACGACTCGGCCGTCAGCTCGGGCTGCTTGTAATAGCCGCTGAACTGCCCGGGCGACTTGATCAGGATCTCGCCTTCCGGGCTCAGGCGCACCTGCACGCCGGGCAGCGCCACGCCGACGTAGCCGGGCTCGCTGTGCTTGGCGTCCGACAGGTGCGAGTACGAGTTGTCCTCGGTCATGCCGTAGCCCTCGTAGAGCGGCAGGCCCAGGCGCCCATACCAGCGGATCAGCTCCGGCGGCAGCGGCGCCGAGCCGCTGAAGGCCATCACCACCTCATCGAGCCCCAGGCCCTTGAGCACCTTCTTCGCGACGATGCGGCCGAGCAGCGGGATCTTCAGCAGCCGGTCGAGCTTGGCCGGCGGCATCTTCGCGAACACGCCCTGCTGGAACTTGACCCACAGCCGCGGCACCGAGGTGAAGGTCGTCGGCCGGGTGCGTTGCAGATCCTGCAGGAAGGTGTCGAGGGATTCGGCGAAGAACATGCGCGTGTTGCCGTCGATCAGCGTCGCCGCCTCGCCCGTCGAGCGCTCCATGCTGTGCGCCAGCGGCAGGTAGGACAGCACGCGGCCTTCGCGCTCCCGCCCCAGGCATTCGCGCAGGTAGCGGGCAAAGCCCTCGCCGGCGCGCGAGATCGACTCGAAGTTGACGATCACCCCCTTGGGCCTGCCGGTCGAGCCCGAGGTATAGATCAGCATCGCAAGGTCGTCGGCCGCGCGCTGCGGCCGGCCGGCGAGCGGCGGTGTGCGTGCGACGATCGCGTCCCAGGTGTCGAACCCGGTCTTCGGCGCGAGCGGGAGCGCAATGCACGGCAGCCCCGCCGGGACGCCCGGACGCTGCTGCTCCCAGGTGTCGAGCTTGCCGACGAAGAGCAGGCTCGCCTCGCTGTGACCGAGCACATAGCCGATGGTCTCGGCGGTCTCGGTCGGGAAGATCGCGACCGTCGTGCAGCCGGCCATCCAGATCGCCAGCTCGGCCATGACGAAGTGCGCGCAGTTCTTCGTCAGCAGCGCGACGCGCGCACCCGGCGGCAGGCCCCGGCTTTGCAGGTGCGCCGCCATGCGGCGCGACTGGTCGAGCATCTGCGCCCAGGTGAAGTCGGCGACCTTGCCGCCGCCCAGCGGCTGCGTCAGGTAGATGCGATCGGGATGCGCGACCTCATGGTCGTACACGTACTCGAGTATCAGTTTGTTCATGGGTGGCGAGTATGCCGCCAGCCGTGGCGGCCGGGCAGCGCGGTCAACCCTACAACGCGACCTTCAGCGCGCAAGCTGCGCCCAGGCCTTGTCGAGCCGCTTGACGCTGACCGGCTGCGGCGTGCGCAGCTCCTGCGCGAAGAGGCTCACGCGCAACTCCTCCAGCAGCCAGCGGAATTCGTCGAGCCGCGCATCGGGCGCGCCCTTGCGCTCGGCGAGCACGCGCCAGAAGCGTTGTTCGAGCGGGCGCAACTCGGCCAGGCGCTGCGCGTCGCGCGCAGGGTCGGCGCGCAGCTTGTCCAGACGCAGCGTGACGGCCTTCAGGTAGCGCGGCAGGTGCGCCATCTGCGGCCAAGGCGTCGCCGTGACGAAGCGCTTCGGGCACAGCCGCACGAGCTGCGCCTGCACGTCGTCGGCGACCTCCTTCGGCGGCCTTGCGTCGCGCAGCTTGCGCAGGGCGGCGGCGTAGTCGGCGAGCACCGTCGCGACGGCGCGCGCGACCTCGTTCGCGATCAGCGTCAGCCGCGCGCGGCCGTCGTCGATGCGGCGCTGAAAGCTCGCCGCGTCGGTCGGCAACGGATCAGCGAGGAAAGCGCGGTCGAGCGCGACTTCGATGATCTGCGCGCGCAGTTCTTCCGCCGTCCCGAGGCCCATGTAGGCGGCCGCCATTGCCTGCATGTCGGGGATGTTCCTCTCGAGATAGCGCAGCGCATCCCGGATCTGCAGCGCGACGAGACGGCGCAGGCCCGCGCGGTGCCTGACCGCGGCCACATCGGGTTCGTCGAAGACCTCGATCTCGACGTGCGCGCCGCAATCGATGAGTGCCGGAAAACCGATCAGCTTGTGGCTGCCGCGCGCGACCTCCATCAGTTCGGGCAGTTCGCCGAAGGTCCAGTCGGTGTAGCGGGGCGCGGATTCGGTTGGCGCCGCCGGTGCTTCGATGCTGCGTCGGTTCTCCTCTTCCTTGGCCGGCCGCGATGAAGGCTTCGACGGTTCGGCCTGCTTTGCGCTGGCGACCGACGTGAGCTTCAGGTCGGCAAGCGCCTGGAAGGCCGAGCGCGCCTGCCCGCCGAGCTCGGCCTTGAGCGCCGCGAGGTTGCGCCCCATGCCGAGCTGGCGGCCGTTGGCATCGACGACGCGCAGGTTCATGAACAGATGCGCCGCAAGTTGTTCGAGCTTGAAGTCGGCGCGCTGCACGTCGAGACCGGTGCGGGCGCGAACATCCTTCAGCAAGGCATCGACCAGGCTGCCCTGCCCAAATGCCGCTGCGCGCGCAAAGCCTTCGGCGTACTCCGGCAGCGGCACGAGGCGCGAGCGCGGGCGCTGGTGCAGCGTCTTCACGATCGCCAGCACCTTGTCCTTCAGGAGACCGGGCACGAGCCACTCGCAGCGCTGCTCGTCGATCTGGTTGAGGGCATAGATCGGCACCGTCACCGTGACGCCGTCCTTGGCGTCGCCGGGCTCGTGCAGGTAGGCAACCGCACAGTCGATGCCGCCCAGGCGCAGCAGCTTCGGGAAAGCCGCCGTCGTGATGCCGGCCGCCTCGTGGCGCATGAGTTCCTCACGGCTGAGCAGCAGCAGGCGCGGCTGGCGCTTGACTTCACTGCGAAACCAGCGCTCCAGGCCGTGACCGCTGCAGACGTCGGCCGGGATCTGCTGGTCGTAGAACGCGTGGATGAGTTCATCGTCGACCAGCACGTCCTGGCGCCGCGACTTGTGCTCGAGCTCCTGCACCTCGCGGATCAGGCGCCGGTTCGCGGCGAGGAACGGCAGCTTCGTCTCCCACTCGCCCGCGACGAGCGCCTCGCGGATGAAGATCTCGCGCGCCGCGGGCAGGTCCACGAGGCCATAGTTCACCCGCCGGTTGCTGTAGACGACGATGCCGTAGAGCGTCGCGCGTTCGAGCGCGATGACCTCGGCGGCCTTCTTCTCCCAGTGCGGGTCGAGCAGCTGCGTCTTCAGCAGATGGCCGGCGATGCCCGGCAGCCACTGCGGCTCGATCGCCGCGATGCCACGGCCATAGAGCCGCGTCGTCTCGACGAGTTCGCCGGCGACGATCCACTTGCCCGGCTTCTTCGACAGATGCACGCCGGGGTGGCGCCAGAAGCGGATGCCGCGCGCCCCGAGATACCACTCCTCGTCCTCGCTCTTGAAGCCGACGTTGCCCAGCAGGCCGGCGAGCAACGCGACGTGCACCTGCTCGTAGCTCGCAGGCGTCGTGTTGAGCCGCCAGCCGTGTTCGGCGACGACGGTGTGCAGTTGCGAATGGATGTCGCGCCACTCGCGCACGCGGCGCGGGTTGACGAAGCTGTCGCGCAGGCGCTGCTCCTGTTGGCGGTTCGAGAGCTTGTGAGCGGCGCCTGCGGCCGGATGGGCCGCCCCCGGCCCGACCTTGCCCGGTCGCGCGGGGGCGGGCGTGGACGGCGCGGCGTGTCCCCGGCCTTCCTCGATCCACTTCCAGAGCTTGAGCGTGCCGATGAACTCGGAGCGTTCGTCGTCGAACTTGCGATGCTTCTCGTCGGCCGCCTGTTGCGCTTCGAGCGGGCGGTCGCGCACATCCTGGCCGGTGAGCGCGGCGGCGATCACGAGCACTTCGGCCAGCGACTCGCGGTTGCGCGCCTCGAGGATCATGCGGCCGATGCGCGGGTCGAGCGGCAGGCGGCTCAGCGCCTTGCCGATCTCGGTCAGTTCGTTCTGGTCATCGACGGCGTTCAACTCGCCGAGCAGCGCGTAGCCGTCGGCGATCGCACGCCGCGGCGGCGGCTCGAGGAACGGGAAGCTCTCGACCTGCCCGAGCCCGAGCGCCTTCATGCGCAGGATCACGCCGGCGAGCGACGAGCGCAGGATCTCGGGGTCGGTGAAGCGCGGCCGGCCAGCGAAGTCCTGCTCGTCGTAGAGGCGGATGCAGATGCCGTTGGCGACACGCCCGCAGCGCCCCGCGCGCTGGTTCGCCGCCGCCTGACTGATCGGCTCGATCTGGAGTTGCTCGACCTTGTTGCGGTAGCTGTAGCGCTTGACTCGCGCCTCGCCGCTGTCGATCACGTAGCGGATGCCGGGGACGGTGAGCGAGGTCTCGGCGACGTTCGTCGCGAGCACGATGCGCCGGCCCGCTCGTCGTTGATCCGCGGTCTCGAAGACCCGCTCCTGCTCGGCCTGCGACAGGCGCGCGAAGAGCGGCAGGATCTCGACCGGCCCGGCGCGTGACTGCGCGCTCGCGACATGCTTGCGCAGGTGGTCGGCAGCGTCGCGAATCTCGCGCTCACCGGGGAGGAAGACGAGGATGTCGCCCGAGCCCTGGAGCCACAGTTCGTCCACGGCTTCGGCAATGGCGTCGTTCAGATCACGCTCGTGGCGCGCGCCGGATCGGGCCGGGACGGCGCCACCGCCCTTGGCCGCCGCCGACGGACCGGCCTTCGGCGCATCGGCCGCGCCGAACGGCCGCCAGCGCTGCTCGACCGGGAACATGCGCCCCGATACCTGGATCACCGGCGCCGACTTGCCGCCGCTCTCGAAGTGCTTCGCGAAACGATCGGCATCGATCGTCGCCGAGGTCACGATCAGCTTCAGGTCGGGCCGCCGCGGCAGCACCTCGCGCAGGTAGCCGAGCAGGAAGTCGATGTTGAGGCTGCGTTCGTGCGCCTCGTCGATGATCAGCGTGTCGTAGGCCTTGAGCAGCGGATCGCTCTGCGTTTCGGCCAGCAGGATGCCGTCCGTCATCAGCTTGATGCTCGCACCCGGCGTCAGCCGATCCTGAAAGCGCACCTTGTAGCCGACAACGTCGCCGAGCGGCGTGTTCAGCTCCTGCGCAATCCGTTTGGCGACACTCGACGCCGCGATGCGCCGCGGCTGCGTGTGGCCGATGAGCTTGCCGCTGTGCACCTTGCCGCGGCCGAGCGCGAGTGCGAGCTTGGGCAGTTGCGTCGTCTTGCCCGAACCCGTCTCGCCGCAGACGATGATGACCTGATGCGCTGCGAGCGCGGCACCGATCTCGTCGCGGCGCGCCGAGACCGGCAGGGACTCCGGGAAGGTGATGGGCGGCCGTGGCTTGGGGGCTGGCGGCGTGACGATGGAAGTGCTCAATGGGGCCGGATTATCGGTTGGCCAGGTCTGTAGAGGCTGGTGCACGTGCATGCCGGGGAATCGAACGAATGGCGAATCGCGGCGTGCATCCGTACCGGCTGCATTGCGTGTATTACGTTTGGCGTAATATACTGCCGTGGTGATTCGATCCTTTCGATGCAAGGACACACAGGCATTGTTCGAGGGGCAAAACCCGAGGCGCTTTCGAGCCATCACGGTGGTCGCCGAACGCAAGCTCTCGCAGTTGGATGCTGCATTGACGCTCGACTTCCTGCGCGCACCGCCCGGCAATCGCCTGGAGGCGCTCAAGGGTGACCGGACCGGCCAGCACAGCATTCGCGTCAACGACCAATGGCGCGTGTGCTTTGTCTGGACCGCGGCAGGCCCCGAGAACGTAGAGATCGTCGACTACCACTGAATGAAACGACCATGACACGACCCGTCAATCGCATGCGCGCAGTTCATCCGGGGGAAGTCCTGCGCGAGGACTACCTGGCGCCGCTGCAAATGAGCGTGAACGCGCTGTCCATGGCGCTTGGCGTCCCCGCGACCCGAATCCACGAAATCGTGAAGGAACGCCGCAGCGTCACTGCCGACACTGCCGCCCGACTGGCCAGGTACTTCGGCGGCGACGCCGCGTCGTGGCTCGCCATGCAGGCCAGCTACGACCTCAAGACCTTGCCGACGCGAGGAGAGATCGAGAAGCAGGTTCGCTCCCGGCAAGCGATCGCTGCATGACGCAACCCGTACGCCGCAAGCGCAAGAGCCGACCTCGCGGGGCGGCGCTGTGTGGGCGGCAGGTGTGACCGTGGCCTGGCGTTCAGTGCTGCTGAATATGCTGCTGCGTGCACCGGTGCGGCACAATCCCGCCACTTCTTGCCCTGCCAAATGAGCGCCGTCTTCCCCCAC
Organism: Rhizobacter sp.; assembly: GCA_023954175.1. Classification (GTDB taxonomy): domain Bacteria; phylum Pseudomonadota; class Gammaproteobacteria; order Burkholderiales; family Burkholderiaceae_C; genus CAIKUF01. The sequence goes on from JAMLIM010000012.1 coordinate 18,915, forward strand.
ACCTTCGTCCCGTGGTTTCGCGCGGTTGCGCCCTACATCCACGCCTACCGCGGCAAGACCTTTGTCGTCGCGATCGCGGGGGAGTTGATTGCGGCCGGCAAGCTCAGCCTGTTCGCGCAGGACATGTCGATCCTGCACGCGATGGGCATCAAGCTCGTGCTCGTGCACGGCTTTCGGCCGCAGGTCACCGAGCAGTTGCTCGCCAAGGGGCAGGTCTCGCAGTTCAGCCACGGCCGGCGCATCACCGACGCGGTCGCGCTCGACTGCGCGCAGGAGGCCGCGGGCCAGCTGCGCTTCGAGATCGAGGCCGCCTTCTCGCAGGGCCTGCCGAACACGCCGATGGCCAACGCCACGGTGCGCGTCATTTCGGGCAACTTCCTCACCGCGCGGCCGGTCGGCATCGTCGACGGCATCGACTTCCAGCAAAGCGGCCTCGTGCGCAAGGTCGACGCCGCGGCGATCCGGCGGACGATCGACACCGGCGCGGTGCTGCTGCTGTCGCCGTTCGGCTTTTCACCGACCGGCGAGGCGTTCAACCTGTCGATGGAGGAGGTCGCGACGAGCACCGCGATCGCGCTCAAGGCGGACAAGCTCCTGTTCCTGACCGAGGTCCCCGGCATCCGCGAGGACCGCAGCGATCCCGACAGCCCGATCGACACCGAACTCGCGTTGGCCGACGCCGAACGCATGCTCGCGGGGCTGCCCCTGCCGAGCGACCCGAAGGACGCCGCGTTCTATCTGCAGCATTGCGTGAAGGCATGCCGCGCCGGCGTCGAGCGCTCGCACATCCTGCCGTTCGCGGTCGATGGTGCGCTGCTGCAGGAGGTCTACACGCACGACGGCATCGGCACGATGGTCGTCGACGAGAAACTGGAAAGCCTGCGCGAGGCGACCGCCGACGACATCGGCGGCATCCTGCAACTGATCGAGCCTTTCGAGCAGGACGGCACGCTCGTCAAGCGCGACCGCACCGAAATCGAACGCGACATCAGCCGCTACATCGTGATCGAGCATGACGGCGTGATATTCGGCTGCGCCGCGCTCTACCCCTATCCCGAGGAAGGGACGGCCGAGATGGCAGCGTTGACCGTCACGCCCGGCGTGCAGGGCCAAGGCGACGGCGAACGCATGTTGAAGCGCATCGAGCAACGCGCGCGGGCGATGGGGCTCACGAGTATCTTCGTGCTGACGACGCGCACGATGCACTGGTTCCTGAAACGCGGGTTTCAGCAGGTGGACGCCGACTCGCTGCCCGAGGCGCGCAAGGCCAAATACAGCCATGACCGTCGCTCACGGGTGCTGCTCAAGAAACTCTGAGCGCCGCTCGGGCTCGCTTTTCCGTAATTGACCAAGGGAGTTTTGACATGGCCAGAACAATTCAATGCAGCTACCTCAAGAAGGAGGCCGAAGGCCTCGACTTCGCGCCCTACCCCGGCGAGCTCGGCAAGAAAATCTATGCCGGGATCAGCAAGGAGGCCTGGCAGCTCTGGCTGAAACACCAGACGATGCTCGTGAACGAAAACCGGCTCAATCTCGCCGACCAGCGCGCCCGGCAGTATCTCGCGAGGCAAATGGAACTGTTCCTGTTCGGCGAGGGCGGCGATCAACCGGTTGGGTATGTGCCGCCGACGAATTGAACGCGATTCGGCTTTTCTGATATTCTGACGTCCTCATCTTTTTCCAGTCGAGGACGAATATCGTGGCAAGCCTGAAGGAACTGTTGGCCCAAAAGGCCCAAATCGAGAAACAGATCGACGAAGTGGCCCGCAACGAGCGCGCCGACGCGGTTGCCAAGGTCAAGGCGTTGATGGCCGAATATGGTTTGACCGTCGCCGATCTCGGCAGCCGCGCGCCTGCACGGGCCGGCAAGGCGTCGGGCGGCAAAGTGGCGGCAAAGTACCGCGACGCCGCGACCGGGCAAACCTGGAGCGGGCGTGGTTTGCGTCCGAACTGGCTGAAGGCGGCGCTCGCAAGCGGCCGCAAGCTCGAGGATTTCGCGGTCTGAGCCAGCGCATCTCGAGTTCCGCAGTCAAGCCGCCTTGTCAGGCGGCTTTTCTTCGTCTGAGTTGCCGCGATCTGGTTCGGCGCGAAGGATGCCGTGTCGCGCCGACCAGCCCCCTTCAATCGACGCCCCAGACGGCATGCAGCCGGCCCCGGCCATCAACTCGCGCAGGGCCTCGACAACTGCGTCCGGGGCCTCTTCCTGCATACGGTGGTGTGCCCGCAGGCGCCGAACGACGGAATGCGGATACAGCTGGTCGAGGCGTTGTTCGGCGATGTCGGGATCGACGGCCCAGACGCCGAAGTCCTCCGCGTAGATGACGCCCTTGAGCAGGTCCTTGAGCAGGCCCTCGGGCTTGCCCGCCGCGGGATCGGGCGACGCGACCAAGCGGATCATCGGCTTGTCGAACGGCCCGTTTTCGCGCAGCAGCAATTCACCCATCTCATGCGCGTCGGCGATCTCGCGCTGCACGGCGGCGGGGGCGAACAAACGCAGTCCGAGCTGCGTGTACCACGGGAATTCCGAGTGCGGTTTGAACGTGCCCGGCGGCAGCGCGTCGACCAACAGCATTGCGCTGACCTCCGACGCATACTGGCGCGCAAAGAGCTGGCTGTACTGCCCGCCCATCGAGTGGCCGACCAGGATGTACGGCGCTGGCAGGTTCTGAGTCCGCAGCAACTCGTGCAGAAGCCCGACTGTGTGGGTCGCGCCTTGCGGTTGCTCGGGCGCGCCGCTGCGCCCAATGCCGGGGCGGTTGTAGAGCACGATGTCTGCTTCGTCGGCGAGGAGCTGCACGACCCGTTGCCAGGTCGTCAACTGCAACATCAGTCCATTCTCGAACACAAGCGTCGCGCGAGGCCGTGTGGCGCGATGAACCCAGTATTCGATGGGTTGCGACCCGACCCACGCGATCTCGGTGGTCAACGCGGCTGGCGTCCCGGTCGCCGCGGGCAATGTCTCGCGCACTGCGCAAGGCACTGAATCTGCCAGCGGCGGCGCCGCACCTGCCGTGCATGCGACCAGCAGCAGGCCGGCGACGATGTTCGAGCGGATACGAAATCGATTCATCAGGCAGCGATTCTGTCGCAGCAAACGACGGGCCTCCGATGGCACGCGCCAATGCAGCGGCGAGCTTGCCCAGGCGGATAGACTGACCGGGTGATCCCGCCCGCCTTCAAGCACGACCTGCTCGCCCGCACCGACATCGTCGAGATCGTTGGCCGCTACGTCCAGCTCAAGAAGGCCGGCGCAACGCACAAGGGACTGTGCCCGTTCCACGGGGAGAAGACGCCGAGCTTCACGGTCAGCGCGGCCCGGCAGACGTATCACTGCTTCGGCTGCGGTGTGCATGGGGACGCGATCGGCTTCCTGATGGCGCATTCGGGCCTCGGGTTCATGGACGCGGTACGCGACCTGGCGCAACAGGTCGGCATGCAGGTGCCGCAGGACGACGCCTCGCCGCAGGAGCGTCAGCGCGCGGCCGAGATGAAGGAGAAGCAGGCGACGCTCTCCAGCGTGCTCGCCAAGGCGAGCGAGCACTATCGCAAGCAGTTGAAGGCAAGCTCGCGCGCGGTGGCGTACCTCAAGGGCCGCGGGCTGAGTGGCGAGATCGCGGCCCACTTCGGCCTCGGCTATGCGCCCGAAGGCTGGCGTGGCCTGGCCAGCGTCTTCGCACGCTACGACGACCCATTGCTCGACGAGTGCGGCCTGGTCATCTCGCACGCCGCCGAGGATGAAGGCGCGGAGGCGAAGCGCTATGACCGCTTCCGCGACCGCATCATGTTTCCGATCCGCTCGGTGCAGGGCGAAGTGATCGGCTTCGGCGGCCGGGTGCTCGATCAGGGTGAGCCACAACGCAGTTGCGGCGAAGACTCATCGGCGAAGCCGGTGGCGTCGCAGCCAAAGTACCTCAATTCGCCCGAAACGCCCGTCTTCGTCAAGGGCCGCGAGCTCTACGGCCTGCACGAGGCGCGCGCCGCGCTGCGCAAGCACGGCTTCGCGCTGGTCGTCGAGGGCTACATGGACGTCGTCGCACTCGCCCAGCTCGGTTTCCCGAACGCGGTGGCGACACTCGGCACCGCCTGCACCGCCGAGCACGTGCAGAAGCTGTTCCGCTTCACCGACGCCATCGTCTTCAGCTTCGACGGCGATGCCGCCGGGCGGCGCGCTGCAGGGCGCGCGCTCGAGGCGAGCCTTGCGCACGCGAGCGATACGCGCAGCGTCAGGTTCCTGTTCCTGCCGCCCGAGCACGACCCCGACTCCTTCGTGCGCGAATTCGGCGCCGAGGCCTTCGAGCAACGCATCGCGCAGGCGGTGCCACTGTCGCAGCAACTCATTGCACTCGCCGGCGAGGACTGCGATCTGTCGACGGTCGAAGGTCGGGCCCACCTGCTGGCCAACGCCAGGCCGCTGTGGTCCGCGTTGCCGGAGGGCGCCCTCAAGCGTCAGTTGCTCGTCGAACTCGCGGCCAGCGGGCGCGACGACATCGAGCAGCTCAAGCAGCAGTGGGGGCAGCCATCGGCCGCGGGCGCGGCGCGAGGCAAGGCGCCTGGTCGGCCGCCACCGCGCCGCGCGGGCCGCGTCAGCCAGGGCACGGCGAATCTGCTCGATCGGGCCATCTGGCTGCTGCTGCATCGCAGCGGCTTGTGGGCCACGCTCGATGGCGGTGCGCACGACCTGCTGGCGGCCCAGCCCGCGCCCTACGACGCTTTGTTCCGTGTCATCGAGCGCAGCATTCACGAGCACGGCGAACTCGCTGCCAGCGCACTGCTTGCCGAACTGCAAGGCAGTGTCCCCAATGATGCCGGCGGCGGCGCGGTGCTGGCGCGCATCGCCGCCTTCCACGCCCCGCTCGCCGACGGCGATCTCGCCCTCGAGCTCTCGCTCGTGCTCTCCAAGCTGCGCCTGCAAGCGGTCGACGACGAGCTGAAACAGCTGTTCGAGTCGGGTGTCGACTCGCCCGACGCGCAACGCCGCAGCCGGGAGTTGATGGAGACGCGCAAACGCCTGAAGGCGTAGCGCTTGAACCTACCTAAAGCGGCGGCGAAAGGCCGCCGTCGCGGTATAATCCTCTGTTCACGCTAGCGCGGCAAGAGTGACAGCAGCACCTCCGGGCCCCGGCCACCCTCTGACCCAGGGTCCCCCCACAAGGCCACTCCCTACCCGCAAGGACTGCCCCCTCGACGAGGGAATGATCACCCGATCTTGCTTTGGCGCGGTTGAGCCCGAGATGGTTGTATCCGGCCTGCGGCCAGGCCGCCGGCCACCGATGCCGCCAGTTCGACCGCCACGCGCCCGACAGCGACGATCGAATGTCCAACGTCAGAGCAAGCCCTCCGCGCTGCGAGGCCTGCAATGGCAATCACCCTCCGAAGGATTTGCATGACTGCGAAGAAGACCGCTTCCGCCAAGACCGTCGAACCCGAACTGAAGCATCCCGCCAAGCCGGCTGCGAAGGCGGCGGCGCAGGCGAAGACCGCGGTGTCTGCGGCCAAGCCGTTGCCCAAGGCCGCCGCCAAGCCCGCACCCAAGGTAGCGACGAAGCCGGCAACGAAGGCCGCCGCGAAGGCCTCGAGCGCCAAGTCGGGACCGGCGGGCAAGGGCAAGCCGACTGCGGGCAAGGGGCGCGCTGCGTTGGAAAGTGAAGACGCCGACATCGAATCCGACATCGCCGGCGAACCCGATCCGGTGGAAGATGCCGAAGCCAAGGCCAAGGTCAAGCCGCTGCGGATGAAGGTGTCGCGCGCAAAGGAGCGCGCGCTGATGCGCGAGTTCGGCCTCGACGAGACGGCGCTGACCGAAGAAGAGGTTGCCAAGCGCCGCCACGAGTTGAAGACGCTCATCAAGATGGGCAAGACGCGCGGCTTCCTGACGCACCAGGAGATCAACGATCACCTGCCCGAGAAGCTCGTCGACAACGAGATCCTCGAGGCGATCGTCTCGATGCTCAACGACATGGGCATCGCGGTCTACGAGCAGGCGCCCGATGCCGCGACGCTGCTGATCGCCGGCGGCGGCACCGCGACCGCGACCGAGGAGGAGGCCGAAGAGGCGGCCGAGGCGGCGCTCTCGACGGTGGATTCCGAATTCGGCCGCACGACCGACCCGGTGCGCATGTACATGCGCGAGATGGGCACGGTCGAGCTGTTGACGCGCGAGGGCGAGATCGAAATCGCCAAGCGCATCGAGGGCGGCCTGCAGGCGATGATGCTCGCGATCTCGACCTCGCCGACGACGATTGCCGAGCTGCTTTCGTACGCCGACCGCATCGAACAGGGCACGATGCAGATTTCCGAAGTCGTCGACGGCTTCGTGCTCGAAGACGAGGCAGACGACTACGTCGCCGAGGAGGACGTCGACTACTTCGACGACGAGGACGACGACGACGGCCAGGGCGGCAGCAAGGCGCTGACGAGGAAGCTCGAGGAGCTGAAGACGGCCGCGATGATCAAGTTCGCGTCCTTGCGGGTGAACTTCGACAAGATGCGCAAGGCCTTCGAGAAGGAGGGCTACCAGTCCCCGGCCTACAACAAGGCGCAGCACGCGATCAGCACCGAGTTGATGACGATCCGCTTCACCGTGAAGACGATCGAGAAGCTGTGCGGCATCCTGCGCTCCCAGGTGGACGACGTGCGTCGCTACGAGCGCGAACTGCGCAAGATCGTGGTCGACAAGTGCGGCATGCCGCAGGACTACTTCATCAAGCACTTCCCGCCCAACAAGCTCAACCTGAAGTGGGCGGCGAAGGAAGCCGCGGCCGGCAAGCCGTACAGCGCCGTCCTCGAGCGCAACCTGCCGCCGGTGCAGGAGTTGCAGAGCAAGCTCGCCGACCAGCAGGCCAGCGCCGTCGTGCCGCTCGAGGACCTGAAGCGCATCAACAAGCGCATGAACGAGGGCGAGAAGGCCTCGCGCGACGCGAAGAAGGAAATGATCGAGGCCAACCTGCGCCTCGTGATCTCGATCGCGAAGAAGTACACCAACCGCGGCCTGCAGTTCCTCGACCTGATCCAGGAGGGCAACATCGGCCTGATGAAGGCGGTCGACAAGTTCGAATACCGCCGCGGCTACAAGTTCTCGACCTACGCGACGTGGTGGATCCGCCAGGCGATCACGCGTTCGATCGCCGACCAGGCGCGCACGATCCGCATCCCGGTGCACATGATCGAGACGATCAACAAGATGAACCGTCTGTCGCGCCAGCACCTGCAGGAGTTCGGCTTCGAGCCCGACGCGCCGACGCTCGCCGAGAAGATGGAGATCCCCGAGGACAAGATCCGCAAGATCATGAAGATCGCGAAGGAGCCGATCTCGATGGAGACGCCGATCGGCGACGACGACGACTCGCATCTGGGCGATTTCATCGAGGACACCAACAACACGGCGCCGATCGAGGCCGCGATGCAGGCCGGCCTGCGCGACGTGGTGAAGGACATCCTCGACAGCCTGACGCCGCGCGAAGCCAAGGTGCTGCGCATGCGCTTCGGCATCGAGATGAGCACCGATCACACGCTGGAAGAAGTCGGCAAGCAGTTCGACGTCACGCGCGAGCGCATCCGCCAGATCGAGGCCAAGGCGATCCGAAAGCTCAAGCACCCGAGCCGCTCTGACAAGCTCAGGACCTACTTGGACAATCTCTGATTGGCCAAGCAGGTGCCGCCGCAGGCGGCCGCGATCGCACAGCGAGCGCGCCCTGGCTTGCGCCGCAGGCACAAGCCCAGAACCTACCCGGGCAGTTCCGTAGCTGCCAAAACACCGTGGCCGGCCCGCCGACCGCGGCGTCGGGCATCCGGCAGGCGATAAACTGCGTGAATTAGTTCACGTAAATGGTTCACGCATTTGCCGATGCCCCAGATTCGACAACGCACCGTCCTGTTCGCCGACCTTCGGGGCAGCACTTCGCTGTACGAAACGCTCGGCAACGCCGCTGCGACTGCGGTCGTCACGCGCACCGTGGCAGAGCTCGGGCGCATCGTGCACGATGAGCAGGGCCAGGTCGTGAAGACGCTGGGCGACGGGTTGATGGCCGTGTTCGAGTCGCCGTGCCATGCGGTCACCGCCGCCGAGGAGATGCACGACGCGCTCCAGCATCTGGCGCCTGCCAAGAGCACGCCGCGCGTCCCGCCGCTGAAGCTGCAGGTTGCCGTCGCCCACGGCGAAGTGGTCGAGATGGCCGGCGACTGCTTTGGCGACGCCGTCAATGTGGCCGCACGCCTGATCGACCACGCGGGGGACAACGAGACGCTGGTCACCGCGTCGGTCCTCGACCTGCTCGACGATGCCGGACGCGCGCGGTTTCGCGACCTCGACAACATGCAGTTGCGCGGCCGTGCCGAACCCGTGCACGTCCATCTGCTCGAGGCCCGCCGTTTCGGCGACACCGTGACGACGGCGTTCGGCGGCTTGAACGCGTTCGCCGAGCCGGAAGGCATCCGGCTGAGCTGGCTCGACCTGACGCGCGTCTACCGCGGGCCGCAGCTCGCGGTCGTCCTCGGCCGCAGCCCGCAGGCCACCTACTGCATCAACGATTCGCGCGTGTCGCGCTCGCATGCGCGCATCGACTGGCACGGCGGCACGTTCCAGCTGACCGACCTGAGCTACAACGGCACCTTCGTGCGTTTCGGCGAAAGCGGTGAGACGCTCGCGCTGCGACGCGGAACCTGCACGCTGCACGGCAGCGGGACGATCGGCCTCGGGACACCGCCGGTCGACGCCTTGTCGCCGAGCGTAAAGTTCGAAGTCCTGCGGCTGAGCGAGCTCGGCGCCAGTGACGCATCAAGCGTCTAGCGTCGACGCCCGCCATGGCGCAGGCTCTCGAACCTAGTCCTGCCGGAGCGCGCCGCCAAACCGTCCCCATGAAGGCCGAACACTTCCTGGCCAACGAGTCCGAGCGCCTGCGCGTGCTGAACTCGCTCGCGCTGCGCGGCACCGATGCGCCCGACCCGGCGCTGGCGTCGATCGTGCGCCTGGCGCGGCACACGCTCGGTTGCGCATTCGCCGCCGTCAGCGTCGTCGATGCCTACCGCCAGTGGTTTGCCGCGACCGACGGCATGACGATCCCAGAGAGCTCGCGCGCCGAATCGCTTTGCGGGCGCGCGATCCTGAGCGAGGACGGCCTCATCGTGGCCGACGTCCGCAACGATCCGCGCTTCACGTCGAACGCACCGTCGCCCTACCCCGCATCGATCACGTTCTACGCAGGCATGCCGATCCACGTCGGCGGCCATCCGATCGGGAGCCTGTGCGTGATCGACCAGGTCGCACGCGAACTCGACGCCTGCCAGCGCGGCGCGCTGCGCGACCTCGCCACCCTCTGCGGCGCCCTGCTCGATGCCCGCCGCCCGGCGCCCGCACCCCGCAGTGCCGGCGCGCCGGACACCGCGGCGGCACGCTTGACGGCCGTCCTTCAGGCGATTCCCGACCTGTGGTTCGTGCTCGACGCGCAGGGGCGCTATCTCGAGTGCAGCGACGCGTCCCATCCAGCCTTGACGCGGCCCTATCCCGAACTCCACGGCCGCCCCTTCGGCGACGGCGTGCCCGACGCGCTCGCCGAACGCGCGATGCGGGCCACGCGCAATGCCATCGGCTCGGGCCAGGTCCAGCGCCTCGAGTACGAGCTCGAATGCCTCGATGGCGCGAAGCGCCACTTCGAGGCGCGGATCTCGCCCATGTCGGATCAGCAGGTGCTCTACCTCACGCGCGACGTGACGGAGCTGCGGCGCCGTGAGCGCGAGGTGCGCATCCTGCAACGCGCGCTCGAAGCCGAGGGCTCGCTGCCCGTGTGCGTCGCCGACGCGCAGCGCCACGATCAACCGCTGATCTACGTGAACTCGGCCTTCGAGCGCCTCACCGGCTACGGGCGTCACGAACTGCTCGGCCGCAATTGCCGCCTGCTGCAGGGTCGGGACACGGCGCAGGCCGAACTCGAGAAGCTGCGCGTCGCACTCGCAGCCGGCAAGGCCTGCACCGTGACGCTGCGCAACGAGCGGCGCGACGGCAGCAGCTTCATGAACGAACTGCACGTCGCGCCGGTGCACGACGCCAGCGGGCGCGTGACGCATTTCATCGGCGTGCAGACCGACGTCACGCACCGCCTCGCCGCCGCCGACCGGCTCGCCGCGAGCGAAGCCCTGTACCGCTCGGTGGCGGTCGCGATCACCGACGGCCTGTGCGTCGTGGGCAGCGACGGCAGCATCGTGGCGGCCAACCCGGCGGCTTGCGCCATGCTGCGCGCAGAGGAGAAGGCGCTGATCGGCAAGCGCCTGAGCCGCCTCGGCTATGTCTGGCTCCACGAGGATGGCAGCGCGCTGCCCTTCACCGAGCATCCGGTGCACCTCGCGATTGCCCACGATGAGCGCTGCGTGGACCGATCGGTGCTCCTGCGCCACCCGGATGGCGACCAGCGGCTGCTGCGCATGAGCGTGCAGTCGATCGCCGGCAACGCCACGCCGCCATCAGGCGTCTGCCTGGTGACGTTCCGAGACATCACCGATCGACGCCGCGCCGAGCAGGCCTTGCGCGACAAGCAGGCGGCCGACCTCGCCAATCGAGCGAAGACCGAATTCCTCTCGCGCGTCAGTCATGAGATGCGCACGCCGCTCAATGCGGTGATCGGGTTCACCCAGTTGCTGCGTCTGGCGGCGGACGATGCGAGCCCCGCCACCGTGGCGCAGTACACCGGCCATGTGCTGAGCGCCGGCGAGCATCTGCTGGCCCTGATCAACGATCTGCTCGACCTGCAGCGGCTCGAAGGCGGCGACACGGCGCTCGACTTGCGCCCGCTCAGCCTGAAGGTACTGGTGCAGAAGACCCTCGACCTGCTGCAACCGCTCGCCCGGCAACATGACCTCGTGCTGCAGGAGCAACTCGACCCCGGGACGTGCGTGCTGGCCGACGCACAGGGCCTGCGACAGGTGCTGATCAACATCGTCTCGAACGCGATCAAGTACAACCGCCCCGGCGGCTGGGTCTGCGTCACGCTGTTGCCCGACGCCGGAGATCGCCTCGTGCTCGCGATCGAAGACAACGGCGTCGGCATGTCGCCCGAGCAGATGCAGCGGCTGTTCCAGCCCTTCGAGCGCCTGGGGCAGGAAGCATCCGCGATCGAAGGCAGCGGCCTGGGCTTGTTGATCGCGCGCCGGCTGGTCGAGGAGATGGGGGGCCGGCTGACACTCTCGAGCCTGGCCGGCAGCGGCACCCTGGTACGCATCGAACTGCCGCGCGCGGCGAGCGCTGCGGGCGATGCCGGCGATGCGTCACCCGCGACGACCTGCGACGACTCGACGCCGGACGACGCCAGTGCCGCGCCGCGCAGCACGTTGCGCATGCTCTATGTCGAAGACAACCGCATCAACGCGATCCTGTTCGAGGAAGCCATGCGGATGCGCGGCGGCGTCGAGTTGCAGATTGCCGAGGATGGCGCGCAGGCGCTTGCGCTCGCCCAGCAATGGCCGGCGCAGGTGCTGGTGCTCGATGCCCACTTGCCGGACATGAGCGGCCATGACGTGCTTGCGCAGTTGCGCGCGCTGCCGGCGTTCGCCGAGACGCCGGCCTTCATGTGCTCGGCCGACGCTTCGGCCGAGGATGTGCAGCGCGCACGAGAGGCGGGCTTCGTCGGCTACTGGACGAAGCCGATCGACATCGCCGCCGTCATGCGCGACCTCGACCGTTTGGCCCTGCAGCGCTGACGGCGCGCGCCCGGCACGCCGATAATCGCGTGCCCGTCCGCCAACTGCGCCAACTGCCCGCGCCTCACGCACGTCTCACGCACGCATCACCCACGCATCACCCACGCGCCGCTCAAGCGCCGCCCACGCGCCAGCAAAGAACGCATGCGATTCCTTCCCGAACCCAGCCACAAGCACGGCACCGCAGCGACGCTGCCCGAGTGCGCCGTGCTGCTGTGCAATCTGGGCACACCTGACGCGCCGGACGCGCCGGCGCTGCGCCGCTATCTGGCGGAGTTCCTTGCCGACCCCCGCGTCGTCGAGATCCCGCGCTGGGCCTGGTGGCCGATCCTGCACGGCGTCGTGTTGCGTACGCGTCCTGCGAAGTCGGCCGCCAAGTACGCGCGCATCTGGTCGAGCGAAGGCTCGCCGCTCAAGGTGTGGACCGACAAGCAGGCGCGTCTGCTCGAAGGCTATCTGGGCCAGCGCGGCCACCGCGTCGCGGTGCGGCCGGCGATGCGCTACGGCGCGCCGTCGATCGCGAGCGTGCTGTCGGCATTAAAGACGTCGGGCGTCGGGCGCATCCTGGTGCTGCCGCTCTACCCCCAGTACTGCGCGGCCACCACCGCGAGCGTCTTCGACGCCGTCGCGGGCTGGGCGCAGCGCACGCGCACCCTGCCCGAGCTGCGCTTCGTCAACAGCTATCACGACGACGCCGGCTACATCGACGCGCTTGCCAAGAGCGTCACCGACCACTGGATGGTGAACGGCCGCGGCGAGCAGCTGGTCATGAGCTTTCACGGCGTGCCGGCGCGCACGCTCGCGCTCGGCGACCCCTACCACTGCGCATGCCGCAAGACCGCGCGCCTGCTTGCCGAACGGCTCACGCTCAAGCACGGGCAATGGAGCGTCACGTTCCAGAGCCGCTTCGGCAAGGCCAAGTGGCTCGAGCCGGCGACCGAACCGACGCTGCGCACGCTTGCCGCGCAAGGCGTCCAGCGCGTCGACGTCATCTGCCCCGGCTTTGCCAGCGACTGCCTCGAGACGCTGGAAGAAATCGCGATCGAGGCGCGTTCCGCCTTCCTCGCCGCCGGCGGCAGGGAGTTCCACTACATCGAGTGCCTGAACGACCGGCACGAAGGCATGGCCGCGCTCGCCGCCATCGCGCTGCGCCATCTTCAGGGTTGGGACACGAGCGGCGCGACCGACGAGGGCGCGTTGCGCAGGCAGCGCGAACGCGCCCTCGCACTCGGCGCCGAGCGCTGAGCAGTCGCCGAGCGCTCAGGCGTTCTTCAGCTTCTTGCGCAGCCGCATCAACCGCGGCAGCAGCAGCACCGCGAGCACGACAAGCAGCAGGAAGAGCGACATCGGGCGCTGCACGAACACGCTCCAGTGGCCTTCGCCGATCGACAGCGCATTGCGCATCTGCGCCTCCGCCAGCGGCCCGAGGATCATGCCGACGACGACCGGCGCGGTCGGGAAGGCGAAGCGCCGCATGACGACGCCGAGCAGCCCGATGATGTAGAGCAGCACGAGGTCGAACGCCGACTGGCGCATGCCGTAGACGCCGACCGTGGCGAAGATCAGGATGCCGGCGTAGAGGTAGCTCTTCGGGATCTTGAGCAGCTTCACCCAGAGCCCGACCAAGGGCAGGTTGAGCACGAGCAGCATCACGTTGCCGATGTAGAGCGAAGCGATCAACGCCCACACGAGCGCCGAGTTCGAGCTGAACAACTGCGGCCCCGGCTGTATGCCGTAGTTCTGGAACGCGCCGAGCAGGATCGCGGTCGTGTTCGAGGTCGGGATGCCGAGCGTGAGCAGCGGGATCAGCGTCGCCGTGATCGCCGCGTTGTTCGCCGCCTCCGGCCCGGCGACGCCCTCGATCGCGCCGACGGTGCCGAACTCCTCGGGGTGCTTCGACAGCTTCTTCTCGGTCGCGTAGCTCAGGAAGGTCGGGATCTCGCTGCCGCCCGCGGGGATGCAGCCAAAGGGCACGCCGATCGCCGTCGCGCGCAGCCACGCCGGCCACGAGCGGCGCCACTCGGCGACCGTCATGTGCACCTTCGAAAGCACGTTCTGCGTCTCGGTCGTCCTGCCTTCGTAGAGCACGACGTAGAGCGCCTCGGCGACGGCGAACAGGCCGACCGCGATCAGCACCACTTCGAGGCCGTCGAGCAGTTCCGGCACGCCGGCGGTGTAGCGCGCATGGCCCGAGATCTGATCGATGCCGACCAGCCCCATCGCAAGGCCCACGCCCAGCGATGTCATGCCGCGCAGCGTGCTCTGGCCGAGCACGGCGCTGACGGTGCAGAACGCGAGCACCATCAGCAGGAAGTACTCGGGCGGGCCGAGCCGTATCGCGAACTCGGCCACCACCGGCGCGAAGAAGGTCACGATGACGGTCGCGATCGTGCCGGCGACGAAGGAGCCGATCGCCGACGTTGCCAGCGCGGCGCCGGCGCGGCCGTGCTTGGCCATCTTGTTGCCTTCGAGCGCGGTCACCATCGAGCCCGCCTCGCCCGGCGTGTTGAGCAGGATCGAGGTCGTCGAGCCGCCGTACATCGCGCCGTAGTAGATGCCGGCGAAGAAGATCATCGAGGCGGTCGGCTCGACCTTGAGCGTGATCGGCAGCAGCATCGCGACCGCCGTCGCCGGGCCGATGCCGGGCAGCACGCCGACCGCCGTGCCGATCGTGCAGCCGACCAGGCACCACAGCAGGTTGATCGGCGTGCCCGCGGTGATGAAGCCCTGGACGAGCTGGTTGAGGATGTCCATCTAACGCGCGCCGGTGCGGCCTCACAGCCAGCCGGTATCGGTCAGGCCCGGCAGGCTGATCGCAAGAAACTTGGTGAACATCCAGAACACCGGCGCTGCGATCGAAAAGCCGATCGCGGCGTCGAGCACGAGCGCGCGAAGGCTCAGATCGAGCCGAGCCTCGGACGATCTGAAGCCGCGCACCGCGAGCACGAAACACAGCGCGCAGCTCAGGATGAAGCCGATCCGCGTGATGAGCGCCGCATTGACAAGAATGCCGACCGACACCCAGACAAAGCCGGCCCAGTGGCCGGTGTCGGCGCCGGTCGGCGCCTCCATTGAGCGAAAGCCGCCGCTGCGCGCCTCCCACAGCAGCATGGCGCCGCAAAGCGTCAGCAGCGTCGCGACGACCCACGGCAGGAAGTTCGGCCCGACCCCGGCGTAGCCCGCCTCCGACGACATCTGCGCCGCGCCCGCGGCAAGCAGCACGCCGAGCGCGATCGTGCCCAGGCCGATGGCGGACTGCGGCGCCTTCACGACGATCAGACCATGCCCGACTTGACCATCACCGCGCGCAGGCTCGCGAATTCGCTGTCGACGAAGGTATCGAATGCGGGGCCCGTCATCAGCGCGGGCGTCCACTTGTTCTTCTCGAGCGACTCGGCCCAGGACTTGCTCTTCGTCGCCGCGACGACGCGATCGGTCAGCGCCTTGCGCTGGGCGGCGTCGATGCCGCCAGCGCCATAGACGCCGCGCCAGTTGCCGATGACGACATCGATGCCCTGCTCCTTGAGCGTCGGCACGTCGATGCCCGGCAGGCGCTTGTCGGAGGTGACGGCGATCGGGCGCATCTTGCCGGTCTTGATGTACTCGGCGAATTCGCTGTAGCCGCTGCCGCCGACGGTGACGTTGCCGCCGAGAATCGCCGCCGTCGCCTCGCCGCCGCCGCGAAAGGCGACGTAGTTGATCTTGGCCGGATCGACGCCGACCGCGCGCGCGATCATCGCCGCGGCGATGTGCTCGGTCGAGCCGCGCGAGCCACCGCCCCACTTCACGCTGCCCGGGTCCTTCTTCATCTGATCGACGACGTCCTTCATCGTCTTGAAGGGGGACTCCGCCGGCAACACGAAGACGTTGTACTCACTCGTCAGCCGCGCGATCGGCGTCGCCTGCGACAGCGACACCGGCGGCTTGCCGGTGATCATGCCGCCCAGCATCACCGCGCCCATCACGATCAGCGCGTTCGGATCGCCCTTGGTGCTGTTGACGAACTGCGCCAGGCCGATCGCGCCGGCGGCGCCGCCCTTGTTGTCGTAGCTCACCGAGGACGCCACGCCCGCATCCTGCATCGCGCTGCCGAGCGCGCGGCCGGTCGTGTCCCAGCCGCCGCCGGGGTTGGCCGGAATCATCATCTTGATCGCCTCGGCGGCGCGCGCCGAGAGGGGCAAAGCGCCGGCAAGCGCCAGCATGCCCATCGAACGAAGGAAGGTGTCTCTGCGCATCTGCGGTCTCCTGTCGGGAAAATTGCGATGCCCGAATGTTCACCTCAAAACACGGCGGTCGACGGCAACGCGCACTAGGGGAAACGCTGACGAGTTGCAAGCGCGCGCCACCATTCGGCGCCGGGTGCGCCACCGCACGGTCCTCGATGCGGGACAATCCTGCAAGATGATCCTGAAGCCAGCCATCGCGCGCGTCCGCCTCGACAAGTGGTTGTGGGCGGCGCGCTTCTTCAAGACGCGGGGCATCGCAGTCGAGGTCATCGACAAGGGCCGGGTGCAGGTCAACGGCCAGGGCGCCAAGCGCGCGCGCGAACTCCACGTTGGCGACCTCGTCAGGCTGCGCCAGGGCGAGCGCGGCGAGATCGAGCGCGAGGTACAGGTGCTCGCGCTGAGCGAAGTTCGCGGCCCGGCACCGCTCGCGCAGCGGCTCTACGCGGGAACGCCAGCAAGCATCGCTGCGCGCGAGCAGGCCGCCGCGGCGCGACCGTATGGCGCCGACCCGGCGCACACGATCGAGCAGGGTCGCCCGACCAAGCGCAATCGTCGCGAGCTGGCCGAATGGCAGCGCTGGAGCGCTTCGGTCGACGATTGAGGCGCGTGCGGGCAGTGCCCGACGGGCGCCTGCGGCCGGATTTTCACGCTGGCGGCGTGAATTTGCCCGCCCCAGGCCCTTGAGATCTGTCATGCAGCGCCCATATCCAAGGCCTTGGGGAGAAGCATTGCCATGTCGAACAACGAAAACCGCACCGAAGACAACAACACCGCCGAGGCGCCCCCCACCGTCGAGCTCGGCGTCGAGGCGAAGCTCGCGGACCTCGAGGCGCGCCACGCCGACGTTTCCGACGCCTACCTGCGCGCCAAGGCCGAGGCCGAGAACACACGGCGCCGCTCCGAGGAGGAGATCGCCAAGGCGCGCAAGTACGCACTCGAAGGCTTTGCCGAAAGCATGCTGCCGGTGAAGGACAGCCTGGAGGCTGCGCTCGCGTTGCAGGCCTCGGGCACGCCGGCGACGGTCGAGCAGGTGATCGAGGGCGTGCACACCACCCTGCGCCAGCTGACGGTGGCGCTCGAGCGCAACAAGGTCGTCGAGATCAACCCGGCCACCGGCGACCGGTTCGATCCGCACCAGCAGCAGGCGATCACCGTGGTGCCGGCCGAGCAGGAGCCCAACACCGTCGTCACGGTGCTGCAAAAGGGCTATCTGATCGCCGACCGCGTGTTGCGGCCGGCGCTCGTCACCGTCAGCGCGCCGAAATGAGATCGGCCGGGCTTGAAAGCCCACCGCCCATCCACAAGTAGTCCACAGCCAAATCCACACAGTTCAGCAGGAGCCAGATCATGGGAAAAATCATCGGCATCGACCTCGGCACGACGAATTCGTGCGTGTCGATCATGGAAGGCAACACGCCCAAGGTGATCGAGAACAGCGAGGGCGCACGCACCACGCCGTCGATCATCGCCTACCAGGACGGCGGTGAGATCCTCGTCGGCGCCTCGGCCAAGCGCCAGGCAGTGACGAACCCGAAGAACACGATCTTCGCGGTCAAGCGCCTGATCGGCCGCAAGTTCACCGAGAAGGAAGTGCAAAAGGACATCGACCTGATGCCCTACAAGATCGCCGCCGCCGACAACGGCGACGCCTGGGTCGAGGCGCACGGCACCCGGCTCGCGCCGCAGCAGGTCAGCGCCGAAATCCTGCGCAAGATGAAGAAGACGGCCGAGGACTACCTCGGCGAGCCGGTCACCGAGGCGGTGATCACGGTGCCCGCCTACTTCAACGACAGCCAGCGCCAGGCGACGAAGGACGCCGGCCGCATCGCCGGCCTCGAAGTCAAGCGCATCATCAACGAGCCGACGGCCGCGGCGCTCGCCTTCGGCCTCGACAAGAAGGAAAAGGGCGACCGCAAGATCGCCGTCTACGACCTCGGCGGCGGCACCTTCGACATCTCGATCATCGAGATCGCGGACGTCGACGGCGAGAAGCAGTTCGAGGTGCTCGCCACCAACGGCGACACCTTCCTCGGCGGCGAGGACTTCGACCAGCGCATCATCGACTACATCATCGGCGAGTTCAAGAAGGACCAGGGCGTCGATCTCGGCAAGGACGTGCTCGCGCTGCAGCGCCTGAAGGAAGCGGCCGAGAAGGCGAAGATCGAACTGTCGAGCAGCGCGCAGACCGACATCAACCTGCCCTACGTGACGGCCGATGCCTCGGGCCCGAAGCACCTGAACGTCAAGCTCACGCGGGCCAAGCTCGAAGCGCTCGTCGATGAGCTGATCGAGCGCACGATCGCGCCGTGCCGCACCGCGATCAAGGATTCGGGCCTGAGCGTCTCCGACATCAACGACGTCATCCTCGTCGGCGGCATGACGCGCATGCCCAAGGTGCAGGACAAGGTGAAGGAGTTCTTCGGCAAGGAGCCGCGCAAGGACGTGAACCCGGACGAAGCGGTCGCCGTCGGTGCCGCGATCCAGGGCCAGGTGCTGGCCGGGGACCGCAGCGACGTCCTCCTGCTCGACGTCACGCCGCTGTCGCTCGGCATCGAGACGCTGGGCGGCGTCATGACGAAGATGATCAAGAAGAACACGACGATCCCGACCAAGTTCGCGCAGACCTTCTCGACCGCCGACGACAACCAGCCGGCGGTGACGATCAAGGTCTACCAGGGCGAGCGCGAGCTGGCGAGCGGCAACAAGAGCCTCGGCGAGTTCAACCTCGAAGGCATCCCGCCGGCGCCGCGCGGCATGCCGCAGATCGAGGTGACCTTCGACATCGACGCCAACGGCATCCTGCACGTGAGCGCGAAGGACAAGGGCACCGGCAAGGAAAACAAGATCACGATCAAGGCCAACTCGGGCCTGTCGGAGGCCGAGATCCAGCAGATGGTGAAGGACGCCGAACTCAACGCCGCCGAGGACAAGAAGAAGCTCGAGATCGTGCAGGCGCGCAACTCCGCCGACGCGATGGTGCACAGCGTGAAGAAGTCGCTCGCCGAACACGGGGACAAGCTCGAAGCGGGCGAGAAGGAGAAGATCGAGACGGCCGTCAAGGAAGCCGAGGAATCGCTCAAGGGCGACGACAAGGCCGACATCGAGGCCAAGACCGAGGCCTTGATGGCCGCCAGCCAGAAGCTCGGCGAGAAGGTCTACGCCGAAACCCAGGCCGCGGCGGCTGCCGCTGCGGAAGCGGCCGGCCCGGCGGGCGCGGAGGCGCCCGGCGCCTCGACTTCGAAGCCGGCGGACGACAACGTGGTGGACGCCGAGTTCACGGAAGTGAAGGACAAGAAGTAACCCTTCTCCGGTGCCCGGCGACCCCGGCGGGCCCGGCAAAGAGGCACCCCCGTGAGCCCGCAACGGCGCACGGGGGTTTCGCATTGACAAGGCAGCACGAATGGCAAAGCGCGATTACTACGACGTTCTGGGCGTGCCCAAGAACGCCACCGACGACGACATCAAGAAGGCCTATCGCAAGCTCGCGATGAAGCACCACCCGGACCGCAACCAGGGTGATGCGGCGAGCAAGTCCGAGGAACGCTTCAAGGAGGCCAAGGAGGCCTACGAGATGCTGTCGGACCCGCACAAGCGGGCAGCCTACGACCAGCACGGCCACGCCGGCGTCGACCCGAATGGCCGCGGCGCGGAGGGTTTCGGCGGTTTTGCCGAGGCCTTCGGCGACATCTTCGGCGACATCTTCAGCGGCCAGGGCGGGCGCCGCGGCGGCCATCAGATCTATCGCGGCAGCGACCTGTCCTATGCGATGGAGATCACGCTCGAGGAAGCCGCGCTCGGCAAGGAAACGCAGATCCGCATCCCGAGCTGGGAGTCGTGCGAGACCTGCAGCGGCAGCGGCGCCAAGCCGGGCACGAGTGCGAAATCCTGCAGCACCTGCAACGGCGCGGGCACGGTGCAGATGCGCCAGGGCTTCTTCAGCATCCAGCAGACCTGCCCGCACTGCCACGGCGCGGGCAAGATCATCCCCGAGCCCTGCACCGCCTGCAGCGGCCAGGGCAAGATCAAGAAGACGAAGACGCTCGAAGTGAAGATCCCGGCCGGCATCGCCGAAGGCATGCGCATCCGCTCGGCCGGCAACGGCGAGCCGGGCACGAACGGCGGGCCGCCGGGCGACCTCTACATCGAGCTGCGCGTCAAGGCGCACGAAATCTTCGAGCGCGACGGCGACGACCTGCACTGCTCGGTCCCGGTCGGCATGACGACCGCCGCGCTCGGCGGCAGCATCGAGGTGCCCACGCTCAACGGCAAGGCCGAGATCGACCTGCCCGAAAGCACCCAGCACGGCAAGACCTTCCGCCTGCGCGGCAAGGGCATCAAGGGCGTGCGCTCGAGCTACCCGGGCGACCTCTACTGCCACGTCGCGGTCGAGACGCCGGTGCGCATGACGGAACACCAGCGCAAGCTGCTGAAGGAACTCGACGAGTCGTTCCGCAAGTCGGGCGACCGCCATTCGCCGAACGCCAAGTCGTGGACGGATCGGGTGAAGGACATCTTCAAGTGAATGCGGGCGCGGCGCGCCGCTCGGCACGCTGTACCCGCAGGTGACCCAAGCGTGAAGGGTGGCGCGCTCAGCCCGCCGGCATGACGACGATGCCGTCGGCATCGGCGACGAGCCGATCGCCCGGCCGCAGCCAGACGCCCTGCACCTGAACCGCGACATCGCGTTGACCTTCACCGCGCTTTTCGGTCGGCAGCGGCATGCTCGCCAGCGCGCGGATGCCGAGTGCGCACGCCGCGAGCTCGGCGACGTCGCGCACGCAGCCGTCGATCACGAGGCCGGCCCAGCCGTTGCGCGCCGCCGCCGCGGCCAGGTTGCCACCCACCAGCGCACGCCGCAGCGAGCCGCCGCCATCGACGACGAGGACGCGACCCGCGCCGGGTGACTCGACCGCCGCCTTCACGAGCGAGTTGTCCTCGAAGCACTTGACGGTGCTCACGATGCCGGCGAACGCCTTCGCGCCGCCGAAGTCGCGAAACACCGGCGGCAGGACGCGAAAGCTCCCGCTGTCGTCGCCCTTGTGAGCGTCGCAGAGGTCGCAGGTGTTGGCCTGCGAATTCGAATTCGTGTTCAACGTGTTCCCCCTTGTTCGGCGCGAGCGAGCGCCGCTTGACGCAGCGCGCTCAATGTCGCGCGGCTCGTGCTGACTTCGACCGGAAGTTTCAGGTGCAGCAAGGTCGACACCTTGCTTGCCAGCGCGGCGCGCAGCGCGGGCTCGAATTCCGCCGTCTGCGTGACCACAGCGGAAGACCAGCCGTAGGCGCGAGCGAGCAGCGCGAAGTCAGGATTCGCCAGATCGCTGCCGCTCGTGCGGCCCGGGTACTCGCGTTCCTGGTGCATCCGGATCGTGCCGTAGCTGCCGTTGTCGACGACGATCGAGATCAGCTTGGCGCCATGTGCGGTGGCCGTCGCGAGCTCCTGCCCCGTCATCAGGAAGTCGCCGTCGCCGGCGAGATTGATGACGGTGCGCTCCGGCTGCAACAGTGCCGCCGCGACCGCAGCCGGCAGACCATAGCCCATCGCGCCCGAGGTCGGCGCGAGCTGGCTGCGGCCGTTGCGCTGCAGGCCCGGATAGCGGTAGTGACGGTGCAGCCAGCCCGAATAGTTGCCGGCGCCGTTCGTCAGGACGGCGTTCTCGGCACCCTGCTCGTTGAGCACGCGCTGCAGGCATTGCACGACGAGGCCCATGTCGAGCGCGCTCACGGCCGGGTCGAGCGGGCTCGGCGCGGCGTTCGCCTCGTAGTCGGCGTGCGCCGCCTCCGCCTGCCCGGCCCACGGCAGTCGAGCGGGCGCGTCCAGCGTCTCGAGCGCCTGCGCCGCGCACGCCATCGACGCCTGCACGAGCAGGTCGGCCGCATAGACGCGCCCGAGCTCCTCGGCGCCGGCATGGACGTGGACAAGGCGCTGGCGCGGCCGCGGCGGCTCGAGCAAGGCATAGCCGCCGGTCGTCATCTCGCCCAGGCGCGCACCGAGGGCGATCACGAGGTCGGCCTCGCGCACGCGCGCGGCGAGCTTGGGCGCAATGCCGATGCCGACATCGCCGGCGTAGTTGGGGTGGCTGTTGTCGAACAGGTCCTGGAAGCGGAACGCGCAACCCACCGGCAACTGCCAGTGCTCGGCGAAACGCTGCAAGGCGGCGCAGGCCGGGCCGTCCCAGCCGCCGCCGCCGGCGATCACGAACGGCCGCTCGGCGCCGAGCAGCAGCGCGCGCAACTCGCGCAGCGCGCCCGGCGTCGGCCAGGCCTGCGCCGGCTCCGCGCGCGGCAGCACGGGCGCGGCGGTCGGCGTCGTCAGCATGTCCTCGGGCAGCGCGATCACGACCGGCCCCGGCCGGCCCTGCAGCGCGGTGTGAAAGGCGCGCGCCACGTACTCCGGCAGACGGTCGGCGTCGTGCACCTCGCCGACCCACTTGGCGAAGCCGAGCGTGCCCGGGCCGAACATCTGGCGGTAGTCGACTTCCTGGAAGGCCTCGCGGTCGCGCTGCGTGCTCGCGACCTGGCCGACGAACAGGATCATCGGCGTCGAGTCCTGGAACGCGGTGTGCACGCCGATGCTTGCGTTCGTCGCCCCCGGGCCGCGGGTGACGAAGCAGATGCCCGGCCGACCGGTGAGCTTGCCCTGCGCCTCGGCCATGAAGGCAGCGCCGCCCTCCTGGCGGCAGGCGATGAAGCGGATGCGCTCGCGGTGCTCGTAGATGCCGTCGAGCACGGCGAGATAGCTTTCGCCCGGCACGCCGAAGCAGGTGTCGACGCCCTGCGCGATCAGCGCTTCGACCAGGGCATGGCCGGCGAGACGTGAATTCATGTGTGTGGACTCCGAAACGAGCGCAGAAACGGGTGTGCGCCCGACTGCCCGATTGTGCGCAGTTTCTGCGCAACAACGGCGGCAAGGACGGACGCGACGATGAGGGAAACGATGGGCTTGCGTTCGCGGCCCGGGTCGAACCATACTTCAATGAATGGTGAATAAGCGACTCCCGGCCCGTGCCGCCCCGCCGCGCGCCGCCGAACCCCGCCAGCGCGACGCCGACCGGTCGCAGCGCGACATCCTCGACGCGGCGCGCGACGAATTCGCGCTGCACGGCCTGGGCGGCGCGCGCATGGACCGCATCGCCGAGCGGGCCGGCGTCAACAAGCGGCTGATCTACTACTACTTCGAGAGCAAGGAAAGCCTGTTCCTGGCCGTGCTGGAGCGCGCCTACGAAGGCATCCGCGGCGAGGAGCAGCAACTCGAACTGACGCAGGTCGAGCCCACCGAGGCGATCCGCCGCCTCATCGCCTTCACCTGGGACTACTACCTCGCGCACCCCGAGTTCCTGACGCTGCTCAACAGCGAGAACCTGCACCGCGCGAGGCATTTGAAGCAATCGAGCAAGATCCCGGCGATGCACTCGCCGCTGGTGCAGACCCTGGCCGACGTGCTCGAGCGCGGGCACAAGAGCGGTGTGTTTCGCGCCGGCGTCGATCCGGTGCAGCTGTACATCTCGATCGCCGGCTTGTCGTACTTCTATCTCGGCAACAACCACACGTTGTCGACGATCTTCAAGCGCTCGCTGCTCGGCCCGAAGGCGAAGGTCGAGCGGCTGTCGCACATGACCGAGCTGGTGCTGGGCTATCTGGTGCGCGACTGACGCAGCGCTTCACTCCATCCCGAGCAGCTTGTAGATGCGCCGCGTGTAGACGCCGAACTTCTCGTGCGTCTTCATGTCGAGCGTGCGCGGGCGCGGCAGGTCGATCTCGATGTTGTCGGCCATGCGCGCCGGCCCCGAGGTGAGCACGACGACGCGCGTGCCGAGGAACACTGCCTCCGAGATGCCGTGCGTGACGAAGACGATCGTCTTGCCCGAGGCCTTCCAGATGCGCAGCAGCTCGAGGTTCATCTTCTCGCGCGTCAACGCATCGAGTGCGCCGAAGGGCTCGTCCATCAGCACCAGCTTCGGGTCGTGCACCAACGCGCGCGCGATCGCCGCACGCTGCTGCATGCCGCCGGACAGCTCGTAGGGGTACTTGTCCTCGTAGCCCGCCAGCCCGACCATGTCGATCAACGCGCGGCCGCGCTCACGCGCCTCGCCCATCGGCAGGCCGAGAATTTCCGCCGGCAGCAGCACGTTGTCGAGAATGCGGCGCCACTTCAGCAGCAGCGGCGCCTGGAACACCATGCCGATGTCGCGTGCCGGATCGAACGGGTGGCTCGCCGAGCCGATGCGCACCTCGCCGCCATCGTGCGGGTGCAGCCCGGCGAGCACCTTCAGCAGCGTCGACTTGCCGCAGCCCGAAGGGCCGACCAGCGCCACCAGCTCGCCCGACATGACGTCGAAGGTGGCGTCGGAAATCGCCAGGTGCTTGCCGTAGCTCTTGCGGACACCCGACAGGTGGATGAAGGCATCGCTGCTCATGACACCCGCGCGTCCTTCGGCACCAGCAAGCGCTCGAGCCCGAGCACCAGGCCGTACAGCAACATGCCGATCAGCGTGATCAGGATCACCGCCATGAACATTGCCGGCGTATCGAGCGTCACCTGTACCTGCAGCATCAGGTAGCCCAGGCCCCGATCCGAGCCGAGGAACTCGCCGACTATCGCGCCGGCCACGGCCAGGATCGCCGCCACCTTCATGCCCGCGAACACATAGGGCAGCGAACCGGGCAACTGGATCTTGGTGAACAGTTGCCAGCGCGAGCCGCGCAGCGAGCGCACGAGGTCGAGCAGGTCGGGCTCGATCTCGCGCAGCCCGCGCGCCGTGGTCAGCAGAATCGGGAACACGGCGATCGCGAAGGCCATCATCGTGTTCGGCAGCACGCCATAGCTGAACCAGACGATGAGCAGCGGGCCGAGCGCCACCTTCGGGATCATGTTCAGCGTGACGAGCAGCGGCAGCATCAGGGACTCGAGCGTCTTCGACCAGGTGAAAAGCAGCGCCAGCAACACGCCCACGCCGAGCGCCAGCGCGTAGCCACCGAAGATCTCGGTGCCGGTGACGAGCGTGTTGGCCCACCAGCCGTAGTCCGACACGCCGAGCGCGCGGAAGGTATCGACCGGCGATGGCATGACGTACCTGGGCACGTCGCCGAGCCGCACGAACAGATACCAGCCCAGCAGCAACAACAGGTGCGCAGCCACGCCCAGCGTGTACTGGCGCAGCCTGGATTCGGAGCGTTCCATTCGGGGCGCTCTCAGGTCAGCCAGCGCGACAGATTCGCCGACACGAAGACGTCGTCGGCCAGGTCGGCGTGCTCGCGGCATACGCGGTCGATCGCCTTCGCCTGCCCGGGCGACAACCTCTCGTTCGGATCAAGACAGTCGATCCGCTCGAGCAGCCCCTGGCGGCGCAACACCTCGTGGCAGCCGGGGATGCAACCCGCGAAGTCGTTCGCCACATCGAAGAACGCGCCGTTGCAGTCGGTCACGCGCGAGTCGAGCGCGAGCAAGGCCGCATCGACCGCATCGGCGTCGATCGCTGCATGGATGCGTTCGAGTTGCTGCACGGCGCTGCGCGTCCACACGCTCCAGTGCCCGAGCAAGCCACCGCGGATGCGCACGCTGATCTCCGCTTCACCGCGCTTGACGGCATACGGCACGAGCAGATCGAGCACGATGTGATCGTCGTTGCCGGTGTAGAGCGTGACGCGTTCCTCGGCGCCGGCGACGACGACGCCGCGCACCACATCGAGCGTGCGGTAGCGGTCGAACGGCGCCATCTTGATCGCGATGACGTTGTCGATCAGCGCGAAGCGGCGCCAGAACTCCATCGGCAGCGCAATGCCGCCGACCGCCGTCTGCAGGTAGAAGCCGATGAGCGGGATCTGCTCGGCGACGGCGCTGCAATGCGCGATCAACTCGTCGATCGACGCCCCCTTCATCGGCGCCAGCGACAGCATGCCGGCGTGGTAGCCATGCTCGAGCGCGATCTGCGCTTCGGCGACCGCCTGCGGCGTGCGGCCCGACAGCCCGGCGATCATCGCCAGCGGGCGTTGCGTCCACTCGCGCGCCGTGCGCGCCGCCAGCGCCAGCACCGGCTCGTACAGGCCGACCTCGCGAATCGCGAACTGCGTCGCATGCACCCCCACCGCCAGGCCGCCCGCACCGGCATCGATGTAGTAGCGCGTCAGCGCGCGCTGGCGCACGGCATCGAGCTTTCGCGAAGCATCCAGCGCCAGCGGATGCGCCGGGATGACGCAGCCCCGGCGCAGCAGCGCGGAGACCTCTTGCGGAAGTTCAGATCGATGGGTGCGCATAGGGGAAAGTCTGTAGCTGCACCCATGTCAGCCACTGGGTGAAACGATTCGGCTGCTCTATACTTTGACGCGAAATCACTAAGTGGTGAATTTACTGCATCCCCCCACCGAATGGCAACAGGAGTCTCCATGATCAAGCGCCTCGTAACTTGTGCCGTGCTGGCGGCTGCCGGCTTCGCGTCCTTCTCGGCACACGCCCAGCAGAAGGTCGATTTCATTCTCAACTGGGTGCCCGGTGGCGACCACGCACCCTACTTCTTCGCGAAGAAGATGGGGTGGTACGAGAAGGCCGGCATCGACCTGAACATCGAGAACGGCAAGGGCTCGGCACTCGCGACGCAGCGCGTCGGCGCCGGCATCACGCCGATCGGCCTGGCCGACATGGCCGGCGTGCTCGTCGCCAAGGGCAAGGGCGCGGACTCGGTGGCGGTCTACAACGTCTATGCCAACTCGCCGCAGGGCATGTACTGGCTGAAGAGCTCGGGCATCAAGGGCGTGAAGGACTTCCCGGGCAAGAAGATAGGCAATCCGGCCGCCGACGGCGCGCGCGTGATGTGGCCGGCGCTGGCCAAGGCGAACGGCGTCGATCCGAAATCGGTGACCTGGGTGAACATCGACGCCAACGCCAAGCTCGCCGCGCTGAAGTCGAAGTCGATCGACGTGACGACCTCCTTCTACAACATCCATCACATCTTCCAGCGCGAGCTCGGCGACGACATGGGCTTCCTCGCCTGGAAGGACGCGGGCATCAACCCCTACGGCAATTCGATCATCGTCAACGCCAAGTTCCTGGCCGAGAACAAGCCGCTGATCGACAATTTCGTCAAGGTCACGCAGCGCGCCTTCGCCGCCTGCGTGAAGGACCCGAAGCCCTGCGTGCAGGCGCTGGTCGACGCCAACGGCGCGCTCAAGTTCGACAACGAGCTCGACAACTGGATGCTGGTCGAGGTGCTGATGAGCGACAAGTTTTCGCGCGAGGTCGCGCTCGGCTACTTCGATCCGGCCCGGATGCAGAGCGACTATGACCTGGTCAAGGAATATATCGGCATCGACAAGCCGTTCGACGTGAAGTCGGTCTACACCAACGAGTTCCTCGACCGCTCGATCAAGATGCCGAAGTAGATCGGGCCACGCACGCCGCCCGGCGCTCAGCCGAGTTCCGGGCCGGCGGCGAGGACGATGTTGGTCGCGTCGCCAGGCGCCTTTGCGGTGCCGTGCACCATCCGCGTGAACGGGCGCTGAAAGGCGAAACCTGCAGCTTCCAGCCGCGACAGCAGCGCCCGGCGGCGATCGAGCAGGTCGACATAGAGCGGGCCGGTCGCGATCCGCAACCCATCGTTCAGCAGGGCCGCGGCCACCGCATCGTCATCGGCGAGCAAGGGGCCGAACTGGACCGCCTCGCGACCATCACGACCGAGCATGTAGCCGCGAAGCCGGCCGCCGACCTCGGCGACGCGCGCCGCCTGTGGCCAGCGCTGCGCCAGGGCGCGCATCAAGGGCAGCCGCGAGGCGCCGAACGCGGGCGCATCCAGCGCGTCGATCGCCGGCCAGTCTTCGTCCGCAAGCAAGCGTGTCGTCAGACCTTCCGGAGGCGCTGGAGGTGCCGGCAACGCTGCCCCCGCCTCGCGCCGATAGCGGGCGAAGCCCCAGGTGTCGGCAAACCCCTCCTGCACATACACCGCATGGCCGGCCGGGGTGGCATCGAGGATCGCCGCCCGCCCCTGCGAGCCGAGATGTGCGAGGGCATGGCGAAGCAGTCGCTGCGCGTAGCCGCGGCGCCTGAACGCCGGCAGCACCAGCACCATGCTCGTCCACGCGAAGTGGGCGCCATAGGGCAACACGATGACCGAGGCCGCGAGCGCAGCATGGCCGGCGTCGTCTGCGGCATCGATGCCCCAACCCTGCCCGAGGCGCAGCATCGTCGACCAGTCGCTGCGGTTCTGATTCCAGTGTGCGGAGGCCGACAGCTGGACCGCAGCATCGAGATCCGCCGTCGTCAGCGGACGGATCACAGGCGGTGGTTCAGTACTTGCCATCCCGCGTCGAGAAGTGCGTCGGCTTGCCGAGGCTCGGCCCGCCGCGCTGCACCCAGTCCGCGACCCAATCGATCATGCTGTCGATGCCCACCCGCGGCTCACCGAGCAGCGAGATGGCAAGCGACGTGTCCTCCAGCCACGCGGTCGGCGCCTCTTGTCC
The DNA here is from genome assembly GCA_023954175.1 of Rhizobacter sp. Classification (GTDB taxonomy): domain Bacteria; phylum Pseudomonadota; class Gammaproteobacteria; order Burkholderiales; family Burkholderiaceae_C; genus CAIKUF01. Next base: position 47,273 of record JAMLIM010000012.1, read on the forward strand.
GACGAGCCGCGGTTCGCGGCCGAAGCGCCTGCCGAACTCGCCCGCCAGCCAGCGCACGCTGGTGTGGCGCGGCCCGGTGATGTTGATCGGCGAGGCCGGGCGGGTGCAATGCGCCAGCAGCCGCAACGCCTGCTCGTTGGCGTCGCCTTGCCAGATGACGTTGGCGTGCCCCATCGTCAGATCGACTTCACGGCCGGCGAAGACCGCGCTGGCGACGTCGTAGAGCACACCGTAGCGCATGTCGATCGCGTACGACAGGCGCACCATGCGGCCCGGCGTGCCGTGCTTGAGCGAGCCGTACTCGAACATGCGCTCGCGGCCGACGCAGGAGTTGGCATAGTCGCCGGCCGGCGGCGCGGCCGGCGTGCTCTCGTCGGCGCCGGGGCCGTCGACCGGCACGAAGGGATAGACGCAGGCGGTGGAGAAGCTGACGATGCGCGCATCGCGATAGATGTCCGCCACCATCATCGGCACGCCGACGTTCATCATCCATGTGAGTGCCGCGTTGCCTGCGGCGCCGAACTTGTGCCCGGCCATGAAGACGCAGTTGCGCACGCCCTCGGCCACGTTCGGCAAGCGCTCGATCGCTTGGCCGTCCAGCAAGTCGCAGGCAATGCATTCGACGCCGTGCGATTCGAGCGCCGCCTTCACCGTGGCGTCGGAGAATCTCGCGACGCCGATCACGCGCTTGTCCGGTGACGCGCGCTTGGCCATGCGTGCCAGGGTCGGCCCCATCTTGCCGCCGACGCCGAGGATGATGATGTCGCCATCCACGCGCGCCAGATCGGCCACCAGCGCCGGTGTCGGCTCGCTCATGAAGTCTTCGAGCGCTTCGACATCGGCGAAGCGCCGCGGCAGGTCGCTCACGACGCAATGCCCTCGAAGCGGTCGCGACCCTGGCTCAATGCGCGCATCTTGGCGTCGGCGATCGGGCGCTTCAACATCCAGAAGCCGCAATCGGGGTGGATGTAGCGCACGCGCCCGGCGCCTAGCAGTTTCTCGGCGCGCTCGATCGCGCGCGCGACCTGATCGGCGCTTTCGACATCGGTCGCCTTGATGTCGACCACGCCCATGCCGAAGCCGATCTCGGGTTTGAGGTCCTTGAACGCGAGCAGTTCTTCGGGCGGGCGATGCGCGCATTCGAGCACCACATGGTCCGCGTGCAGCGCGTTCAGGTAGTTCATCAGCTTGTCCCAGGTGCCCTTCTGCACAGTCTGCCCGCCGTAGTTGCCGAAGCACAGGTGGACCGCCGGTGTGCCCGGCACGGCGTCGAGCATGCGGTTGATCGCCGACGCCGCCCACTCCCATTCCTCCGGGTGGCCGGGCAGGTTCGCCTCGTCGATCTGCACGATGTCGGCATCCAGGTGCTTGACCTGTTCGGCGAGCGCGCCGGCCAGCGCGTGCGCCACTTCGGCGGTGTCGGCGTAGTGCTTGTTGATCAGCGTCTTCGCGAGCATGTGCGGGCCGGTCACGGTGAACTTGAAGGTGCGCGTGGCGAGCGCCTTCGCGCGCGCGCAGGCGAGCGGCAGGTCGAGGCTGCCGTGGCCGATCGCGCCGACGACGGTGCCGGGCGGCCGGGTGCGGAACTTCATGCCGCTCTTGGAGCGGTAGGCGATCAGATCGTCGAACGAAAAGCGCTGCGTGATGCCGTCCATCGGCCGCACGAAGTACTCGATCATGCCGTTCGTCTCGGGGTGGTTGATGTCGAAGCGGTACAGCTCGCCGTCGCACACCACGTCCACCCCCGCCTGCTCCTGCGTGCCGATGACGACCCGCGTCGCGTCCATCAGCGCCTGCTCGGACGGATTCGCGACGAGCCAGTCGGGCACCGGGTACGAGCCGACGACGGTGGTCAGGATCCTGGGCATTGCGTCGCTCTCCTTATTAACCGTTTGGTGATGAATGATCCTAGCCCGCGCCTCCGGCAGCGTCAAGGCAGGTAGCGGCACTCCCGCAGGGCCGCGACATCCGGCAGCACGGCGCTGCCCAGGCCCGGCGTATCGAGCGAGCCGATGGCAATCTGCCCCGCCCTGATCGTCAGGCGCACCGTACCTTCGTCGTCGTGATAAAGGTCTGGATGCGCGGCGAGGAAAGCGAGCTGCTCGGCGCGCGGCGCCCCTGCCAGGCCGTTGACGTAGTGATGGCCGTTGCGTTCGACGTGCGTGCAGCCGATGAGCGTCGCCAGGGCCAGGTCCTGTTGCACGCAAAGCCCCGCCTGCGTCGTCAGGTCCTCGGCGGACATGAAGTACTTCTCGGCGCCGGCCTGCGCATTCCAGTGCGCGCAGCGGGCGCGGTTGAGCAGCGAACGATAAAAGCCCTTGCACGACTTGGACGAGACGCCGGTATAGCCGAGCGCCTTGGCCTCGACAAAGGCGTCGATGGTGGCGTCCGACTCGTCGATTTCCACCGGCTGCAACGACGCCAGCGTGCCGATGTCGTGCGCGAGCGCGCTGCTGCGCGCGATCGGCTGCTCGATGAAGAGGATCGCTTCGCGCATGCGCTGCAACGCCGGCGTTGTCTCGATGCGCCGCCACAGTGCGACGACGGCATCGGCATCGGCGTACTGCTCGTTGCCGTCGAGCGTTGCGCGGTAGGCAGGCAGCGCGTCGATGACGCTGGCGATGCGCGACAGACGCTCGATGTCGGCGTCGATATCGCCACCGACCTTGAGCTTGAAGTGATCGACCCCGTAGTGCCGCACCACCTCGCGCAGCGTCTCCGGCAGGCCGTCGTCGACCCGGCTGCCGGCGGCTTGGTCAGCGGCCTCGATCGGATCGACCAGACCGACGGTGTGCCGTGCGGCGATGCCTGGCGCCGGCCTGAGCGTCGCCAGGAAGGCGTCGAGGTCGAAGCCCCGCAGGTCGGGCGTGGTCGCGGCATCGATGCCGAATCGATTCGCGCGCGTCGCCGCGAACACGCTCTCGCCGCGCAGTCGAAGCAGCGCGTCGATGATCGCGCGGTCGAGCAAGGCTGTGCCGAAGCCGGCGACGAGCGGCGGCAGGCCGGCCGCCGCGCAGGCCTCGAGCTGCGCGTCCGACATCGCCGCGTGCAAGCCGAAAGCACTCAGCGGCGCGTCGGCCCCGGCGTAGGCCTGCGCCGCGATCGCCATCGCCTGGCGCAGTTGATCGAAGTTCTGCTCGTTGCTGAGTGCGGCCGACTTGTCGAACCATTTCGGCGCCAGCAGTTCGGCGGACATGCCCTCACCTTCACGACCCTCTTCGGTGCGGATGCGCACCTGCACGAAGGTCTGCGGCGCCTCGCGCAGCGTGACGACGCCGAAGCGAAATGGCATGCGCAGGCGCACGTCGCGTTCGAAGAATCTGGACTCGACGAGCGTCAGGCGGGGTACTTCCTGGGTCATTGCCTTGCCTCCTGCAATGCACGCATGAAACCCGCGGCGCGGGCTGCGCAGGCGGCACCGTCGGGTTGGTAGATGAAGGGCTCGACCGCGACCCAGCCCGCATAGCCTTGGCGCGCCAACGCAGCGACGACCGGCGCGAAGGCCATGTCGCCCTCACCCGGGCCGCGCCGGTTCGGATCGTTCACCTGGACGTGCGCAATGTGCCCGCTCGGCAGCCACCGATCGATGAGGCCGACGACGTCGCCCTCCTGCGTGCCGGCCGCACAGGTATCGATCATCGTCTTCAGGGCCGGTCTGCCGATGGACTCGACCAGGGCGACCGCTTCTGCGACCGTGTTGATGAAACTGGTTTCCCGCGCGGCGAGTGGTTCGATGCAATAGGTGACACCGGCATCCGCTGCGGCATCGGCGGCGGCAGCGAAGCATTCGGCGGCGCGTTGGCGCGCGGCATCCTGTCTCGACGATTGCGAAGCCGTCTGCAGCTTGCGCTGCGCCGGTGAGCCGTGGACCAGCACGCTCGCACCGAGTTCGGCCGCGAGGGCACACAGCGCACGCATCACGTCGATCGTTTCGCGCCGCACCGACGCCTCCGCGCTCGTGATCGACAGGCCATGCGGCGCGACGAGCAGCCAGTGCAGGCTTGAACAGGCGAGGCCCTCCGCGGCAAGCGCTGCGCGCACACCTGCGATGCGCCGCGGCGTCAGTTTGCGCGGGTCGGCGCTGAGCGTGAACGGCGCGATCTCGAGCGCGTCGTAGCCGACGGCTGCGGCAAATGCGCACTGGCGCGCGAAGCTCCACGGGCGCAGCACTTCGTTGCAAAGCGAAAGTCTCACGGATGCCTCCTGAACAGGGCACGCGTCAAGCGGCGCACCGGCGCAATGCCCCAAAGCAGCGCGGTCAGCGTCAGCAGCGCCAGCACCGCGGAGATGGGGCGCGTCAAAAGCGGCTCGAGCGAGCCGTCGGACAACACCATCGCACGACGAAAGTTCTTGTCCAGCAGGTCGCCGAGCACGATGCCGAGCACGAGCGGCGCCATCGGATAGTCCATCTCACGCAGCGCAAAGCCGAGCACGCCAAAGCCGAGCATGACCCAGACGTCGAAGACGCGGCTCGTGATGGCGTACGAGCCGACGACGCACAGCACGAAGACGAGCGGCATCAGGTATTGACGCGGCACGCGCAGCACATAGAGCATCGGCCGCGTCAACGCCAGGCCGAGCACCAGGATCGCCACAGACGCCCAGAACAGCATCGCCGCGACCTCGAACACGAAGTTCGGGAACTCGATCATGATCAGCGGGCCCGGCCGGATGCCGTGGATGAACAGTGCCGCCAGCAGCACCGCAGCAGGCGCAGAACCCGGCACGGCCAGCGTCAGCACCGGGATGATCGCGCCCGGCACCGCGGCGTTGTTGCCGGTTTCCGCGGCGAGCAGGCCCTCGGTGTTGCCCTTGCCGAAGCTGTCGGGGTCCCGGCTCGCGCGGCGCGCCGCGGCATACGACACCCAGGCGCCCATGTCCTCGCCGACGCCGGGGATGATGCCGATCACCGTGCCCGCCACGCCCGAGCGCAGGATCGTCCACCAACGGCCGAAGATGTCTCGCGCCCGCGGCAAGATGCGCCGCCCGCTGTCGCGCACGGTCTCGTAGGTCGTGTGCTTCATGACGCTCAGGATTTCAGCAAAGCCGAACGCACCGACGAGCGCGGGCAGCAACCCGAGCCCGCCTGCGAGGTCGGTCGAGCCGAAGGCAAAGCGCGGGTAGGCATGGATGCCCTCCTGCCCCACCTGGGCGATCAGCAGACCGAGGAAGCCCGCGATCCAGCCCTTGATCGGGTCGTTCATCGCCGTGATGCGTCCGGAGATCACGACCCCGAAGATCGCGAGCCAGACGAACTCGAAGGACTGGAACTTCAGCCCGAGCTCGGCCAGCTGCGGCGCGATCATCACCATCAGCAGCATGCCCACGACGCTGCCGAAGAACGAGCCGACGGTGGCGATGCCCATCGCCTCGCCGGCGCGGCCCTGGCGCGCGAGCGGAAAGCCGTCGAGCGTCGAGGCCGCATTCGCCGGCGTACCCGGGATGTTGAGCAGGATCGCCGAGCGGCTGCCGCCGTAGATGGCGCCGACGTAGGTGCAGATCAGGATCAGGATCGCGTCGCCGGCGGCCAGGCGAAACGTCAAGGTGGTGAGCAACGCGACGCCGAGCGTCGCCGTCAGGCCCGGCATCATGCCGACCGCGATGCCCAGCAAGGTCGCCCACGCGACATCGAACAACGTGCTCGGCGTCGCGAACACGCCGATCGCGTGGATGAACTGGCTCAGGCCTTCCAAACGCGCCCTGCCGATCCTGCCAAACCCGCATGCGTCATGGCAGACGTACCAGGAACACCTGCTCGAACAGCAGGCTGACGCCAACCGCCACTGCGATCGCGGTCAAGGCGGCGCCGAACAAATTGCGCATCCAGCGGTCGCGCCCGGACGAGAAGCTGGCGATGAAGGCGAACACGAAAAGCCCGGTGGCCCAGCGAAAAGGCAGATGCCCGAGCAGGCCGAGCGCATAGACAAGGCACAGGCCGAGCGCCAGCAAGGCGCGCCACCACTGCGTGTTGGCGGCTGCTTCGCTTGCCGGCGCCGAAGGTGCGGCCGGCGTGCGCAGGCTGCGCCAGAGCAGGGTCAAGCTCATCACGGCGAGGATCAGTGCGAGCAGCCCCGGTGTCAGCCCCGGTGCGCTCATCGGGTGCACGCCGAGTTCGGCCAGGCGCGGCATGCGCCACGACTCGACCAGAACCCACAGCGCCAGGGCCGTGAGCACGATGGAGAAGATCAGGTCGGCGCGGCGCTGGGTGGACACGGTGGCTTCAGTTCAGGGCACGCGCCGTGCGCCGCGACGGCGGCGACACACGGCGAGGCCTTGACGACTCAGGGGCGGGCGCGGCTCAGGGCTTCGGGATGCCGAGCGATTCGGGCGACACCTTGGCGCGCCCGGCCGCCTGGAACGACCAGGCGTCGGCCTGGATCTCGGGCCACACCTTGTCACGCGCAGCCTGGCCGTAGGCGGGTGTGAACAGCGCACCCTTTTCCAGCGCATAGGCCTTGAGCTTGGCGTTGGTCGGGATCTTCTTTGCCCAGATCATGTTCAGCGTCTCGATCACTTCCGGCGGCGTGCCCTTCTTGGGCAGCACGATGCCGAAGGTGGTCGACAGGATCGGCATCTTGGTCGTGATGAAGTCCGTGATCGGCGGGATCTTGCCGTAGCCCTCGATCTCGAGCGCGTGATCCGACAACACCGCGAGCGGGCGCAGGCGCTTGCCGCGCACCATCTCGGCCTGCTCGGAGGCGAGCTGCGTTGTCGCCTGCGCCTCGCCGGCGACGGTCGCCACCACCGCCGGGTTGCCGCCGTCGTAGGTGACGTGCTTGTAGCCGCCGCCGACCGCCGCCTTCAAGGCCTCGGCCGCTGCATGGCCCGACGATCCGGCGCCCGCGGTGGCGATCGTCACCGTGCCGGCCTTCATCGCGGCGATGAATTCGGGCATCGTCTTGTATGGCGAATCCGGGTTCACCGACACCAGCGGTACGTTGGTCACCGTGTTGTAAAGCTGCCAGTCGTCGATCCAGGTGTCCCATTGGCCGAGCAGCTTGTAGGTGCCGAGTTGCTTGGGGGCGCCCGCGGTCCAGGTGTAGCCATCCCGCGGCGCCTCCCAGGCGTTCTTGGTGCCGATCGCGCCCGATGCGCCGGGCTGGTTGACGACGACCACGCGCTGCTTTAATTCATCCTCGAGTACGGCCGCCGTCAGCCGCGTCACCTGATCGGTGGCGCCACCGGCGCCCCAGGGCACGATGACCGTGATCGGCTTGGTCGGCTTCCAGGGATAGTCGTCGGCGAACGCGGTGCCCGCGGCGAGCGTCATTGCCGCGCCCAACGCGAGGGTCGAGCCAAGTTGGAATCGGTTCATGCGGTGCCTCCAGAAGTGTTATCGATTCGGTGAATAGCCTGCCCGGGTCAGTATCGAATCGACACCCGCCACTGTCAAGGGACCAAGGGAGGTCCATTGGCTCGGGCGGGACAAACCCCGTCGCTGCGCTCACGCCGCCACGGCCGCGCGCGCAACATGAACGGCCCGGTTCTTGACGTTCGCAGGGCCGACGTCTAAACTAATTCACCATCCGGAGAACTATTCGGATCGTTGTTGCTTGCCGATGGCGGATGGGCGGGTACCGCGCGCTGAATGCACCGCAGCCGTCCCGCGATCGCCCGGCGCCAGTCGTCGCACCATCCGGTGTTGCACCGGACACAACCGGAGCCCGTCATGACCCACGACTTCATCGTCATCGGCTCCGGCCACAACGGCCTCGCCTGCGCCGGCTATCTCGCCAGGGCCGGCGCCAAGGTTCTCGTTCTGGAGAGCAGTCCGCGCATCGGCGGCAGCTGCCACACCGCCGAGGCGACGCTGCCCGGCTTCAAGCACAACATCTGCTCGGTCGTCCACACGCATATACCGCTCAGCCCTGTCTACCGCGACCTGGAGCTCGAACGTCATGGTGTGCGCTATGTCTATCCGGACTCACTGCGCGCGACGATCTTCCCCGACCACCGAAGCATCGTGATGTATCGTGAATCCGAGAAGATGGCGGCGGAGATCGCCAGGTTCTCGGCCCGGGACGCGAAAACCTACACGCAGCTGCTATCCGACTACGGCGAGTTCATCGATCTGACATTCCTGCCGATGATGTATTCGCCGCCGCTGCCGCCGTCGCTGCAGACGGCGCAGCTCGAGCAATCCGAAGAAGGCAGGACACTGCTGCAGTGGCAGGCGAGCACGCCGGTGCAGTTGCTCGACGAACTCTTCGAGTGCGAGCAGGTAAAGGTCCATTTCCTGACCCGCATGACGGTGCTCGGATTCGCGCCCGATCAGCATGGGCAGGGATGGATCTGCCTCTTTCGCATCCTCAAGGGCGAGGCGCCGATCTGCGTCGGCGGGTCCCAGCAGTTGGCGCAGGGGTTGAGGAACGCACTCGAGGCGCACGGCGGCGTGGTGCAGACGGGCGTCGGCGTGAAGCGCATTCTGATGAGTGGCAACCGGGCGACCGGCGTGGAACTGAACGACGGAACGCGGCACGGCGCTGCGAAGGCCGTCATCACGAATGTCGAGCCAAAGCAGAGTTTCCTAAAGCTGGTCGGCGAAGAGTTCCTGCCGCCGACCTTCGTCACCCGGGTCAGGAACTACCATGCGCGCGGCCGCTCGTTGATGGTGCTGCACCTTGCACTGTCGGAACCGCCGCAGTACCGGGCCGCGGTCCAGAACCCCGCAGCGAACCGCGCGTTCAGCCAGGAGATGTTCGGCGCCACGATGGCCGAGCAGGTGCTCGCGTACCAGCAGATCGCACGCGGCGAGCCGCCGCGCAAGGAAATGTTGCAGATCTGCATGCCCACGCTCTACGACCCTTCGCAGGCGCCGCCGGGCAAGCACACGGCCGTCGTCTGGCAGTACGCGCCGTACGAGGTGGCGCCGGACGGGCCGCAAGGCTGGCGCAACATGCGAGAGGAGTACGCTGCGCATCTGCTGGACCAGTGGTGCTCGTACGCACCAAACATGACGCGAGACAAGATCCTCGCGATGAAGATCCAGGACCCCACCGACACCGAACGGCACAACGTCAACATGGTCAACGGCGTCGACGTCGTGGGCGACATGACACCCGACCAGATGGGCTACTTCAGGCCGTTCGCCGGCTGGTCGAACTACCGCTCGCCCGTCGATGGGCTCTACATGTGCGGCGGCTTCTGCCATCCCGGCGGCGGCGTGCATGCCGGCGCAGGGCACAACGCCGCGACGGTGATCGCGGAGGACTTCAAGCTCAACAAGTGGTGGCCCTAATGCCGCGGCGCGAGGCCAGCATCGATGTCAACGCGAGTCCGGATGAACTGTGGAGGTTCATCCGCGACTTCGAATCCTTGTGCACCTGCATTCCGGGCGTCGAGCGGATCGATCTGGTCGACCACCGGACGGCGGTCTTGACGGTAAAAGAAAAGGTCGGCGTCGTGCCCATGGTTCTCGCGCTCAGGGCAACCATCGAACGCGAAGATCCACCGCGCAGCCTGCACGCGATCGCCACCGCGGAGCATCTCACGATGGCGATCGACGTCGAGTTGCAGGGTATCGGGCAGAAAACCGCGTTGCACACCGTGTTCGACGTCACCGGCGCAGGGCCGCTCAAGCCGATCGTCGACAACCTGTTCGAACGCCGGGCGACCGAGCGCACCGCCCAGTTCACCGAGAGTCTGGGCAAGCGTTTCGGCGCCGGCGTGCCAACAAGCACGTTGGCGCAGCCTCAGCCCACGGCCCCAACAAAGGGCGTGCTCGGCCGGCTTTTCAGCTGGCTTCGCAGCCTGCTTTCACGGCGGTCGAATTGAATGACTGGCACTTCGGAAATGACATTCACCGGAAGCGATGTTCCAGCCTGCGGTACTGGCCTACGATCTGCGGCTGAAGCGGCACATCAGCCAACACGACCCCCCTTCAACGAAACACAGCGACCATGACAACGCAACGACTCGGCCTCATCATGCACGGCGTCACCGGGCGCATGGGCATGAACCAGCACCTGATCCGCTCGATCGTCGCGATCCGCGCGCAGGGCGGCGTGCCGCTCGCCAACGGCGACCGCGTGATGCCCGACCCGATCCTGATCGGCCGCAACGCCGAGAAGATCGAGGCGCTCGCCAAGGCGCACGGCAACCTGCGCTGGGGCACCGATCTCGACGCTGCGCTCGCGAACAAGGACGACACCGTTTTCTTCGATGCCGGCACGACGCAGATGCGCCCGACGCTGCTCGCCAAGGCGCTGCACGCGGGCAAGCACGTCTACTGCGAAAAGCCGATCGCGACGAATCTGAACGAGGCGGTCGAGGTCTGCCGACTCGCCGAGTCCTCCGGCCTGAAGCACGGCGCGGTGCAGGACAAGCTCTTCCTGCCCGGCCTGCGCAAGCTCGACATGCTGCGCCGCGCCGGCTTCTTCGGGCGCATGCTCTCGGTGCGACTCGAGTTCGGCTACTGGGTGTTCGAGGGCGACCTGCAACCGATCCAGCGCCCGAGCTGGAACTACCGCAAGGAGGACGGCGGCGGCATGATCCTCGACATGATGTGCCACTGGCGCTACGTGCTCGACAACCTGTTCGGCGAGGTGCAGTCGGTCTCGTGCCTCGGCGCGACGCACATCCCGAAGCGCTGGGACGAGGCCGGCAACGCTTACGAGGCGACCGCCGACGACGCCGCCTATGCAACCGTGCAATTGAAGGGCCACGACGGCGAGCCGGTCGTCGCGCAGATCAACATGTCGTGGGCGACGCGCGTGCGGCGCGACGATCTCGTCACCTTCCACGTCGACGGCACCCATGGCTCGGCCGTCGCAGGTTTGCAGGAGTGCCGCGCCCAATCACGCGTGACGACGCCGCGGCCGGTGTGGAACCCCGACGTGAAGCAGTCGATGAACTTCTTCGAACAATGGCAGGAAGTGCCCGACTCGACCGTCTACGACAACGGCTTCAAGCTGCAGTGGGAGGCCTTCATCCGTCACGTCGCCGAAGGCGCGCCGTACCGCTGGACGCTGCCCGAGGGCGCGAAAGGCGTGCAGCTCGTCGAGGCGGCGCTCGCAAGCTGGAAAGAGCGGCGCTGGATCGACGTGCCCGCCCTGGCGCTGTAGCGCTGTAGGACACGCACGATGACGACGATCACACTGCCCAACGCCGCCGGCACGGCGCTCGAACGCTACACGCTGCGCGGCGCCGCCAGCTTCGCGCCAGCCACGTCGGCAACCAAGTTCAACCGCATCGCCTACTCGGCCGCCCATGTGGTGGCCGATCCGCGCGCCGCGATCGACCCGTGGCTGCAGTGCGCGATCGACTGGGACGCGACGATCGCCTACCGCGTGCGGCTGTGGCAGATGGGGCTCGGCGTTGCCGAGGCGATGGACACCGCGCAGCGCGGCATGGGGCTCGACTGGCCGACCTCGCTCGAACTGATCCGCCGCACGCTCGCCGCCGCGCGCGACGTGCCCGGTGCGCTTGTCGCCTCGGGCTGCGGCACGGACCATCTCGACCTCGCGCGCATGAAGCGGATCGACGATGTCATCCGCGGCTACGAGGAGCAGATGGACGCGATCGAGGCGCTCGGCGGCCGTTTGGTCGTGATGGCGAGCCGCGCGCTTGCCAGGCTCGCCCACGGACCAGGGGACTACGAACGCGTCTACGACCGCGTGCTGCGCCAGGCCAAGCAGCCGGTGATCCTGCATTGGCTCGGCGACATGTTCGATCCGGAGCTGGCGGGTTACTGGGGCAGCACGGATGTCGACCGCGCGATGGAGACCGCGCTCGGCGTGATCGCGGCGCACCCCGACAAGGTCGACGGCGTCAAGGTCTCGCTGCTCGACAAGGACAAGGAGATCGCGATGCGCCGGCGCCTCCCGCCCGGCGTGCGCATGTACACCGGCGACGACTTCAACTATGCCGAGCTGATCGCCGGCGACGGCGTCGGTGCGACGCCGATGCAACAGCAAAGCGACGCGCTGCTCGGCATCTTCGACGCCATCGCACCGGCCGCGAGCGCGGCGCTAGCGGCGCTAGCGGCGGGGGACGAAGCGCGCTTCCACGCGATCCTCGCGCCAACAGTGCCGCTGTCGCGCCACATCTTCAAGGCTCCGACGCGCTTCTACAAGACTGGCGTCGTCTTCATGGCCTGGCTCAACGGCCACCAGAGTCACTTCACGATGGTCGGCGGCCAGCAGAGCACGCGCTCGCTGCCGCACCTGGCCGAGTTGTTCCGCCTCGCCGATGCGGCCGGGCTGATCGAACAGCCCGAACTGGCGGTGCAGCGTATGAAGACCCTGCTAGCCTTGCATGGGGTCGACGCGTGAGCATGGCCTCCATGCGGACCGCGCATCGAAGCGAACCAATCACCGCATCGATGTTGCCACCACGCGGTTTCGCGCCTGTCGGTCTCACGCAGGTTGCAACGCGCGGTCGGGCCGCCGGCGCACTCTGCTCCGCTCATGTCCTCCGCCGCCAG
>JAMLIM010000120.1 GCA_023954175.1 Rhizobacter sp.
GGGCGAGCGCACGCCGCTGGCCGCGCTCGACGCGCCGGCATCCGGCCGCATGGCGGTGGCCGAAGCGATCACGAACCTGCTCGCGGCGCCGATCGAGCTCGATCGCGTCAAGCTCAGCTGCAACTGGATGGCGGCCTGCGGTGAGTCGGGCGAGGACGCCGCGCTCTACGACACGGTGCGCGCGATCGGCATGGCGCTGTGCCCGGCGCTCGGCATCAGCGTGCCGGTCGGAAAGGACAGCCTGTCGATGCGCACGCGCTGGCAGGATGGGGGCGAGACGCGGCAGGTGACGGCGCCGGTGTCGCTGATCGTGACTGCGTTCGCAACGCTCGACGACGTGCGCGGCACATTGACGCCGCAGCTCCGGCCGGGCGACACGACACTGATCCTGATCGACCTCGGCCAGGGCCGGCAGCGCATGGCCGGCTCGATCCTCGCGCAGACGCTGAACCAGAGCGGCGACGCGGTGCCAGACCTGGACGACCCGCAACTGCTGAAGCGACTCGTCGACGCCATCAACCAGCTGCGCGGCGAAGGCCGGCTGCTCGCCTATCACGATCGCAGCGACGGCGGCCTGTGGGCGACGGTCTGCGAAATGGCGTTTGCCGGCCACGTCGGCGTCAGCCTGAACATCGACATGCTGGTGACCGAGGGCGACGGCATCGCGGACAGCCGCGCCGACACGGGCGACGCCAAGAACTGGGCGGCGCAGGTCGGCGAGCGGCGCAACGAGCTCAGCCTGCGCGCCCTGTTCAACGAGGAGGCGGGCGTCGTCGTCCAGGTCGCGACTGCGGCGCGCGACGCGGTCTTTGGCGTCCTGCGCGAGCATGGCCTGTCCCGCCACAGCCACGTCGTCGGCAAGCCGAACACGCGCGGCGCGGTCGAAGTCTGGCGCGACGCGAAGGCCGTCTTCGCCGCACCGCTGGAGCAGTTGCACAAGACCTGGGACGAGGTGAGCTGGCGCATCGCCAGGCTGCGCGACAACCCGGAGAGCGCCGACGCCGAGCACGCCGCCGCGGGCGCCGCCGACGATCCCGGGCTGCACCTCCACCTGGGCTTCGACGTCGCGGAGAACGTCGCCGCGCCCTTCGTTCACGGCGCCCGGCCGGCGCTCGCGATCCTGCGCGAGCAAGGCGTGAACAGCCATGTCGAGATGAGCTATGCGATGGCGCAGGCCGGCTTCGACACCTTCGACGTTCACATGAGCGACCTGCATGCCGGGCGCGCGCGGCTCGACGACTACCAGGGCTTCGTCGCCTGCGGCGGCTTCAGCTACGGCGACACGCTCGGCGCCGGGGAAGGGTGGGCGCGCTCGATCCTCTTCAACGCGCGGCTCGCAGAGCAGTTCGCCGCCTTCTTCCAGCGCGCCGACAGCTTTGCGCTCGGCGTCTGCAACGGCTGCCAGATGATGGCGGCGCTCGCCGACATGATCCCCGGAGCCGACGCCTGGCCGCGCTTCACGCGCAACCGCAGCGAGCAGTTCGAGGCGCGGCTGTCGATGGTCGAGGTGCTGGACAGCCCGAGCCTGTTCTTCGCCGGCATGGCCGGCAGCCGCATGCCGATCGCCGTCGCCCACGGCGAGGGCTTCGCCGACTTCTCCCAGCGCGGCGACGCGCAGGCGGTGCGGCGCGCGATGCGCTTCGTCGACAACCGGGGCGCGCCGACCGAGGCCTATCCGTTCAACCCGAACGGCAGCCCGCAGGGCCTGACTGCGGTGACGACCACCGACGGGCGCTTCACCGCGCTGATGCCGCATCCGGAGCGGGTGTTCCGGAACCTGCAGTTGAGCTGGACGGAGGGCGATCCGCTTGCCGCGAGCCCCTGGCAGCGCATGTTCGCCAACGCGCGGCGCTGGGTTGGCTGAAGCATGAGCGCTCGTCGCGGTCCGGACATGGCGATCATCGAGCGTCGCAAGATTGCGCCAGCGAACCTTGGAACCCGATGAATCCGCTGCCCGTTCGCCGCCTGCTGATCGACCTGGCGACGCCTTTCGAGCGTCGGTGGAATGGCGGTGACGCCTTTCGCAGCGCATTCTTCAACGCGCTGTCGATGAGCTTCCCGGCCGGCGAGCAGTTCTTCATCGATGCCGCTCGCGCCGGCCTCAAGACGATGCCGGCCGAGCGCCGCGCTGGCCTGCACGATGACGTTCCGGGTTTCATCGGGCAGGAGGCGACGCACCGAAGGATTCACGCGCTCTTCAACGGCGAGCTCGCGCGGCAGGGGCACGTCAACACCTGGGAGGCGCGCATCCTAGCCCGGCGCAAGCGTCTCGAGGGGGCGGACGTGCGCCACATGGTCGCGATCACCGCCGCGACCGAGCACTTCACGGCGCTCTTCGCCGAGCACCTGCTCGCGTACCCGTCCCTGCTCGACGGCGCCGAGCCGCGGCTGCGCACGCTGTGGCAATGGCACTCGTCGGAGGAGTCCGAGCACCGCAGCGTCGCCTTCGACCTGTACCGTGAACTCGGCGGCGACGAGCGCTGGCGGCGGCGCTGGATGCGCCGCGTGACCTTCTACTTCCTGACGGACCTCACGCGCCAGACTCTGCGCAACCTGTGGCACGACGGCGCGCTGCTGAGCTTCGGGACCTGGCGTTCCGCCGCACGCACCCTGTTCGGCGGCGACGGACTGGTGCGCCACACGCGCGCCGGTTGGCGCGCCTACTTCCGGCCGGACTTTCACCCGTCGCAGCAGGGCGGTGAGCGCGGCGCGCAGTGGCTGCGCGACCACGCGGACCAGCTCGCGCCGGCCACGTCGCCCGCGTGAACCAGCACATCCATCAGGGTTGATCCCGACTGTTGTGCGGTAGCACCCTGTCACACCTGACAGTAGCGCGGGCTGCGCGCCGTGCGCAAAATCACGCCCAGCGCCGCAACCCGACCTGCGGTGTCGACAATCCCCGACCTTCACCCCGTTCCCGAAGCCCACGCCATGCAACCGTTCTTTGCCGATCTCGTGACCCGTACCGACGAAGTGCGGCGCTCGTTCGAGAACAACCCGGTCGTGCTCGACGCCGTCGCGCATGGCATGTCGATCCAGCGCTATCGCAAGTTCCTGCTCGAGCTCTATCACATCGTCTGGCACTTCAACCCGGTCACGGCCGCGGCGGCGAGCCGCTTGCCGGACTCGCACCGCCAGGTGCGCTACCACTTCTACGAGCACATGCACGAGGAGTCGGGCCACGAGCAGTGGGTGCTCGACGACCTGGACGCGGTCGGCGTCACCGCCCAGGACGCGCGCGCCTACCCGGCCAGCCCCGACACGCTCGCGATGTGCGGCTACAACTACTGGCAGGCCGACCGCGGCAACCCGTGCTCGGTGCTCGGCATGCTGTACGCGCTCGAAGTCATCGCCTCGGTCTACGGCGGCACCTTCACCTCGGCGATCAAGGAGTCGCTGCTGCTCGTCGGCGAGCGCGGCACGTCCTTCATCGGCTCGCACGCGACGCTCGACGTCGCCCACATGGCCAGCCTGCGTGTCGTGCTCAACACGCTGCAGGACGCCGCCGCGCAGGACGCGGTGGTCGAATCGACGAACGTCAACTTCCACCTGCTCACGCGCATCTTCGCTGCCGTATGACCGCGACCTTGGCGTCGGGCATCCCGGGTCTGCTCGGGCGGCCGTACAAGTACATCCGGCTCGAATGGAGCTCTGATCTCGGGCTGCTGCGCCTGCGCACCGCGGTGCGCCCGATCCAGTGCTACAGCCTTGCGGTGATGGGCGAGATGCACCAGCTGATCCGCGACATCAACGCCAATCCGGGGCTGATCAAGCACTACGTGATGTCGTCGGATGTGGCCGGCGTGTTCAATTTCGGCGGCGACCTGTCGCTGTTCGTGCTGCTCATCCGCGCGCGCGACATCGATTCGCTCAAGCTGTACGGCCGGCGCTGCGTCGATCTGGTGTGGTGGCTGGAGAACGCGCCGAGCCTGGGCATCCACACGACCGTCCTGGTGCAGGGCGACACGCTCGGCGGCGGGCTCGAGTCGGTGCTGCCCTTTCACCGCGTCATCTTCGAGCGCAGCGCGCAGGCCGGCTTCCCCGAGGTGCTGTTCAACCTCTTCCCTGGCATGGGGGCGTGGAACTTCACGCTGCGCAAGGCGGGCTTCGCGGTCGCCAACGAGATGATCCTGTCGGGCCGGCTCTACACGGCGGACGAGTTGTTCCGGCGCGGCCTGGTCGACCTGGTCGTCGACGACGGCGAGGGCGAGGCCGCGATCGAGCACGTCCTGACGTCGGTGCACCCGCGGCTGCGCGGCACGCTCGCCGCGCTGCAGGCGCGGCGCCTGGCGTCGCCGATCAGCTACGAATCGCTGCTCGCGATCGTCGATCAGTGGAGCGAGACGGCGATGGCGTTGACCGACCGCGACCTGCGCCTGATGGAGCGGCTCGCGCGTGCGCAGGTGCGCAAGGCCGGCGGCGGCGAAGAGGGCGCGGTCGAGGAAATCAAACGCATGGAGCTCGACACCGCCTGGGGCGAGGAGCGCAGCGGCCAGACCGGCTGGGACGACGAGCGCACCGGCATCACCGAGTGGGCCACGCAGCGCTGACGCCGCACGCGGCCGAGAACGAGGCCGATTCCTGAAGCCGCGCGCCGGCGCCGCTCAGAGCCAGCGCATCAGCATTTCGCGCAGCCGCGCCCGTGTGTACGGCTTGGCGAGGTGATCGTCCATACCGGCGTCGATCGCGAGCCGGGTGTCGTCGTCGAAGGCGTTCGCCGTCAGTGCGACGATCGGCAGGCGCGGCAGGCCGAACTTCGCTTCGCGTGCGCGGATCTGGCGGGCGGCGGCGTAGCCGTCGAGCACCGGCATCTGGCAGTCCATCAGCACGAGGTCGAACGGGTGGGCGCCGATCAGGTCGAGCGCCTGCTGGCCGTCCTCGGCCTCGACCACGTCCAGGCCGAGCGACTCGAGCATCTCGTGCGCGATCAGCAGGTTCACCGGGTTGTCCTCGACGAGCAGCACCGTGCCCGACAGCGCGCCGGCATCCTCCAGGCCGCCCATGGCCGAATCGAGCACGACCTGCGGCACGGGCGACGCATCGAGCTCGAGCTCGAGCGTGAACGAGAAGCGCGATCCCGCGCCGCTGCCGCTGCGCACCTCGATGCGGCCGCCCATCGCCTCGACGATGCGCTGGCTGATCGCCAGGCCCAGGCCGGTGCCGCCGCGGCGCCGGTTGCGCGTGCCGTCGATCTGGTGGAAGGGCTGGAACAGGTTCTGCGCCGCGTCCGGTGCAATGCCGATGCCGCTGTCGACGACCTCGAAGGTGACGCCGGCGCGGTCGCTGTTCGTCGCCACCGGCGACAGCCGCAGCGTCACGTGTCCGCGCTCGGTGAACTTGATCGCGTTGCCGACGAGGTTGAGCAGCACCTGCTTGAGGCGCTGGGCGTCGCCGATGACCCAGTTCGCGACATCGGACTCGACCTCGAAGCGCAGCTCGAGCCCCTTGCTCTCGGCATTCGCCCGGAACAGCGCCGCCACCGACGCGGCGAGGCTGTGCAGCGAGAGCGGCGCATGCGCCAGGTTGAGCTTGCCGGCCTCGATCTTCGAATGGTCGAGCACGTCGTTCAGGATGCTCATCAGCGACTCGCCCGATGACGCCGCGGTGCGCACCAGCCGGCGCTGATTGCCGTCCAGCTGCGAATGGCGCAGCAGGTCGAGCGCGCCGAGCACGCCGTTCATCGGCGTGCGGATCTCGTGGCTCATCGTGGCGAGGAACTGTGACTTCGCCACGTTCGCCGCTTCGGCGGACTCCTTCGCCAGCTGCAGCGACGCGTTCGCGGCGTCGGCTTCGAGGCTGTGGCGGATTGCCTGCATCGCGGTGCTCTTGAACTGGCGCGAGCCGCGCAGCACGGTGACGCCGAACACGACCACGAGCACGGCGAGCAGCCACGAGCCGACCGCATTCGTCAGCAGGCTCACGAGCGTCAGCGAGCCGACCTGCAGCACCGTCAGGAAGAGGAAGGCGCGGCCGACGAGCGTCATGAAGAAGGCGGCGGTGGTGATCGTGCCGAGCAGCACCGTCACGTAGGCGGTGCCCATGTCGCCTTCCAGCAGCGGATAGATCCAGATCGTGCCGATCATCCAGACGACGCCGGCGAGCGCCGAATTGCCCTCGAACTCGGCCTCCGCGCGCCGGACACGGGCGTCGGTGAGGCTGGCCGCGTCACCAAAGCGCCGCGAGATCGAGACGCGCCAGATGGCGACCGCGACGCCGCAGGCGATGACGCCGGCGACGGCGACGGCGCGCCCCACCGTCAGCCCCAGATAGGCGACGAAGGCGACTGCCAGGAGTTGAAGCGGGACACTGCGACCGGAGTTCTGAAGCGCCAGTTGCAGCATCTCGCGCCGCACGGCTGCATCGACGGTGGGGGGGGAACTCGTCACCCGGCAAGCATATCGCGCGCGGCGCTGCCCGCGCAGCACAACGTGTCCGCTGCGCGACGCCACTTGCGCTATCGTCGCGCCGTGTCGCCACTGTCCTTCCCAGCGCCGCATCGATACGACCGGCTTGACGCGCTGCGCGGCGGCGCCATCGTCTGGATGGCGATCTTCCATTTCGCGTTCGACCTGAACCACTTCGGCCTGGTCGCGCGCCAGAACTTCCATGTCGACCCGCTGTGGACGTGGCAACGCACCGCCATCCTGAGCCTGTTCCTGTTCTGCGCCGGCCTGTCGCAGGCGGTCGCCGCCGGCAGGGGCGTGGGCTGGCCCCGTTTCTGGCGGCGCTGGGCGCAGGTGGCGGGCTGCGCACTGCTGGTGACGGCCGGTTCGTGGTGGATGTTTCCGCGCAGCTACATCACCTTCGGCGTGTTGCACGGCCTCGCGGTGATGCTCGTCATCGCGCGCCTGAGCGCGGGCTGGTCGGGCTGGCTGTGGCCGCTCGGCGCGCTCGCGATCGCGCTGCCGCATGTCGCCGCCAGCCCGATGTTCGACGGCCCGGGCTTGAGCTGGATCGGCCTCGTCACGCGCAAGCCGATCACCGAGGACTATGTGCCGCTGCTGCCCTGGCTTGGTGTCATGTGGTGGGGCCTGGCGGCCGGGCAATGGCTGCTCGCGCATCGCACATCGGTGCTGCAAGGCCACCTGCCGGCGGCCCTGCGGCCGCTGGCCGGCCTGGGTCGCTGGTCGCTGAGCTTTTACATGCTGCACCAGCCGATCCTGATCGGCGCGCTCATGCTCTGGATGCGTTGGCGCCAGTGAGCGCACGCGCCACCGCTACCATTCACGCATGAACACCTTGTTCGGTTTTCACGCCGTCACCGTGCGCCTGAAGACGGCGCCGCGGTCGGTGAGCGAGATCCATGTCGACGCCAGCCGGCGCGACCCGCGCATGCGGGCCTTCGTCCAGCGCGCGCAGCAGGCGGGGGCGAAGATCGTCGAAAGCGACGATGCGCAGCTCGCAAGGCTGTGCGGCTCGCCGCGCCATCAGGGCGTCGTCGCGCGGGTCACGCCCGTCGAGCGTTCGCATTCGCTCGACGACACGCTCGACGCCGTCGATGCCGCCGGCCGCGGCCCGGCCCTGCTGCTCGTGCTCGACGGCGTCACCGATCCGCACAACCTCGGCGCCTGTCTGCGCGTGGCGGACGGCGCCGGCGCGCATGCGGTCGTCGCGCCGAAGGACCATGCGGTCGGCCTCAACGCCACGGTGGCGAAGGTCGCGAGCGGGGCGGCCGACAGCGTGCCCTATTTCATGGTGACCAATCTCGCGCGCACGCTCGAGGAACTGAAGGAGCGCGACATCCGCGTCGTCGGTACCTCGGACGATGCACCGGATTCGCTCTACGACGCAGACCTGTCCGGCCCGCTGGCGCTCGTGCTTGGCGCCGAAGGCAAGGGCATGCGCCAGCTCACCGCGCGCCACTGCGACGCGCTTGTGCACCTGCCGATGCGCGGCGCCGTCGAGAGCCTGAACGTGTCGGTCGCGAGCGGTATCTGCCTGTACGAAGCGCTGCGCCAGCGCGACCACGCCCAACGATGAGGACCCCATCATGCCCGTGACCGACGTCAAGCACCCGCTCGTCAAGCACAAGGTCGGACTGCTGCGCGAG